>JAJEFL010000093.1:0-33902 GCA_022820435.1 Rhodothermales bacterium
CCGCGTCTTGTACGATAGCGTCCACTTCATAGACGACCGTCATATACCAGTTCCCATTTTCTTCAAAGATGCGGGCCGTCTTGGGCACTGGGTTTGTATAGCGGTTCACTCGATAAAATCGCAGCATCTTCACATACATGCCCGGCTTTAACCGAAAATACCCGTTCTTTGAAAATCTGCGTCCTCCAGATACGTCTACGGCGAAGCTTTTGCCTGCCTTACATCTTTTCTTGAACCGGGGCAGCCCCCGCTTTTTCTTGAAGAACTGCTTGTAGGCATCCGCCAGATCCTTCAGTCCAGTTCGAGTTGCGGTTACAGGATATTCTCTTAGCCATGGTGCGACCGTATCCTTGTGTACTTTATACCAAGTGTAGAAATCAAACTGCGAGGTCCGGGATTGTCCGGTTTCTTCGTAATCCTCTTTGGCTTTTGCCAGCGCCGCATTCCAGAGATACCGGTTGGCTCCCGCCAATGCGTTCAGGAACGGATAGACTTTCTGGTCTCCCCGTAACCGAAATTTTACCGTCACGTATTGGCGTGTCCCTGAACCAACGGGGGGCTTTGTCTTACAATCCTTAACAGGCATGGCATCAAGCGGATGATATTGTGCAGGCAGTCAGGGAGGGACTCTCCTTCCTGATTGTATCCGTTCTATCCACCTGACTGGAAAAAGTTCCCCAGGTATGGGCACTCAGGTATATAAGCCCCTAATTTAACTCAAGGAGGCGTATCTCCACCCAGGATATTGCCGTACGAAAAACTCTGACTGATCATGGAAAAACTTGTCATTCACGGGGGACCGCCGCTTTGCGGTACGCTCCCTGTCAGCGCGTCCAAGAATGCTGCATTGCCGCTCATGGCTGCTGCAATTCTGCCTCACGGAGTCACATATCTGGACCATATCCCGCATCTGCGTGACATTACCACCTTTTCTCATGTGCTCCGAATTACGGGTGCTTCAGTGGAACGTAAAGGCCGTGGCCTCCAGATTGACGCAAGCCGGATCGGCTTCCCCGAGGCACCGTATGAACTGGTCAAGAAAATGCGGGCATCTTTCTACATGCTGGGGGCGCTCCTTGGTCGCTGTGGACAGGCACGCGTCTCCCTGCCGGGGGGATGTGCCTGGGGGCCCCGCCCGGTGAATCTGCATCTAGAAGGATTGAAGGCGCTGGGGGCCACCATTGATCTGGATGAAGGGTATGTGGTCGCCAGACTCCCGCACGGGGGCCTGCCGGGCGGATCCTATCGGTTTGATCCCTCCAGCGTCGGTGCAACCGTCAACCTGCTTCTGGCGGCCAGCGTGGGGAGCGGCGGCAGTCGCATTGAGAATGCCGCCATTGAGCCGGATGTGATCGTCTTTTGTGAAATGCTTCAGGCTATGGGGGCAAAACTGGACGGCATCGGAACACGGACGATTGAGGTGGAGGGAGTTCGAGAATTGCAGGCCGTTGACTACAGTAACTGCCCGGATCGTATTGAACTGGGGACCTTTATGATTGCTGCCGCAACTGCCGGTACACCCGGCGAACCTGTACATCTGACCCACACTCGCCCGGACCATCTGGGAGATGATTTTCTGGAGGCATTCCAAAAAACCGGGGCTGAATATGTCGTTGAAAATGGTTCGGTGATCGTAACGCCGCCGGAAGCCGTAAACCCTGTATCCATTACCACGGCAATCTATCCCGGATTCCCGACAGACCTGCAGGCACAGTGGACGGTGCTTCTGGCCTGTGCACACGGCAAAGCCACCGTCACCGATCAGGTGTATGGAGATCGGTTCAATCATATTCCTGAACTGGCCCGCATGGGACTGCAGGCCTCCGTAAACGGGAATCAGGTCACCGTCAGCGGAGGTGTCCGGTTGACCGGTGCACGCGTGATGAGTACAGATCTGCGTGCAAGTGTATCGCTAGTCCTTGCAGGATTGGTGGCCAGCGGGACCACACATGTCGGCCGGATCTATCATTTAGATCGAGGGTACGAGAAACTGGAATCCAAACTCAGCCAATGCGGGATTGATATTCGGCGGGAGCAGTACGATGAATTTTCCGCCCCGAATCAGGGCTGATAGCCGGCGAGCCGCAAGCGGTGCCGGTGAATGGGCTGTGCTTTCATGTTGTCTGACGGGTGACGCTGTTTGTAGGGACCGGTGACCGCAAGTGCAGTCTCGTCCTCTTTATGGAATTCATACAATCTCTGTGCTTCCTGCAGTTCGTCGGTCCGCTGCAGTGCGCCGAGCGTGAGCATCCGGTTGTACAAGCCGCCCAAATCCTCCGGATCAATATTCAGTACCTGATCAACCCATGTGAGTGCCTCTTCATACCGTTCCATCAGGTAGTGCATGCGGGCGATGGCAAGCAGCAGTACACGGTCGTCTGGATAGGTCTCATAAACCTTCAGCCATTCTGCGATGGCCGCATCATATTCCCCATACCCCCGCAGCACCTCTCCCCGGAAATACGCGGTCTTGAGGTAGCCGGGCGCACGCATTTCGGCTTCTCGAAGCTGGGCTTCTGCCGCTTCCAGGCTGCCCTCCGCAAGATATACCCGTGCCAGATTGACGGGCCCTTCCGGGCTTTCAGGAGCAATTACGGAAACCTCTCCAAATGCCTCAAGTGCCCCGCGCGTATCGCCTTCAAGAAATAGTCCGATCCCGTAATCATTCCAGCGTTCCCAGGCGGCGTAGGTTGTATCGGGCTGCACGCTTTCTGACCGCCTGGCGGAGGCAATGAGCGTAATCGGGATTTCGGGGGCTTCACCGGGGCCTAGCTCCCACTTTCGCAGGTCTACCTCTTTGCGTGCAAGAGAATCCGGTTGTCCAGGGGCCACGCGACCCCGGAATGTCCAGTTATGGAAGTACCACTTGAACTTGCGGTGATACAACCGGGCTGACAGCGTATGGACTATGGTGCCAGGCGGTACGCGGAACCCATAGTGTACTGTATGTGCGGTGCCCGGCCCAATCATACGGGCATAGACGGTCGCAATCCAGTCCTGAGCATTCCGCCGGTTAATGGGCTGACTTGCACGATCCACCTGTACGGCTCCCCAGAAATGGGCGGTGGAATCGACCTGCCCTTCTGCATCCAGGTCACCGGAGATGAGGATCCTGCGCCCGGATGAATCCTTTGCGGCAAACTCCAGCCACATCTCATTGGAGTCGTTCGTCCCTCCGGGAAGCAAATGCCCGACACGCCGATTGCGTACCACGACACTCACCTCCACCTCTGTACCTGCCCGCAGGGGCGGCATCACTTCATCCGGGCCATAGCCCCGGCCATCTACCGTCACCGAAAAAATGTCCACCGATGCAGATGACCGGAGCACTTCCTGCACCTCTTCAACCTGATCGGGATATCCCTTAATGGAAGGGATCGCCGTATTTGCTGCCGCAAACGTATGACTGCGAATGAATCCGTCCAGGCCCCCCTGATCATCTGAACGTACTCTCGGCATATGGCAGTCAATGCAGGAAAGCGGCGCTTCCGGCAGGTAAAAGGAACGGACGGTGTTCCCGCTTGTGCCACTGCTTTGCCAGGCATCATATTCATTCTGCCCGCGTTTCCATCGGTAATTATTGACTTCAGGGGGCAGGCCGACCTTATGGCAGGTGCCGCAAAATTCCATGGTCTGATGGACCGGCTTCAGCATCGCCTCCCGGTGCGGGCCCGGATTTGCACGGACCAGTGTATTATGAATCCACTGGCGGGTATCATCCTCAGCCCGGGCAAACGGATACTCATCCGGCGAAGAGATCACATATCGGCCATTCCCCCTGACATCTCTCAGTGCCTCAATTGCATGACAGGAAAAACAGGTAATCCCCGCCTGCGAGGTCGGATGCTCAAAATCCAGAATCTGCTCATCCGTTAACCGCCCCGTAAAGAGAACCAGTGGATCATGGCATGACGCACACCAGCGGGCAGGATCATTGCCGCCCCGCTCAATTAGTGCTTCAATACTCTTTAGATAGTAGGGGTTATTGAAGGATGAGAACCGGTGCACGGATGCCTCCCATTGCGCCACCACATCTGGATGGCATCCCGCCTGTCCACAGGACTCCGACCGCCCTAAATCCTCATCACTCAAGTATTCCTCATGGGCCAGGATTGCCTGGGATGCGGCCAAGGGGTTCCCGCCGGTTTCTTCCACATAGATGGAACCACTGCCCTGCAACCAGGGCACCAGCCCCACCAGAAACGTCACCGCCAGTCCAACGGCCAGGGTCATCGACAGTGGATGACGCCATAGATGGATCCCCCCGGAACGAAATGCCTGTCCCCATTCAAGGAACCGGTACCGGATCCCTTCTTTCAGGGAAATATGGATTAAAAATCCAACGATAGACGAGATGACAGAAATCACGTGAACGTATAAGAGTGCACCGCCCGCCCAGGTGGAGCCCAGAAAAACCAGACCGAATCCGCTGGACAGAAGTGTGATGAGCGATGTGCCGGTAACGGTTCCTGCCAGAGTGGCTTTCCAGTTACTGCGCAGGGGCATCTTGGACAGGTGCAGCATCAGGAATACCGCGGAGGGAAGCACAAACAGCGTTCCCAGACCAATATGCAGGAGCACATTGCTCATATAGAGCAGCGCCGTGGATCCCTCTACCAGATACAGGAACAGGCTGTTCACCAGGAGAACTGCAAAGCCCCCCAACAGCACCGCGACCAGCCGTCGCTGCTGTTTTGGCAATCGTATATAGCGGGTACGCAGACGCGCCATGCCTTTAGTAGATGGATTCGGGCCATCGAAGCTGCACCCCCTGACCGGCCAGTAAGTCCTGGAACTCACTCAAATGACGGGTACGCACTGCTCTGGGCGTGGTGGATTTTGAAATCGACCACGCCGCAAGGGCACCCGCGGCTTCCCCAATCCCCCACTCAACCGGATGGAGACGGTAGCATCCACCGGTTATATGCGTCGCACCGATATTTTTTGCTGCCGGCAGCAGGTTTTCCATACGGACAGGAATTAATGCGCCCAGTGGAATCTCGAAGGGCAGCGAGGCGACATCAATATAGTTATCTCCTCCGGTGGACGGATGTAGATCTATCCGATAGCTCCCGACTCCAATGGAGTCATGAAAGGGCTCTGCCCGACTGCTCCCCTCTCTGGCTTCTGCTCCCACATGATCCTCGGCGACGGTGAACTCGGCCTGAATCCTTCGGGATTCCCGCAGGTAGGGTGCTTTGGCAAGCCCATCCGTTGTTCCCATCACATCTCCCCGCAACCGGAGTCCCGGCCAGCCCTGCCCCCCATCCTCCCGGGGAACCTCCGTCTGAAGCCAGTAAAAGAAGGACAGACTGAGATCATGTGCGGCCTGCCGGTGCAGGTCGCTGTCCGGTGTACCAAAGAGATTGCCTTCGATATAATCATTCTGAGGCCAGTTCACCAGGGAGATTCCCCCTGCGTAGATGCCAGACGGGAATAATGCCGGATCAATGAGTCTGCGATAGACCCATAGATTGAAATGTTCGGTGACGGCTCCTGGACGGGGATCAAACGATGCCGTCCTCGGCTCCAGTGTAATGGGATGGCTGTAGGTCAGACTGAAGAGTTTTCCCGGCCATGGAGGATCAATTGGAGGGATATAATCCCGCCAGTACCCGTAGGAAGCGGGCCGCTCAATGGTATGATCTTCCCCCGGCCGGTAATCCATTGCAAAGCACCATGTCGGAGCCTGCATATTCTGGGGACCGGGCCGCGGAGATGCATGCAGTTCACCCGTATCCGGTTCTGCCCCGGTCACGTATTCCGTCTGCGAGAGTTCAAGCAGCAGCCCATCCTCTGTTGCATCAATAAAATACTCTGCCCGGATGACCCCCGCCATGGGCGATACATGAACTGCCTGAATCCGGTCGCCGGAGACCTCGGCGGAAGTAGGCCGGGTATTGAGCATGATTCGGAGTTGTCCGCTGCTTAAATAAGGCGCAAACCAGTGGTTCAGGATCGCAAGGGCGGCCCGGGGTTCATGGCAGAGTCTCGAAACCCCGCAGGTGCCTGGATTGAGAAGCTCTGCATCAGGATTGCGCAAAGGGTAATGCCTTTGGTAGTAGTTTCGTATTTCGCTGCGAAAGGCGAGATAGCTTGCATTCGCACCATGTTCTTCAATCCACTGATGCTCATCCGGCGGGACTCCCTGCTGCGTGAACTGCCCGCCAATCCAGTCGGTCTCTTCGGTGAGAATCACGGTTTGATTCATTTTCAGCGCGGCCAGTGCTGCCGCACATCCCCCGGTGCCCCCCCCGATGATCGCAATGTCCGCCTCCCATTCACGATGAAATTGGGACAATGCCAGCAGCCCCCCGCTGGATAATTTCAAAAAAGATCGTCTTGAGAACATGAGATCAAGTTAGTCTGGAATGGATTAATGGATTCTTCTGAAAGTCATTTTGGCTATTGGATGAGCACCATGGAATGCACAATCTGGTCTCCCCCGACATCAACCACATAGCGATAAATTCCCGAAGTGAGTCCGGCGGCGGGAACCGGTATGACATGCTCACCCGCGCTCATGATACGCTGAATGAGCGTGAATGTCTCCCGGCCCGTCACATCGTAGATCGCAATTTTTAGCCGGCTAGGGTTATGCATTATGATCGGGATGACGGTTTCTGTTTGAAAAGGGTTGGGGTAATTCTGGCCAACGGTGATCTTTTCGATTTTCTCCGGCAAATGATCGATATCTGTAGAAGTGGCATCGGTTGTCTTGACCGTGCTGGTGAGCGTCAGACTTGGCAGCATATCGTTGGTTATCTCACAGTAATACTCCGCAACGGGTTCATCATGGATGTTGATACGCACGAAGGCTGAATTTGCGCCATTCAGGGCGTTTCCGTTCCGATACCACTGGCAGGTATTTCCAGCCGCCGAATCTGCTACGCTGAACATTACTTCGATTCCATTTCCTGTTACCCGGGTGATTAGAGAATCATGCGGGGCATACGAAAATAAGCCGCGATGGATCAGTCCGGCATTCGGCAGCAGATCTGTAAAGTCAAACTGATTTCCCGAAACTTGGACTGTATCCAAAAATTCCCATTCGGTGAGTTGCCCTATTTCGTGGAGTTTGTTATGGGCAATATCCAGATGCTCCAGATAGGACATCGTCCTGCACGGGGGTGAAAATGCGCCGGTAAACTGGTTATTACTCAGCCGAATTTCAACCAGTATCTGATGGCTGTATACACCTTCAAGGGTTCCCGAAAAGGCATTTTCCCGAAGATCAATTTTGCGGAGCGATGTGATGGGGCCAATGACAGCGGAAAACGCGCCGATCAGTTGATTTTGGCGCAAATGGAGTTCATCTAATGTGCGGGGCAGTGCGTTGACCGGTCCTTTGAGTTGATTATGGGAGAGATTCAGGTATCGCATATTCCGGCTGTCTCCTATATCTGCAGGCAGGCTTCCCGTCAACTGATTTCCCTCTAAATCCAGAGTGGTCAGCAAAAACAATCGCCCAAATCCTTCAGGAATGGGGCCCGTGAGTTGATTATGTGCAAAATGTAATCTGGTCAGATTTCCGGCCGTGACAAGTTCCGCCGGGATATAGCCTGTATGCTGATTCCCCTCCAGAGATAAATTCTCCAATGCTGGCATCGCTGCCAATTCTGCTGGAACCGGGCCGTCCAGATGATTAAACCCGGCAAAAAGTGAAACGAGGGATCGTAACTGCGTCAATTCCACCGGGAGTCTCCCGGTCAAGTTATTTGCATCCAGAAACAATTCCGTGAGCTCTGGAATCTCTCCTAATTCAGCAGGAACCCTGCCCTCCAGCCCGTTGAAATCAAGGTACAGTTGTTTCAGTGTCTTGATTGCCCCTAATTCCGGAGGGATCTGCCCGCTTAACCGGTTCTGGAAGAGGGACAGTTTTTCCAGTGCAGGCATTTGCCCAAGTTCGGGAGGAATTGGGCCGGAGAGCCGGTTCCCCCAAAGAATCAATTCTTTCAGTGAGGTCAGGTTGGCGACGGATTCGGTGCTCAGAAAATCCAATTGGTTTTCCGAGAGATCCATGATTTCCATCTTACCCATTGTCCATATCCCGGGTGGGATGAACCCGATTAGTCCATTGCCACTCAGATCAATGGAGAGAACATGGCCCTGCTCATTCAATACGATCCCATACCACTGTGAGACCGGCTTCTGGAGCCACCCCGAGTGATCAAACCAGGATACGCCTCCGGAAAAATTATAAAGGCTCACCAATGCCATCGAATCTGCTTCGGATGCAGCGACCTGCGCACGGATGATGTTGATCTGTTGGGAATTTGCCGTCCGCTCCTGAACACGCTCTGAGAGAATTCTCTGCTTACGCACTTCCCGGTCCTGTGCATGAACCTGTGTAGCCGTTAACAGGATACACAGCAACAGGCAGTCCGTGAACCGCCGGAGCAGATAGCGGGGAATGGCACAGGGACGCTTTCCGTTCTTTCGCAGAGTCGGACAGGCTGGATTGCTGCTTAGTCGTGATTGTATGACATGTAAGAAGCTGGAATACCCTGAGGTCACCATCAAAATAACGATCCGCCCGGTATGGGAGGCTGCCCGTTTTGGAGCCGAACTGCCAGATTCGCGAATGCTTTGCGATTCCGCTTAATGGACGTTGAAGGGATCTCTGTCGGCCAGGGGTAAACGTCTGGGATCTTGAACTTCGGGAGATACTGCGCAAGCGCACGCGGGAGGCGTTCAAAGTCGGCATCCCCACGGATAAAGGCGACTGGACGCTGACCAAATTTCGGATCGGGCACCGGGACCACAATAGCTTCCTGCACTTCAGGAAGGCGGTGCAGTGTCTGTTCAATTTCTTCAGGGCTGATATTCTCCCCACCCGAAATAAACATGTTATCCTTTCGCCCTAGAACATAGAGTTCTCCGGTTGGACCGAATTGGCCCAGATCTCCAGTATGCAGCCAGCCTTCGTCATCGGTCGCACTTTGCAGACTGCCCTCACGTACGTATCCCAGACAGACCGCCGAACTTCGGACAAGGATGGTGCCATCTTCGGCAATCTTAAGTTCATGCCCCTGAATCGCCGGTCCTGCGGAGTCAGGGGGGGATTTTTCATCACTGAGCGTCACCATGGAACTCGTTTCGGTCATGCCGTAGGTCGTCCGAACCGGCCAGCCGGTTCTCAGCGCCTGTTCCAGAACAGGCGGAGGGGTCTGGCCGCCTCCTACGATGGCAGCACGCAGACTTGCTGGGGGCGGCTGATCCATAACCTGCATAAGCTGGGCGGCAACCATGGATACATGGGTGATCCTGTGGGTGTGCAATGCCTTGATGAGTGGTATTTCCGGATCAGGAATCACGATGTTGGCACTAGACATCAGGCATCGGAAGACGATACTCATGCCGGATACATGCCACAGAGGAAGACGTAACAGCCACCGATCCTTGCGGTTCAAATTCAATTTTAGGCAGGCATTTCTGGCACTCGCAAGATGATTGTCGAGCGTATGTACCACGGCTTTGGGCTCATTCGATGTGCCTGATGTATGCAGGATGGTCGCAATTTTATCCGATCCTTGAAGGATCTTCTCGTAATCTATGCGACTGCGGTCACAGGAGTCTGGGTGGATCTGCCAAGTCTTGAGATCTTTTCTTGTCGTGATAACACGCTCAATCCCCAGTCTTCTCAACGCCTCATCCACCAGAGCCCCCGGCCATTGCCAGCTTAATATGCACGCGGGCATTTCTTTCCGGATGCACTCCAGAATGATCCCAACGCTCTGCCAATTGGTTCTGAGACAAATCCCCACGCCGAACGGAGAATGGTTGGACATGTGTTAACTGATTAATTGTAGGGGAGGAAGTTTGCATGAAATGAGAGATTATCCCAATTTGTGAGAAATTTTGGGTGAAACGAGATCCAATACTTTATCTCAATGAGCCTTAGTTCAAAGGATTTAATCAAATGCAAACTAGGGTATTAGCATCAGGCAGATAACCTTAACCTCACACAGTATGGGAATTCACGTTTATAGAAATTTCTATAAACCATATTTAACTCTTTGATTTGCAAGAGCATACAATTGGCTCTCAATAACAGACCTACTGGCTCCATCAGCACTGGGAAAAAGCCGGGCTGAGTTAAAACCGAACTGATTACACAGTTCAAATAAGGTCACGCATTCGCTCACTGGCACCGTCAATTTCAAAATTGACGGGGTAGCAGGTAAATATTCTTCCAATCCCTTGGTGATAGCAGTCTCCCCATCTTTGTCAAACATTGGATGAACTGTAAAGAGGCCATGCTGTGCAACTACGTTTTGAGAAATGGAACCATGTACACGGAGCATTCTTATTTGACTATGATAAGAGGGGAATTTTGATTTATTGGCTAAAACAAATATAGCAAGTTTCTGTTCACTTGTCCATGATGATCGTGTTCTTAATGCTTGACTTGCAGCAAAATATACTGCCACATAGGGGTTTGTAGTCCAGTCAAGAACTCTTGTAGGGAGGCCATGCAATCTTGCCATAGCCATGGATTCCAGCAACTCATTACCGGGCCATCTGTCAGGATGTTGAAGGTATTCCGCAAAACTTTTGTCTGTTAAATTTTCCTCTCGAAATCTAACAGAGTTATTGGGAATCGTGATACCTGCTTGATCACAGTTATAGATGAATTGACGGAGCATTATAAACTCCACTGAAACAAGACGCTCATAATTAATGGGATACCCCATTAATTGCTCTATCCGAACAATTAACTCTGGCCGCAAAATTGTTGGCAAAAGTTTCCAGTCAGAATTTGAATGACCTCTGTAAATGACTTCATTGTTAATACCGATTTCTTTATGATATAAACTCAATTTGTCCCATAAAGAATCTGCATTCATGAAACTTTTTTCTGTGATCATTAACTCCTAAATAGAAATAAATATATGCTCTCAGTTTATCCGCTTTGCGCTTACAGTTCTCCCGGAATCAACATATTCTAAAATAGTTGTATATGGATATGGAGCACTGGCCAATTCGCTCCATATATCCGTATACTCCTTTTTTCGCATGACGACCATATTATGGGGTATCCATCTTGATGATTTGACTGTGTCAAGAAAAAAGACTTCCCACTCGGAATTGTCACTAAGTGTAATCTTTCTTCCAAAATTTTCTATTTTAGTTATACGAACTGGAGTACTAGACATCATGGCAATGTGTGTTTTAAGGATTCCAAGATCAAAAATGCCAGGGTTCTAATCTATTTAGATGTTCAAAAACAGAAATTTCACTTTTTTGAGAGAAAATTAACTATAATTAAACATCTGTTTAAAATCATTATTCTGAAAGATATTATTGCTGCACACATGACCGTATAATAGCTATTTGAGCATCGTTGCTCAGTCTCCATCAGCTACTCTGATTAACTGTGATATCATGTCTATATCGTGGACTAACTCCGTTGTCAGTGATTGGAATTGACGCAAGAAGTGTACCCCAATTGTCCAGTGCATTCACCCGAACATCTAATTTAGTGATATCCTGTCCCTCTTGAACCACCGAACTCGTTTTTAGCCATTCATCATAGCAGCCTTCATGGATCTTCCGTATAACCCGGTCTACTTCAGCGATAACTTCAGCGTCATTTCTGGCTCTCCCCAAAGAGACAGACGAGACACGAGCTCCCGTTTCGTAACTAACAATGTCTATGTAATAGCTAATCGTCATGATCATTAATTTGGTTGTTTCTATAGCATATAGAAGTAGCCTGCACACGGCATGATGTAGCACCACTGAACCAACTATACGAGCATCGGGGGATAAAGTTCACTGCCGATCAATAAGTAGCACCACAACCATACCTAGAATACAATTTTTCTAGATAGAATTGGGAAGAGGCATCATTTTAGTTGACAGAAGATCCAATTGGAATTTGAATGTCCTCGGTAAATGAATTCATTGTTAGAATTGGAGGCTTTTTGAGAGTTACTTACTTTGTCATATAAAGAACCCGTAGTACCGAGATTTACTTCTTCGATCATTTACTCTGTATTTGGCAGAGATGTTTTCATTTTATCTGCTTCACTCCCACCTTTCTTCCTGAATCAAGATATTCTATGATCGTTACATAAGGATAGAGAGCTTGGGTTCCCCACTTCCAAGGGTCAAGCTGATCTCGCCGCCATACAATAACCCAGTTAGGGGGAAACCATTTGTTTAATGTCGGAATATCATCCAAATAAACCTCCCACTCGGAGTTATCATCAAGAATAATCTTCCTGCCGGTATCTTCTATTTTAGCGATACGAACTGGAGAGATAGTTTTCATGGCCTTGAGTAGTTTGAAGATAATGAAGCACCAAGGACTGCGATACATCTCACACTGATCGGCCGGTGTGCTTGTATAAAAGTGCATCGGTCACCGCAGCCCGAAAGTATCATCCATAAGTCAGCTTTGTGGCAAATCACTACCAGCGTTTGCCATTCTATTCGCATACAGTGCAGCGTATTTCTCATTGAATCAAAAAAGCGTATGATAGGATTCCGCTCATTTAATGCAGATATTGAGATTTTACCTACTCGCTCTCTTGTCCGATGCGCTTGATGTTCTGACATAGTCGATTCCGTCAAAATCTCCGTTGTTCCAAGATCATTCGTCAGTCACCTTAACGCTTGCAGTTTCATACCTGTATCTAGGGCTTATTCCGTTGTCATTGATTGGAACCGACGCAATCAACGTATCCCAATTATCCAGTGCATTTACCCTGATATCTAATTCGGTCAGATTTTGTCCCTCTTCAACCACCGAAGTCCGCCTTAACTCCTCATCGTGGTCACCTGCATGGATTTCCCGTATAACGCTACTCACATCAGCTACTACCTCTGCATCATCTCTGGCATCATCCAAACGTACAAGCCAAGCACGAGCTCCCGTTTTATAGTTAACAATGTCAATATGGTAGTGAATGATGCGTTTCATTCGTTTACTGGTATGTTCTTGTCTTATCTTCCCGCATTTGGTGCCAGAGCAAATCTTCCACCATTGTATCGTTCACGCTGTGACCATTTACCCCTGGATGTACTGCCACACCGAAGACTGCGTGATGACTACTTGGGCATCCATCATACAGTTGGTTAGATACTCTTACTATTGGTGGTTTCATTCCAGATCCAAATTTGACTCCGTTACCATGATTGGAGATATCAAAGTTACACAATCGCAACACCCCAATACGAGTCTATACAAGCAGAAATGTCCGATGTTCCGTTTGCGGCCAGATTAAACTGTACTGCCATTATATGCACTCCAGTCTACCCATGCAGTATTTACCAAGTTTCACCGGCTATCCCCGCCGGATAAAGTAATCGTTGATCGAGGGAAACCGAAGTCAGATATGGATGTATCCTAAGCCAGGAATTTTTCAAAATGAGAATCATTGATTCGGTCAGGCTCTATCGGTATCAATTGCCGCTGACTCGTTCCCTTGAACTGGCCAGTCAGTTCTATTCGCATCGGGATGGGATACTGGTTTGCCTTCAGAGTGGAACAGATGAAGGCTGGGGAGATATTGCACCACTGCCAGGATTCAGCCGGGAATCAATTATGGAAGTGCAGTCTCAGGCAATCATCCTCGCAAAATCGCTTCCAGATATCCTGGTAGCGTCCACTGATTTTGATATCTACAATCTCTTCCCCTCCGTTCAGTTTGGATTCGAACTTGCTCAATTTAACCTGAAGGCAGCAATAAGAAATCAGGCAGCAACTGAACTGTCACCGGTCACCTGTTGCAGATTATTGAACAAGCAAAGTTACAAAAATACCCTGCCCGTGATTGCGCTACAGGGATACCAAGCTGTAAAGATTAAGGTTGGAAGGCAGGCACTGGACGATGACCTTGCATTTGTACATTCGGTTTGTCGAGAACATCCCGATCTGGAGATCCGTATTGACACAAACCGGACATGGACACTCAAAGTTGCCAAGATATTCCTTGAGAGTACACGTAACCTGTCCATCGGCTATATTGAAGAACCGCTGAAGGATCCGGCTGACCTTGCAGCGTTTGCCCGATCCAGTCATATTCCCCTGGCCCTGGATGAAACCCTCCGGGAACCTGGAGCAGAACAATACCGGCAACTTGCAGAGGTTTATGTCCTGAAACCCACCCTTTCAGGAGGGATCACCGGAACCGTTGAAACAATTCGCCAGGCGCAGTCTGATCGTATTCGATGTATCGTCAGTTCGTCCTATGAATCCGGTGTCGGAATGCTGGGACTAGTTGAATTAGCGAAAACCATTCCCGATGAAGCACACGGTCTGGATACCTATAATGTATTTGAGCACGATGTACTCAATGACCCGCTCCCATTGAATCGTCCGGAACTGCTGTCGGGTAGACGTATGATCAAGAAATCTGATCTGAACTTATCCGTTCTGCGTGTACTCTGATCACCGTCCTTATCATTTGTGGGGTAACTGAATGGATCACCGGATGGCTTCGACCGCATAGTAACGAGGTGTAAATCGGCGAAGAAGTGGGCGAAGTCCGTTACAGTCTCCATAACTTGTCCATTTTTCGGTACGGATGATTTTCCAGCCGGCATGCTCCAGGAGCCAGTCAAACTGCCAGTCTTCAAATTCATGGAAATGCCGATCCCATGGATCCAACGGGTTGCAATAAGCGGAAGCAAACCACAAACGGAGGGTCACGGTCGCAACCAGTCTGGGGGCCTGGATTGAACGCAAAATATTGGAAGGCGAAACCAGATGCTCCAGTATTTCAAATGCGGTTACAAGATCCGCCTCCTTCCCCAAAGGAGTCGTAATCTGTTCCAGATCGCCTTCCGTATTTGTGACTTCGTATCCTGCAGCCTGCATCCGTCTGTCGAGTTCATTTGGAGTCCCCAGGTCAAGAATTCGTGCCGGTGGAGGAGAGGCAGCCTGCAAAAAATGGAGCGAGTTACTAAATCGCCTCTCCAGCGTTCTGTTTATTTGATTTCCCATAAAAAATTTGCGAATTTATCCATCTGGATTTTCAAATGATCTATGGGATGAGATTATATCCCCCAACCCAATGCAAAGATTACACTATGCACAAGAAGCAAAAGCGCCGTCTGTCCGAGAAGTGGGTTCAGCAGAGCAGAATCGTGAATGGTAACGAGTTTATGCAGTATGCTCATGGCCGGAATTAAAATTAAGACGGTCATCCCCGCCCATACATGATCACCTGTAGCGCGAACAAATTCCAGCGGCAGCAAGGCGGCAATTATGACACAGCCGAGCCATAGACCGATGCCGAATTTACGCCCAAATCGAACCACCAATGTTTTTTTATTTACGTTCCGGTCTTCCTCTATATCACGGATATTATTGACGGTCAGGATTGCCACAGATAATAAACCGGGGGCAAGGCCGGCAATGATTACCGTTGAGGTAAGTTCAAGGGTCTGAACATAATAGGTTCCTGCAACGGCTACCGGGCCAAAGAAAATCAGGACAAATACATCTCCGAGGCCTTTATAGCCGTACGGCCAGGGGCCGGCCGTATAAAGAATGCCTGCCACAATTGACGCAAGACCAATAAGAAGAACGCCCCATCCTCCCCGATCAACCAGATACATTCCCAAGACTGTTGCAAGGGAGAATATCAGAATGGTTGCCGCCTTAACATGACCGGGAGCAATTAAACCGGCCTGTGTGACGCGTGTAGGACCTTTTCGATCCTCTGTATCTGCACCGCTGATAAAATCAGCATAGTCGTTGCACAGGTTCGTTCCAATCGTGATCAGAAGCGCACAGGCCACTGCAATCAAGGCAGCACCAAAATGAAAGCCTCCATCATCCCAGGCCATTGCGGATCCTATCAGGATGGGGGCAATTGCAACGGGTAGCGTTTTCGGGCGGGACGCTAAAACCCATGCATGAACACGGTTTCCACTCATGGCTTGTACCCGTCCTTGTCAAAGTTTGGCGGGCGTTTACTCAGATATGCATTTTTCCCCTCCTGTCCTTCCTCAGTCATATAAAACAACATGGTTGCATGCCCTGCCAATTCCTGCAATCCTGCCTGTCCATCACAATCCGCATTGAATCCAGCCTTCAGCATCCGGATGGCAATATTGGAATTCATCAGAATTTCTCTGCACCACTGAACCGTGGTACGTTCCAGATCATCCAGCTTTACGACCGTATTTACGAGTCCCATATCCAGGGCTTCCGCCGCATTGTAGGGGCGGCACAGGAACCAGATCTCTCTGGCTTTTTTCTGACCTACATGCCGGGCGAGATAACTTGCTCCATATCCGCCATCAAACGAGCCCACTTTCGGGCCGGTCTGCATAAATTTGGCATTATCTGCAGCAATGGTAAGATCACAGATGACATGCAGTACATGTCCGCCGCCGACCGCCCATCCCGCCACCATGGCGATCACGGGCTTGGGGCAGGTTCGGATCTGTCTCTGCAGATCAAGGACATTTAAGCGCTGGGTTCCCGAGCCTTCCTCCGTGTATCCGTGATCCCCGCGAATGCGCTGATCTCCACCGGAACAAAAGGCATCCGGCCCTTCTCCCGTCAAAATGATAACCCCAATGGATGCATCATCACGCGCCTTTGCAAAGGCATCCTGCATCTCGGCCACCGTCAGCGGACGAAACGCGTTACGCACTTCAGGACGATTGATCGTCACTTTTGCGATCCCTGCGGTTTCTGTATCTGGAATTCCTGTTTCATACCGGATATCCGTGTATTTGCCGCCACTCTCCCATTTGATGGGCCCCTCAACGGTCGGGCGGTAGGTAAAGTGATGTTTTCTGTCAGACATATTCAAGTAAGTCAGATTTAATTCGTAATCAGTGTATGCATGCTGTTTGAGTTTCAGTGACACGCAGAAGGCTCAAAGAGCCATTTGGCTTCGTTTGAGTGTCTCCAGTTGATGGACGATCATGGGATTGGTTTCGGCATACACGGCCCACCTGCAATGCTTTCCGGACATGGATTCATGACATGCCGTAGATGTAAGATCAAATTTGAATGGATTCGGATGCATGTTTGATTTCCTGATAAACCTGCTCCAGATTGATCTCCCGTTCTATCAATTCGGGGGAAAGCCCTAACCTCTTGATTCCCCAATTCGCAAGTTCCACGGGAGAATTGAATTGGCTGTTCAGTTCTACGGGGATGGCATTTTTATGGGCAGTCATGTGACGGTGACAAAGTATACGCTTGTCCAGAAGCACAAAAAGTCCCCGATCCTCTTTTTTTCTTATAAGACGTCCAAACCCTTGATTTAGCTTACGCCGGGTATTTTGAGAATACCAGGAATTCCAGAATTTATCGTCTGACCATCTCTCTTTGCGTTCTCTCACAAGCGGGTCTCCTAGTGCAGCATTGGGAATTCGTACAATAATGAGCTGGCTTAGAGTTGGCCCGGGAAAATCAACCCCCGTCCAGAACCGACCGGTTCCCAAAAGCACACTCTCCTCCAACCCGTCAAACTCCTCAATAACTGCTTCGCTGCTTCCCGTTTTGTCTTGCAGCAGAACCGGAATATCGTATTTTTCTAGCATAGCCCGGATGTGTTGATACATTTTGGGCATTTTCTTCCAGCCTGTAAACAGCACCAGTGTTCGCCCATCCAGTGCGATAGACAACAGGGCGATAGTCTCTATTACCTGCCGCCCCCATTCTCTGTTGGAGGCACCATATTTGTAGCATGGAATGAACGATGTTACGGCTCCACCAGCCTGTTTAGAGTATTCAAACGGAGTCGAAATCCGCGTTTCCCCCGTAAACGGAGACTCAGAAGTGCAACCATCAAACAGTTCCAAGACAAATAAGTCGGTAGCCTGATCTACGTAGAGAGTTGCTGATGTGAAGATGGTGGTCTCAAAGCCTTTTACCAAATCACGCGCCTGATCGCCAATATTGAATGGCATTTTGGCCAGTGTCCAGTTAAATTGAGACTGCTGATAGGTAACGATGAACTTCCCGCCTTCGCTGTAGATGGAAGGCAGGATTGCTTCCATTGAATCCAAAAGCCCTGTAACTTCATAACGGTATTGAACCAAGCGATCTTTTTCCGACGATAGATTCCGAGATAGATCCTGGGTTTGGCTGTACCGATCAGAGTCTAAAATTTTCTTGATCTCCTGCTCAATCATGTTCAGATGCCCCCCCAGGTCATCTAACATGTCCTGAAGCATATTTTGCTGTCTCTGGCCCAAGTCCTTCCATCGCTTTGCATGCTGATCCTCTCCTACAAATGTCATGTCCCTGAGCCGAAAAAATATTTGATGACACGATTGTTCAATTTCTCTAAGGCTTCGGAATAAGGCATCTGTGTTCTCTTTTTTGAGCTTGCCCCGCTCCACCTCTTCTTTAAGTTTCTCCCGTAATACCTGTACAAAGCCGCGGCGTTTTTCTGTTCCGGCTACTCTCCGAATAAAATCCCATACATCCTCTCTCGTAATGCTTTCGCTCAGCGCTGATCGTAGATTGTCTGGAAACTGGTCGGACTCGTCAATGATACAGACAGATGCACGTTTTCTGATTTCATCATCAAGATTCGCCAGTTTGTGGTGATTGGTGATCACTACATTGGCATATTGAGCACGCCGAACGGACTGGGGATAAATACAATCTTTCCCCATCCTGCATAGTTTAGGCTTGCATGTGGTCTCTGCATCCACGGGATATTCCTTTGCGATTCGGGAATACCTTCTATAAAACTCAGCTGCACTATCCCACTGACCATTCTTGCGGGTGAGAATCTGGAACAGGTAGAGCCAGGCAAGTCTATCATCTCCATAAAAACTGTCGTCTCCCTGATCGGAGTCATCATGTTTGTCTGAATTCAGATCGCTAAAGAGTTTCTTTAGCGGCGTTACGCACAGATAATTCCGCTTCCCCTTGAGCGTTGCAATTTTCAGTCCACGATACGGAGATCCTCGGGGTGAAGTCAGGGTTCGCCATTCTTTGGTTAGAATCTGATCCATCAGGTTGATCGTAGCCGTCGCCACGATCACCTGTCGACTCTTATTGATACGTGAATGCTCACATGCAGGAAGGAGATATCCAAGTGTCTTTCCTGTCCCTGTTCGGGCTTCCGCAACATATTGATTGCCAAAATTTATAGCCTTGCTGATAAACTCGGCATACCATCGCTGTTCTGGCCGTTCCTTGAAGCGTTTGTCAGAATACAGCATGTTAAATCCCAGTTCAAGGTACCCATCCTGAATAGAAGTATTCGATGCGAAGTATTCTTGATTTAATGCCTCCATATCCTTAAATACCCGCTTCACCATACGGAGAACTGCTTGATCTGAAAGTGATTTGCCAGGTTTCGGGAATTTCTTCCTTGTCCTCAACAGGGAACGTTGCAGTTTTCCTGTTTGTCTGGATGCTTTAATCCATTTAGATACAAGGTCTAGCAGCTCATCATTGACAATGATTGGCGGCAGTTGTGACAGTTCATTTACTTCAAGCCGCAAGAACAAGGATTCAAAGTTTTTCAAACAGTCGATCAATTCATGATATGCGGAACAAATGTCCTCATATTTTTCATTGTAGCGAGCGGAATGACTCGGTGACTTCTTGACTTCTGCAATTGAGTATACTCGTCGCAAAGTGCTAAAAATATACTCCTGCAATTCCTCACATTGAGATTTTATCGCATCTAAATGATGCTTGACTCGCCCCGTATCCTGAGGTTCGGTTCCCGGAGACTTCAGGATGAATTTAAGTACTTGCAAAAGAGATCTGGTGCTCTTGTCCCTCAAATACCGCTCCGGTATTTCGCCTGCCATGAAATCCTCATTATAGGGCTTGCGATCCTCTCGAATTAAATTGGATGGCCTCCAGTGTTCAATGAACAGTAATAATTCTTCATTGTCCATTTTCACGGGAGTGCGGTAGGAAGCCCCCTCCATCTGATCTGTTTCCCACCGAATTCTGGCAGCTTGAGCGGCAACTCTCTGTAATGCCTTGAATGCGGGCGATGCTCCTTCAATGGCAAGCGACCAGTCCAGCAGGTTATAGACTGGATAATGGGACTCTGGAATGCGAAATCCATTCGGAATCTTTTCAGGCTTCAGGATGACTTCAAGCACCGCTTCCAGCATTCTGGACATTCCAGACAATACTCTGTTCAACTTCCGAGTGCTGCTGTGTTGAGGAACAGAAGCCTCCATGTCCACGATTGCGAGGTCTGAATATGGAGGCGATTTCTCCGGCAGGAAAAATTTATACGCCTCCAGTAAGTCAACGATGCTCGGCGAAGGAATGTCCCCATATACTACATCACGGAACCACCTTTCTGCGTTGGAATCAAAGACAAAAAGGACATCCATCCCATCCAGAAACAGCCGTACATCTCCATGAACCTCATGCCATACTGGCATTTCTTCAGACTCTTTTGTACTGATCCCCGTATGAAGGTAGACACGCCGCGTTATCTTGCGTTCAGGATTTACAATCCAGTCTCTCTCCTGCGGGTTTGCACCTTGTTCATATCGTCTGCAGGCAAGATGCACGATTGCGTCTCTCTTTGTGTTCCTTCCGGTAGTAAACAGATGCGCAATCGCAATACGGAGGGGTTTGTCTACGACATCAGACATGGATGCTTGCCAACCGTTCACGTTTTAGCAGGGTACCCGTAGAGCGGGGCACTCTTTTTCGGCGCAAGAAGTGCCCGACCGGGACGCTCTTGGCACATATAGATCAAAGGCATTTTATAATTCGCTGGAATGCGGGGAATTCGGTTACGATCTGGGATGATCCTCCGTCTCAAGTTTCTGGATCACTTCCTCAACGGTTTCGATGCTCAGACGATAGATCTTATTATGTAATTCGGCATTCTGTGTACGATCTGTTTGTACTTCAATCAGATATGGGCCCGATTTAGGCTTCAGTGACCACCAAATCTCCCGAAATTGGTCACAGGAATTTACCAGAGAGTAGGGAATCCGAAACTGCTCGGCAACCCGCCGAAAATCCATGTCATGAGGAGTCCCCAGTACTTTTTCAAACGCTTCCTGCTGCAGTGCAATCGGAAGCATGTGAAAGATACCGCCTCCATTGTTGTTAATCACAATGATGACAACATCACACTCCCGAAGAAGACTCAAGGAATTCAGGTCATGCAGCATAGCCAAATCTCCTAACAGAACCACTCCGCGACCCGCCTGTACCTGGGCGATCCCCGCCGCCGTCGCAAGTGTGCCATCAATACCGCTAGCTCCACGATTCGCAAAAAAACGTGGAGAATCTTTGCTCCGATAAAAGAACATCTGTAAGTCTCGGATCGGCATACTGCTGGCCGCGAATCCCCAGTTCATACGCCTCAAGAGATTGCCAAGCAGTAACACCAGCATTGGCTCCGAGAGGTCTTCGGTCATCTCGTCATAAATCCCGCGATGGACCAGCGGATATATACGGTTCCACATCTTCAGCCATTCCGTGTCCGTCCGGTCGCTAGAAGGTAGATCTATCAATAGAGCATCACAAAAACCTGCAATGGTTGCGTGAATGCGATCTGTTACGACATGGCATGGATCAATTCTGCTGTCTGACGGGGCAACCAGCACATACGTTTTTGCGGGGGAGTTGGCTAAATAATGCTGCAACTCCCTGGACACCAACGGGCCCCCAACATGCAGGATTAGATCAGGAGAATACTTCTCTGCAAATAATTTGCTGCGTACAATCAGGTCGGAGGAATTGATAAAATTTTCTGCAGTATGGACGGGAGCACAAATATCTGCCACCAAAGGCCATCCTAAATAATCGGCCAGTCCATGGATAGCTTTTGCCTCCTCCATTGTTTGCAACCTCCCGGATACAATCAAGCCACGTCGAGCACCGGATATTTTCTCTAATAACTCATCGTCTAAATCAACGGTGGATTTAACGGTGGTTTGATAGCGGGTCTGAGGATCCCCTATATCCGGCCATGGGATTGCCGGGATTGAATGGGTTTGGTCATTCTTCTCCAGTAACGGTTCCCGGAACATACAATTCAGATGGACAGGGCCGTTCTGTGACCGGTGCACCGCATAATCAATGGTTGTGCGAATAAAGGACTCATCCTGCTCTTCGGCGGGAGCAGGCAGGTCTGCGAACCATTTGGGGTAACGGCCAAAAATATGAATCTGGTCAATCGTCTGGTTCGCACCGGTATCACGAAGTTCAGGAGGCCGATCTGCGGTGAGACAAATCATGGGCACTTCATCCATTGCAGCTTCGATCACGGCAGGAAGGCCGTTCGCCACTGCAGTCCCCGAGGTGGTAACCCAGACACACGGTTTGCGGGTTGCCCGGCCGTATCCCAGTGCAAAGAAGGCACTGCCCCGTTCGTCAAAATGGACCTTTACCCGAGCAGATGGATGACTGGCTGCGGCCAAGGCAAGCGGCGCACTGCGAAACCCGGAAGCAATAATGAACTGCTCAATACCACAATTCACGAACTCCCCAATGATCAGGCGTGCTCGCTCCGCATTACTCTGACTCATGCGTACTGGAATTCTGTCTGAACGGCAGAAGCATACAACCCTAACACCTGCGCCAGATCACCGATCTTGTGTCCGATTTCATCCCATTCCTCTAGAGGTGTGGATCCCCGGACGATTCCTGCACCTGAATAGAGTCGGATTGTGGATCCAGACACAAGCCCGGAACGGATTGCAACGGCGAACTCGGCTTCATTCACGCCCAGCCAGCCCACCGGCCCCGCATACCATCCCCGATCAAAGGGTTCCTCTCTGCGAATTAGATCCAGTGCCTGTTCAGAGGGGTACCCCCCGACTGCAGGAGATGGATGCAGTGCCTGCAATACGTCCAGACTGGTATACTCCTGCCGCATGATTGCACGCAGCCGGGAGACTAGGTGAATCTCTGAAGCCAGACGCATAATGGATGGAAGGGTATCCATCGTTACATGTGCAGCCAGTGAGGTAATTTCTTCCTGTAAGCTGATTCGGACAAACTCATGTTCCCGCTGCTCTTTTGCACTCCGAAATAATTCCTCAACCATTCTTGTGTCATCGACATCCGATGTACCGCGCGGGCGGGTGCCTGCCACTGCCTCACTCTCAATGGACCGCCCTTCCCGCCTGAATAACCGTTCCGGTGACGCCCCCAAAAATGCTTCGCCCACAGCGGGCTCAAAAAGAAAATGAAAACAATTGGGGGAGATCTTTTTCAGGGCCCGGATAATGGATCCCGGGTCAATTGAGTCTGAAAAATCTGCCGAAACCTCCCGTGCCAGAACTACCTTGTCTAACGGCGTGTCACTGAACGCCTGCAGGGCGCTATTCACCATTAATCCCCAATCCTCAAAATCCGGGCGAAAACAATGACGGAGCGGCTGGGAATAGGGGTTTGTTTTCCGGGCGGAATCATGCAATCCATCCACCTGCTCAAGAATCAAGCCTATTTGTGTCTGATCATTCGGAAACACAAGATTACATCGCAGCAGGGTGCCTTTTGCGTTCCTGCGAACCTCAAATCGCGGGAGTACAAATCGCCAGACACCAAAAGATGACCATTGCTGCTCACCCGATTGATTCAGATCAAATCGAATTCCCCCGTAATAACGTACCCCGTGCTCACAGCCTGCCAGCATGGTTCCCAGACCGCTGCGAAGTTCGTGCAGATCTGTGGCCGAGGAGCAATAATGACAGTCTGCCTCGCCAAACGCCGCGACTTCAATTCCATAATCCCTTCCCGACCAGTAAATACGCCCCCCCTGAGGCCGGTTCATCAACCAGTCCAGCGGACTTACCCCATCCAGTTCCACTGAAACACTGGCGATTCCTGTTGGTGGTACATGGTCTGACCTTTCAAGTAAGTGCCTTACCCCTGTTCGCAATTCATCAACTGAATTGCCATGCACATGATTTATCATCTACGATTTCCTTCTTCCAGATGTCTTCTTCCGAAACATATTCTCGATAACACTATGTTCAATTTCCTCAAAGCCGGCAAGATTGATCCCACATTTTAATGCACTCCGAATCATAAACGCCCGCAATATATGATCCGGTACGGGAAGTTTATACATTGCTTTCCAGCAGCGGACGACAATGGGGCGCGTCAAATAGGTCAGGATTCCCCATCGAAAGCAGATAAATCCCCCTATTCCGACCGCGACGGCCCCATACCGGCCGGACATAGCTAATACGGACATCGTCCCTGCATAGAGGATTGCCTGAAGCAATACGGCATCCAGTAGTCTCAATAAAAAGGACATCCTCCGGGTAACCAATGCCGGGGACAGAATCTGCCAGACAAGAAAGAAAACGGGAATGGCAATGGCTAGTTTCCAGGGCTGATAGACCATGATCCCGAATGCAAGTATCCAGATCGACAGTGTATGAGGAGAGCGGATCCAGGTATCTGAGCGGGCGAGATGTAACTCAAGTGGCTCACGTTCGAAAAGCGCACCTGCATATTCGTTCAAAAGATCTATGGTCGTTCTGTACCAGATCCCCGACTCAGTGAGAATCCCCTGCGGAGTACTGTGGTATTCAACCTTACTTTTGGGCCACAGTGGCCAAGCCATCGTTCGCAGTTGTCAGGATCGGCCCATTAAACCATGCCCCCGCTTCAATGTTGCCGGATCGTCAGGTTACTGAGATCCGATATTGATAAAATATCGGAGCCGCCCCGGCGAAACGGAGACTTGGCGTAACATAAATTCGTCTGGATATTCTACGGTTGGCTTCACGCGCCCGGTGGTGTCGTCATAGATCTCAGAGTAGGAGATCACGGCCCGGATCAGTTCTGATTGCTCCGCTTCAAGGAATTGGGCCAGGGGGACTTGATAGGTGATCGTTACGGACTCGGGGGCCAGTTGAACGACACTGTTTGCGTTCGGAATACCCTCAATCTCTACCCGTACCTGTTCTTTCTGCCCTTCTGTGAATGACGGGGAAAGTTGGGAAACGGTGGTTGTTTTCGTCCTCAAACTTATCAGCCCGGCGAGAGAATCCAGCAGATCAACCTGATAATGAACGCTATCGCCGACTCCCAAAATCGTGTCTGACTTTGTAGGCCATGCCAGCAGTTGATCTATGACCGATACGGGGCCTGAAACCCACACACTATCTGGATCAAGTTGCGGCTCACCGATAAAAAAATGTGGCGGCCTGGAGACAAACCGGACCCGTGATTCAATGGGGAGCCGAAGTTCACTTCGGGCTTCTTTCTGAAAGCTGACACTCTCGGGTATGATACTTTCAATGCTTACTTCTTCAGGTAGCCGAAGCAGTAATTGTGCATCCACTATCGGCTGATCCGAGTCAAAGGTGATTGGATTATTCCAGTAGCGTGCACGAAAACGCTGAACCAGCAGATTAATTCCTGGACCATACAGGGTTGCTCGAATGGACCCCGGCAGCGGTTGCGCTAACACGGAATCCTCATCGATCCCCGAAACACAGGAAGACGAAATGTCCTCGGCCAGTGCTGCACAGGTTCTATATTCTACCGGCAGATAATAATTCTCCGACAGGCTGAGCATCAGCCAGATCATGAGCGATGCCAGTAAACTGAAGAACATCGCTCGCCGCCGGGCACCGGAAGACTTCCCCTGCTCCCCCAGAGTCAATTGGCGGCCAAGAACCGTCCACCGGATGCCGTGCCACAGTTTTTCTAATTTGTCCAGCATTTAGCTATCAACGTTGAACGTTGATTCTGAATTCTGCGTTAAACGGGTTTGATTCAAGAGGACTACCATTGGAATGCTGGCAATCAGGATTAAGATCAATATGACATGACCGTTCATTGAACACATGGTGAATTCGTCATCCCTCATTATATCTCTACGTTTATTGGATCTAATATAGATAATTCCCAGGAATGCCTGTATCCCCTTCAGGAGAAGCAAGTTGCGAATGAGTTCCAGTCGTACCCTACAAACAGTTAGCGACCCAAAATCAGGCAAGTCTCCCACAGTTATCGTTGTGTTCAGCACCAGGAGCTCTTTTGTAGAAAAAGATCTTGCTTTGCTCAGAGGCATGGGATGCCAGGTTGTGACGATCTTTTCACCACCCAGGAAAAATCTGCTTTCTTTTGCCCTGAACAGGGTAAGAGAGTTGGCAACGATGCTTTTCCATGGACGAAATGCAAGGGCAACCATAAGTTGGTTTAATGATTATCACGCGCTGCTGCCCATCATACTGTCAAAAGTCCTGAAAATTCCCAGCTTAATCATCGTAGGCGGCTATGATGCCATGAATTACAAAGACTATCATGGCCTGTTTTCCCGAAAGAATATCCGACAGGTTATCGGCAGATTTAATTATAAAACAGCAGACCTGATTTGGGTTGTGCATAAAAGCCTTCGAGATGGCTGCCCTGTAACGAATCAATCCGGCAGCAATATCGAATCCGGGATCCTCCTCTTTATTCCTGAACTCAAGACCCCCATTAAAGAAGTGCCAACCGGATACGACGCAACCTTCTGGACGCTATCGGCAAGAAAAAAATCTCCAACCGTCCTGACTGTTGGAATCATCAGGAACGAGGAAGTTTTTCGGAGAAAAGGAATTCCCCTGTTTATTGAATTGGCGCAATTGATGCCGGATTATAATTTCAAGATCATCGGGCTTTTCTCTGAACTTAGAGAGATCGTGTCTATTCCACGGTTAGGCAATTTATCTATTCGGGAACCCGCAGGTCAGGATGTGCTGCTGGACGAATATCAGGATAGCAGGTTCTATTTTCAGGGGTCTATCATTGAAGGGCTCCCGAATGTCTTGTGTGAAGCAATGCTTTGCGGATGTATTCCGATTGGACGGCCTATTTTTGGTATCCCTGATGCAATCGGAAATGCAGGACATCTGATCAAAAACCCAAAAAACCTAGAACCAGTGGTAAGCTTTATACGGAATGCGAATCCTGACCTTGGACACCGGGCTAGAGATCGGATCATCCGGAAATATCCCTCTGATCATCGGATGAGCAAATTCAGTTCTCTATTGAAGCGACAACAATGAATACTGCCATTGTAGGATATCCGAACTCAGTCAACCTGGGGGATTGGGTCCAGTCACTCGTCATAGAGTTCGTATGGAAAAAAGAATTTGTGGCCATCAATCGTGAACAACTGCACAAATACAGAGGCCCTAAAGTACGATTGATCTGCAATGGCTGGTTTATGGAAAACCCCGAAAACTGGCCTCCAGCAGATAAAATTGAGCCGTTATTCATTTCATTCCATATCAATCCGACCGTTGAAAAGGAGTTCACAAAAAAGGAATCTATTGATTATTTCAAAAAGCACGAACCCATCGGCTGCCGGGACAACTATACGTTAGATCTCCTGAGGAACCATGGTGTTAAGGCCTATTTTTCCGGCTGTCTAACGCTATGTTACCAGAAATCTCATCTATTCCCGAATTTCTCCCCCAAGCCATCAGGCATCTTAGTGACAAGCGTTTTTGATCGCTTAAAGCCGATCATCCTATGCTCACGAGGTCCAGTGGTGATGCTTCGCCAACTACTGAAATATCCGGTGAAATATATTGCCTATAAAATTTCCTGCCAGAGACTAAGGCGAATTTTGTCTAAGACGGACCGGCCGATTACGTATGCGTCCCAGATCATCGATCGGCATACCCTTGAAAATCAGGACTCAAAGCAGATTGCGTTAGACTATATAAGACAGGTCGCTTCGGCTGAACTAGTCATTACGTCACGAATCCATACGGCCCTTCCCGCAACCGCAATGGGAATCCCCGTTCTGTTTTTAAGCGATGGACTCAATCATATTAACCACCAAAGCCGCCTGCGTGGACTAGTGGATTATTTTGAAACCTGTTCCTCAAAAAATCTGCAGAATATAGATTTGGAGACCATCAAGGCGAAATCAAATCACATAGAGCAGGCTGTCAAACTTAAAGCAAGGATTGACCGCTTTATGGAAACCGGATAAGGGGCCGTACTATCCGTATCCAGCATCTTTATTCAGTAATGTTCCAAGGGAAACAGAATCGGATTTAAGTCGTGTCGTTTTTTGCCTCCAAAAGTGCACGTGCAATCATACGAGTAGGCCTCCCCTCTGGCCCCTGACCAAATCTACATTGGGGGCCGGCTGGTTCGCGCGTCACAGCATTAAGGATAGACTGAGGATTCACACCAGCGCATGTATTCCATCCGTTTATGAGCGTTTCGGGGAACTCTGTTTCTTCACGAAGGAGCACGCATGGAACCCCCAACCAGTAGGCCTCTTTCTGGAGTCCGCCACTATCGGTCAGTACACAACGAGCATTGGAGGTCAGCGTTAACATGGTGAGATAGCTGACCGGCGGGGTGATCTCCACGTTATCTGGAACGGTAATGTGACCCAGTACGGCTTTAGTTCGGGGATGAAGCGGCAAAATTACTGGTAGCGCTAACTGCCCGAATGCAGAAAAGATACTTTGAAGATTTCCCCGAATATCTGTATTGGATGGGCGATGCACGGTTGCCAGATAATAATCTCCGGATTCATGGCGGTGAATGGATTTCAGAGGGAACTGTTTTTTTGCACGATCCGCAAACATACGTGTGGCATCCAACATGACATCTCCAACAAGTACAGTCTTCTTTTTTAATCCCTCCCTCGCCAGGTTTTCTACGGCCGTCTCTGTCGGTGCAAACAGCCACTGGGAGACATGGTCGGTAAGAATCCGATTAATCTCTTCCGGCATCAACGAATTAAAACTGCGAACTCCTGCCTCAACATGTGCGATGGGGATATTCTCTTTTGCGGCAACCAATGCCCCGGCAAGGGTTGTATTTGTGTCCCCGTAAACAATGACCGCATCGTACGGTCCCGTTTCATGGATAAACTGATCGAGTCGGATCATAATCTTTCCTGTCTGGACTGCATGAGAACCAGACCCGGCCTGAAGATTTGGAACGGGTGCAGGAATTCCAAGCTCGTCAAAAAATACTTGGCTGAGTAACTTGTCGTAATGCTGCCCGGAATGGATCAGTGTTTCTCTGATTCCAACTTCCCTGAGTGCTGGGCTCACCGCTGCCGCTTTCACGAATTGCGGCCGGGCCCCAACCAGTGTACATACACGCATCCGTTGATGTTACGAGTCTGATGAAAGCTGATGAAGCAGATGAGCAAGCCGGGCTGTCAGGCGGGGACGTTCATATTCTGCCAAAGACTTGTCATTAATTGACCAAGCCTCACATCTGGATTCTATACAATCTTCCAGAAAACCAAGTATTCCCTCTTGATCTTCATGGTCAAAGATCTGACCTGCACGAACCTGATTCAGAATATCCGCCAGATCTCCCTTTGTGGGTCCTAAAGCCAGAATAGGTCTGCGAGCCGACATATACTCAAAAACTTTCCCCGAAACATCTCCTGCACCATGATGGCCGTCTACGCGTGGCAATGGAAGTAAAAGAACATCCACCTTCTGCATGTAAACAACTGCTTCGTTATGAGGAAGATAGCCAACTCCTTTAACGGGAATCCCCTTCGAACGATAATCCTCTAGAGCCGCTACATCTACTTTTCCTACGAGATGAACCTCTAATGGCATAGTTTTTTGTAATTGCTGCAGTGCGGCAACAAGTGCATTTGAGTGCCTGCGCAGATTATACGTTCCAACATATGCAAGCGTGAATACATCTTCCTTTCTGGTTCGCGTGGCCTGATTTCTCGAAATATCGGCGGGATCGAATCCATTGGAGATCGTCTCGTAGCGTTGCATCTCAACCCGGCGCTTAAGGCCAATCCCGACATGCTTGCTCACGGAAATTACCGCACTGGCGGTACGGAGAACTCTGCGTTCCAGTGCAGACTGGATTTTTTTCGGAATCTTTCCTTCGTACATCTGATCACGATAATAGATCTCAACCCACGGATCCCGCATATCCACCACCCAGGGAAGACCGGATGCTTTGTGTGCAGCGAATCCAACCAAGTGGCTTGAATGCGGTGGTCCCGTGCTCATGATTGCATCAAAATTCTGACCTTGCACCAGTCTTCGGGCAGTTCTGGATGCAAAAGGAACCCACCCGATTCTGGCATCTGGAAGAAAAATATTTCCTCGAAGCCACCGGGCAATCTGCTTGAATCTATCTGTATTGTCGCCGACATGCCCAACTTCCACCACATCCCCCTTCTTCTTCCCCTGAAAGCGCCCATACAGGCTGAATGGATCCCATGCCCGCGTGCGGATCACCTCCATTTCAGGAGAAACTTCGTGAAGAAGAGAGGCATCCACCGATGGGAATGCTGCGAACTTTGGATCAACCGTCAATACCGTAGGTAACCATCCGAAATCAGGGAGATAGCGTGCAAACTTAAGCATCCGCTGCACACCCGATCCTCCAGATGGAGGAAAATAGTAAGTAATCAACAATATCCGCTTCACTGTTTCTCCAAAATAGCAGCGACTAAATGGATCACAACTGGACTCCCCTGTGAGTCCCCCTGAAATAGCGATAACCACTTAGCCCAAACAGGAAAAATACGAGACCGTATACCATCAGTGTAGAAATCATGCTGATTCTTTTTCCCCAGACATAACTGGCGGGGTTGAAGACCATCTCAAGCGTATGTCGGCCCGCAGGTATGACGACCCCACGCAACAGATAATTTGTGCGATGAATTGGCACAGGCACACCATCAAGCGTGGCAGTCCAGCCTGCGGGGTAGTATAGTTCACTGATCACCAGAAGTCTTGGTGCATCTGTCTCCACCTCATGGACGATTCGCCGCGGCCCATACTCAATTGGATTGACGAGGATCGTACTGGACGAATCAATAGGGTGAACATCTTCTTCAATGGGTGCTGCGAGTAATGCCTGAAGCGCTGGATCAAAGTTGGAATTGAGGAGACGAAGCATTGCATCATCTGGGTCTTCAATCACTTCCGCCTCTCCAACAAAATATGCCCGCGGAAGAACATCAAGATTCTCATAGACACTCAATCCCGATTCAGGGCCATATTCTACATTGAGCGCCCCCGCAATGGGAGCCTGGGAAAACACATATCGAACATTCATCATATCCAGTACATTTTCGTTAGGCATTCCGGTACTTCGATCAAAAAGAAGGTTGTCCAGAAAGTCCTGATATAGGCGTAACTTCGCGGCACTGTAGCCACCTAACGATTCATGATGGAATGATGGACGTGCAAGTCCAGTCTGATCTTTACGCTCCAGTGAGAGAACACGAAACTGCCCTTCTCTCTGGAGTACATACTCATCAACATCTAATGTTACTACACGGTTTGCAGAGTATTTTGACACACTGAGATTGTCGGTATTCAAGTATCTCTTCGCCACACCTCCTAAATCAAGAACGATCAGGATCGTCAGAACTATCTGCAAAATCCAGGCGGGGAATACTCTGCGTTGAAACGCAATCAGCATGAGGCCCGCCAGAAAAATAAACAGAAATGAACGCCGCGCATCCGCTGTAAATGACTCTTCACGCGGGGGGATGATTTGTTCGTCAAGCAGTTGTTCTGCAGCGGCAATAACCTGAGAATCGGATGGATTTCTCCCGGCAGACTGGGCGACATAGGCGACGGCCTGCTGAAGTTCACCCTCTTTCTGAAAGTCGAACAGCGAATTCCCGGTTACCACTAAGAGTAACAGCAAGCCGCCCGTTGTCCCGAAAACAATCAATACAGAACGCCATTTGATGCGCTGCGCGGTGGCAGATGGTTCAAGGCGCACAATGTAGGCAAGCCCTAGTGCCGCCAGAATCGCCAGAACGAGTGCAACGGCAATCAGCCAGGTCTCCGGGGCCCGGAAAGCATCAAACAGCGGGAAGTAATTGAACATGATCTGATTCAGCACTTCAAAATGCCGTCCGAATGCAAACAGGATCATCAGACCGCCCGCAATTCCCAGTATGGCTACGAGCCGTGACCGAATTCGCCATAATGCAACGGCGGCAAGCGCCAGTACAATACTACCCGTGTAATGGGGGCCGCCTGTAAAGGGCTTGGGGCCCCAGTAATACGTAGACCCACCGTAGGCATCGGCAATAAGCAAGGTTAAGAGTTCCCCCGGGCTCTGGCTCCATCGCATTGCATACTCCCAGCTCAACCCGCCTTCCCCGCCTCCGGCAGATGCTCCCCGGATACTGTACTCCTTGTATTCAAGCGTCGGCCAGTAATACTCGGCAACCATGAGTAATGCCAATACACAGCCGACCGCAAGGAGTCCGGTAGATTGGAAAAACTGCGGGAGTGTCTTACGCCTTCGTGCCTCCAAAAGTAGTACAACCCACCATATCAGGATCAGAAAAGTTACGTAGTAGGTGATCTGTACATGCCCTGCCCGGAGGTTCACGGCCAGAGCAATGGTAAACAGGAGGCTTGCGATCATACCGGGCTTCCGTATTGCATGAACAAAGGTCAACAGTAGCCAGGGAGCAAAGGCTAATGCAATGAACTTAGTATTATGACCTGCAACCAGAATCACGGGCAAGTAGGTGGTCATGGCATACGCACATGCGGCCAGCAGCGAATTCAAGGTGTCACGCGTGAGGTACCAGACCAGCCAGTACCCTCCCAGCAGCATGAAGATGACGTGCGAAAAAGGCCAGGAAATTTTACGTAATGCACGGGGCAATTCGTCAATTTGAAGGACCAGATCAGGCCTTGAGATAAGATACCCCGGCATACCTGCGAACACATTCGCAGCCCAAAGCGGCTCCTCCCCGGTCTCTTTGCGGTGCTCCATCATACTCTGGGCGGCGGCCCTCCATTCTACGGTATCCCCTCCGACAAGGCTTTTTCCACTGAAAAGGGTTGCCCAGGAAAAATAAAAGGCAACCACAGTGAGCCCCACAATACAGACGATGTGCTGCAACACAGGGGATTGCGCCGCCCACCATGATTTCTGCAACTGGCGGGATTGCGCCGCTTTAGATCTGCCCATAGGACTGACTGCTACCCAATCACTTTCGGAACCCGAAAATACTCCCCATCGGTATCCGGTGCGTTATGGAGTGCTTCTTCATGCCCGATACGCTCCCGAACAGAATCTGCACGTACTGCATGCGTAAGATCATGCACATGGGTGACCGGCTCTATCTGGGATGTATTGAGCTGGTTCAGGGTCCCCATGTAATCAAGAATCCGGCTCATGTCATGAGCCAGCACCTTCTCTTCAGCCTCTGTAAATTGCAGCCTGGCCAGCTTCGCAATATGACGAACTTCTTTCCTTGAGATAGACATTTAATCAGGGTATCCCCCGCTTACGGCAACCGGTGAATGCTGTTCCATGGATCAAATTCATAGCCACCTGCCGAAATGCAAAGATAGATCGGAATCAGGAAACCCGGAACGGCAGGCTTCCTTCTCCAATTCCCATTCCTGCCCGAAATCTTGCAGCGTCCCCTATCTTATCTTAGCGGGTATTACCTTGAATCGGACCAACCTGCGGAATACATGCGAAGTTTTAACCTGCTGATATTATTTGGACTTTTCCTGACCGGAACGACCCCGGTCAATGCTCAACGCGTGACCGGGTCCCTCAAATTCGGCATGATCAATACAACCTTCGCAGGCAATCTTGCCGCGGGAGAAACGACGTGGGAAAGCATTACCGGGGTTGCCGGTGGAGGGGCCGCTGAGTTACGTATTGCCGGCGGACTTAGCGCAGTTGGCGAATTACTCTATCTTCGTATGGGTGCCAAAACCCGGGTGCAGTACAATGACTTCCCCGGTTTGTTAACCAGCAGAGCCTCGTACCTGTCGGTGCCCATTCTGGCGCAATTTCGGTTTGATGCCTCAGGAATTGTCCGTCCCCGGATTTTCCTTGGGGGTGCAGCCTTATTTGCAGTGCAGTCCGCAATTCTGGTGGAATCCAGCGATACCGGGCAGATTTTTATTGAAGAAAACGAATCCATTGAAACCCTGGATTACGGTTTGATGAGCGGGATTGGCATTGATTTTGATGTAGCCGCACAGCGCTTAACACT
>JAJEFL010000055.1:0-2602 GCA_022820435.1 Rhodothermales bacterium
GTTCCAGACGCACCAATGCGGAGAGGCCGCCCAATTCCGGCGGGATCGGCCCGGTCAGATCGTTGTCCATGAACTGCAGTTCGGTTACGGATCCCTTTTCGTCTGTGCGGACCCCGTACCATTCATTCAGCGGGTGCTCACTCTGCCAGTTGGTGTTCTGATCCCAGTTCTCTCCATCGGTTGTTTCGTAGAAGGTGACCAGGATCTTCCGTTCGGATTCAGGAGTGATTCCATTGGACTCTACGAGGACGGGGATCTTTACGCTGACCGTCCCTGCCGTAATGGCAATCCGGGTGGTGCCATTGCCGACGGCCGTAACGACACCGTTCTGGTCCACCGTGGCGACCGCAGGGTTTGCAGCAATCCAGACCAGAGGGGCATCGTCCAGGATTGCCCCCTTCGCATCAAAGACGGTTGCTGTCAGCGTAATGATTGCGCCAATCTCTGAAAATGTAACGGACTCCCGGGAGACCGCAATAGAATCCGTCGTATCCTTTTTCTGCTTCGTCGAAAAGGGCAAGAGAGATTGGTGGTGTACATTTGCGGTTGGCAGGTGGGGGAAGGTGAACGGCGAGTTCCCTGCAAAAGATGTCATTCCCGCCTTTGGATACTCATCGGGAGCCGTGATCGTAAATTTGACTGCATCTTCGGAGTTCGTTCCAGGCATCTCTCTGGAGGCCGGCCCTGTTCCAGAGGGATCCTGCAGGGCCCAGCACACGCACAGGAACGCGAAGGCAGAGATGGGTTTTATCATATCAATGCGGGTCTACCCTCAAGCAGTGTCTCAGAACATGGGACTGTCGGGCGGGTTGCAGAGTATAGACAGGGTTTGCAGAGTCGCGGTCATCGGACATGCAACAGTCGGCCAAAACGAACCTCGGTGTGCTCCGGTGACGAAAACTGCACCCGGTAGAAATAAACCCCCGCGGTCAGCGAACTCCCGGTCAGAGCGATACTCTGCCCCCTTCCGGGCGGCATATTTATGGCGGGGACCGTGAAGACCTGCCGGCCGGTCAAATCCATCACCTCCATGATCACCACTGCCGGCACCGGCAAATCAAACACGACCTGGGTCGTTTCGCGGAAGGGATTGGGATAGTTGCCCCGCAAGGTGAAGGAGGTCAGCGGCGCAGCATCCTCTGTATTCGCCAGAGAACGGGCGACTTCGATAGAAAACGTCTGTGAAACCCGCATGTCCGCGTGATCGGATGCCGCATAGGTGTACGCCGCCGCGGCACGAACCCCCGCAGGAGTGTCCGTCAAAAGTCGTGACGCAGAATCAAACATGAGCCCCGTCGGAAGCGCCGGAGTCAGTGCATAGACGTAGGGGGCGATTCCGCCCATCGCTGCCGGGAACGCAACGGGGGAAACCGGGCGGTTCACCGTAAAACTCAGACCCTCCACCGTGCCCGTCCATTGCAGTTCATTACAGATTGCCCCCTTCCATACCTTGATATGACCAAGCCACGACTGAAAGATCCCGTCCGATGGGGCGCAGAGGGATTGCCCCTCAAAACTCAGATACTCCAGTTTGCGCAAACGAAGCAGAGAGCGGGGCGATTGTCCGGAAAGGCGGTTATGATCCAGAACAAGCTGCTGGAGCTGCTCCAGATCCCCAAGCGTTTCGGGCACCTCGCCCGTAAGGGCATTGTCATTCAGCCACAAGGTCTCCAACTGCCCAAGATTCCCCAGTGCATCGGGAATCGTGCCCGAGAGCATATTTCTGTTGAGTACCAGAGATTGCAGTTTTGTCAGGCTGCCGAGTTCGGCGGGAATGTCGCCGAAAAGTCCATTATCGTGCAGCCACAGCGTTTCCAGTTCCTCAAGGTGTCCAAGTTCGGCGGGAATGGATCCTGCTATCGCATTGTGACTCAGCAGCAGGGTCCGCAGTTGTGCGAGTTGGCCCAGTTTTTTCGGAATCGCCCCGTCAAGGGTGTTCCCGTTCACCCAAAGCACCTGCAGGTCCGTCAGGTCTCCGATCTCTGGCGGCAGCACCCCCTGCAGGGTATTGCCGTCCAACTGCAGTTCGGTGATCTTCCCCATATGCACGGTGACTCCGTGCCATGTGTTCAGTTCTTTCGTGGCAGGACTGGCATTGAGGTCCCAGTTTGTGCTGTTCTTCCAGAAATCGCCATGCGTCGCACGATACGACGCGGCAAGTGCAGCATTGCGTATGCTGAAATCACCAGTCTCACTGTTATGGCCCGTAACCGGTTGCAGAGGATTTGCAGGTGTGCTCGCATTCGGGTACGCTCCGGCGGAGCGTACCGTCTTCTTTGAATGGTAGGGGGCGGCTGTATAAGGAGAAATTCCAGATACCGGCCCAGTAAGTTCGTCTGGTTGCGTGAAGCCGCTACTGGGCGGACCAGAGAGCCTAAGGAATTGTGCCAGTGCCTCATCGGGAGAAATTAGCAAGACCAAGAGAAGTAAGCCTACACTGCCGGGACTCCTGAAAAAATGGGGGGGGGACTCTCTACCATTTATGCAAGCAAAAACGGGGGAAAATCACCGATTCCCTCAAATTTCAAAAAATAATTGATGCAGGGCTACATTTTCGTGGTCAGGAAGTGACAATGGAACGAAGTTTCGGCTACTGCAGCAC
>JAJEFL010000111.1:0-6186 GCA_022820435.1 Rhodothermales bacterium
CGGCAGAGGCCGAAAGCACTTTGTTTCGTGTCATGAATGCACCGATGGTTCCTGCAGGCAGTTAATGATTCGGAGGCCAAATTACGGTATAGTTCCTAAAAAGCAACACTGATATTTCGTTATGTCCTGATTGGTAAGAGCATGTTGGTGGCAGAGCGGCCCCGTAATGGATCCCTAATTCCTCATATGTCCGGTTCAATAGGGGGCATAATGATGGGCTGCCGTCAGGTTATGGCAGACAATTATCTTAGTGGCCCTCCCGGAAATTCCAGTATCTTCCAATTGGCCCAATCCAGCTGGAGAACTTCAGGTCTGGGCAAGCCGTCACAGACATGGAACTTGAGTCGCCCATGGATGCCACAAAAATTCAGCCCGTATACATCTTACCGGAATCCGAATCTATACAGGGAGCCGTTTTTCAGGCAAAGTCCAGAAACAACCTCTCCACTGGAACATACGGCTGACGTATCACCACCTTCGTTCGGTTACACCAGGCCCGGTACAGTTCACAAAACCGAGTGTAACTGTAGCCGCCTGAATGCTCCTGGAGGTAGCGTTCATGAATCAATTTCAATGTCTGCCCCTTGCAGGAATGGCTCTCATGCACCTCTGTCCAGTCTGGTGCAGGATGATGCCGGGAGCCCGAACTGGATGGCAGTAAACGTTCTTTTAACTCCGCATCCGTGATCCCCTCGGGCAGGGGCCAACTTAATCCGGCCTGTTTGGCGCGTTGGATATAATCCCGTGCCGCGCCGAAACTCACGCGCGAATACTCCGCCGTCTTTCGAATACTGTATCCCTCTCCGAAATGGAAGCGAAGGATTGACCGAATGTGCCGAATAGGTACTGGTTGTCTGGGCATTTTATGTTCTGTTTAGTCCGAAAAAGCACAGAATACGGATTCTTGTTTGAAGCACCGGCACCGTGTGAAACATCTTGTCGCATCAAGTGAGAGCAATCCCCCATTCCCTGACGAAAATCACCGCTGAATAAAGGTCCCAGAACCACACGACTCACCGGCCAAAGTGATTGTTTGGTCCTGATACTCACCTGACATGGGGTACAGGAATTTCTCGAGTTCCCACAGGTGACTGACCGATCTGTCACCAAAGATCTGGAGTTCAGACTGTCTTGGACAATTACAGCCCCCGCAAAACCGCCATGATCCAAAACGGGTTCATTCGCCATAAAGGTTTTTTCCATGTTACGCCAAGAGTCTTCCTGATTGAATCTCATTGAATACGGGCTCGCCGCCATTCCCCGAGATCCTATCCGACGTGGAATGCATTGAAGTAACAAAGAACCGGGTGCCGAAGTTGAGGAATAGCTCGACCTCCACAATGAAGATTTCTGATCGTTGATCTGGACAAAATCTTCGGATGGAATTCTGGAATCCGTCCAAAGTTACGACGAAAGAATTAATGATGCACTGCACTAGAAGGTAATTGTCGTCGTCATTGACACGGTCCGTTTGGCACCAAGCCAGCCGGCATTCTCTGTGATGGCCGACAGATAGGCCTGATCGAACAGATTGTTTGCAACCAGAGAGAATTCCGTTGACCGGAATAAACGTCCCAAAGATTCTCCAGACACACGGATATAAGCGTCCACCATCCAATAAGAGTCCGAGTACCAGTCAGAGGTCAGACTCACCCGACGTGGAGCTGTATACTTCGCTGAAAAGCCTGTGCTCAGCGGACCAGACTGATCAACAGAGATCACCCAAAGCTGATCGGGAACCCCTGTGACATCTGTTCCCGGCAACGTCCCCTGTCCTTCATCCAGAACTGCATCCCCACTGCCGATATACTCCGAGTTGTTACGGGTGTAGGCTGAATAGACCGAGATCCTGTGTGGCAGCTGTATTGTGGCAGAGAGTTCAAGTCCGCGCGTATCCAGGCCGCCTGCGTTGAAATATGCTCCTCCGCCTGGAATAAGATAATTCGGTCCGGCTGCGGTTTGCGGACCGATAAATACAATGCGATTCTCAAAATCCACCGCATACAGGGTTGCACTCAAGGCAATCCGATCTCCCGAGTATTGTACCCCTACATCAATATTTGAGGATGTTTCCGGCTCAAGTGCATCAAGACTCCGTCCAGGGACTTCCAGCAGTGCGGAACTGAAGGATCTGAAGTTCTCAGAGAAGCCGGCAAAAAGCCTTAATCCTTCAATTGGCGATTCATACGTAACCCCGCCGGAAAAGAGCAGGTCTGAGTCGGACTCCGCTGAGATATCCGGGTCCATATTAAATAAATCAGTCCGGGACAGTTCAACGAAAAACTGCCGAATGCCCGCACGGGCCGTCACAGGTCCTATATAAAGAGTTTCCTCCACGTACCATCTGAAGACGCTCTGCGGAAATTCCCAGTCATACTGATGCCAGTAGGCCTGTTCGTCAAACATGAAATTGAGCGATGGATCAAGGATGCGGTGCCAGTCCCGACCAAGGAGGCGTTTTGAACTCTCATACCAGATTCCGGAGCGCAGTGTGCTTCCAGTTGATCCGATCAGCGTAAACCACTCTGTGTCCGCTGTAACTCCAATTCGATCTTTTCCATAGTGGCTGTGGCGAAACGACTGAACGGCGGTTGCCCCCGGATGGCAGGCAGGGTCAACCTCCGGCCCACTCGCTCCGTAATAATTATAGATGAACGATGATGTGCATCCAGGTTCGGGATCAACGGCCGAGCCATCCCGGTCCACAAAACGGATCAGTCCGATTTGCTGACCGCCGCGAACAGGGGAATTCCCTTTCAATTCTGATTCCGGTCCACCTTGATCGTCCGTAATATCAACGATATATGGAGGCAGCCAGTCTCCTCTTCCCCGATTTCGATGGGCATAGACTCCCGTCGTAATGGAGATTCCTATGCTGGTTGCCCAGTCCGCTTTGATGTATCCGAAGGTGTTTCTGCGCGCGGTTCTCCAGCCGCGTCGGTAGAACTGGTTCAGATAGGGTACACCGGTCCAGTCTCCAATCAGGCGGTCCCATCGCGGGTTTGCCCGAAAATCGGCATCACTGTAAAGCCGCTGGTACACATCTTCAGCAATCTCATCGTAGGAAAAATAACTGCTAAGGTTGAGCAAACCAATCGTAGAGACAAGTTTGGCAGAAAGATGCTCCCGCTCATTTTCTGCGGCTCCCTGCATCCAGTCCGTCCCTTCCTGACGTAGAGCGGTGATCCAGCCGCGTGCATTTTTGCCGAACAGCGGCCCAGTGTCAATCCGCATGGCAGCGCGTCTTCCATCATGCTCCCCAACGGTCGCCGATACCGTGTATCGTCGTTCAAGTGCGGGATCACTTGTCGTATAGTTGATGGTTCCTCCTAATGCTTCGACGGATTGAGAGGCAATGTCTGCCGTGCCTTGGGAGACTTCAACATTGCCCAGGTTCATCACGTCAATGTACCGATTTACTTTTGAGCCACTCCAATAGTCAGAGGTGCCATTTGAGAATCCGTCTATCGTCGTTCCAATCTGTGAATCATTGATCGTAACCTGAAAGCCGCGCATGGCAGTATTGCTTGACCAGTCATCCATACCGTATGCGTCTCCCTCCTGAACGGACACACCGGGCAGATTGTCGACGACCGATGTCAGATTCATCATTGGAGTCTGCTGACGTATCATGGGCGCAGCGACTACATTGCTTGCAAAAATTCGTGCTTCTTCGCCGACAATGCTGATTTCTTCCATCTCGACGACATCAGGTTGTAATCGGACATCAATCCGTGTGATGCCCGGGCTCATTGTGTGGCGCTGTGTGCGGAATCCCACAAAAGAGAAAACCAATATATCGCTCTCAGTTTGGGCCTCGATGGTGTATTTGCCATCCTGATCCGTGGTGGTGCCGATAAACGTGCCATCAATCACAACCGAAACACCTGCCAGCGGCTCTTGTGAGTCATCTGATATGACGGTCCCCGTGATGATTGTCTGTGCGGCCGCAGTCTGATAAAACAGTGAAAGGAGCAAACCTGTAAAGAGTCCGAGTCGGCTGACTTTTAAGGTTGTCCGAAGGACAAAATGAATTGGTACTATCATTAGAAACAAGTAATCTAGATTAGACGTCCATTCGACGTTTAATATGAGTTCGGCATTTTTCTCGTTTTTGGATAAACCTGCCGGATTCAGAGCGGAATATACACATTTTCCGCTTCTTTTACTTTCCCCTCCCCGATGATGTAAGTCTATGCCAAATCACGAATTCCCAAATCGGTGTGTATTCAGATGAAGTTGGCACCTATTCAGGGAAAAGGCCGTCTGTTACCCTTGGAGCTCTGCCAGTGACCGCTAATCAGATAATCAGAAGGGGGAACCGAACGGGATTACATGTTCCGCGGGGATGGGGCAGCAGCAAAAGAAGTATGTCCAATTCTTGCACGAAATTCATCCCCGGGCCCGGCTGCCAGTAGAGCCGCCAGATGAAAAAGAGGAAGCAGAGAAATAATCCCGGCCCCTCAGGGAGTGTCAAGTTCTTGGGTCATAATATCCGCAAAAGAGGCAGGGGGAGCAAGAACGCGGCGATAATTGAGATGTTTGACGAACCCGTCGCAACCTCTGGAGGCGGGATCATCAAGTCGAAAATCCCCATAACTCAATTCAGCCGGCAGAGGCCGAAATGAATTTGCTTTGGGGGATTATGTCCATGGGTAACCTATGCTGTGCAAAGGCACTTGAGTTCAGAACACATCTGGACGGAGGTTGTCCGCGAAAAGGGATTAGATTAAAAAGTTGATGGGAACGCTGTCAGTTAAACCGGAATTTGGCAAGGATATGAACTGGTGTATACAATGCACCAAAGCCTACTCCAAGCATTGTGATCAGAACCCGGTAATCTATCAAAATCCAAGGATGACTCTGCCCGCTCACAAGTATGAGAAAGACCGTGAACAGTAGCCAAAGCACTGCTAAAACAACATATCCAACCGCAAAGGGCATCCGAAATTTGTCCTTTGCCTTTCTTTTTCAAGCAAGGCTTTTTGTTGTTCAGTTTCAAAATAGCCCTTAAAGAATTCAACAACTTTGAGAGATTCTTCAATATCCTCTCTGGAGGGTCGCGGGGGAGTATATGCCGAAGATGGGGGATATGGTTTGTCCGTGCTGATCAGGCGGAGTTTTCTGTATTGTAGATTTTCAGTCGGTCAAGGTATTCTTGTCGCATCAGCTCCTCTGGAATTTCAATGTTCCAATTGGCGGGGTCGTACGTTTTGGTCCATGCCCCCTTTTTCCAGTGCGTAATTTGAATCAGTTCAGAAGCAGTTTTTTCTGAGAGATCACGTATGATCAGATCAAGAACTTCCTTCGTCGTGTCAACTAAAGCTCCAATAATTTCCACATTGCCGGCAACAGATGTGCTTGGGATAGGATTCGCTGCAAAACGCTTTACCTCGTCATAGAGCATGCGATTTACCGGTCCAAATTTCCAAGCTTCAAAGCGGGCTGCCAGTACAGGCTTGTTATACTCCCCCAGGTGTGTCATCTGGGAAAGATATAGAAGTTTTTGAAGCTCTAGTTGCGTGATAGTCCGCCGGGAGTTCTCCAGAATGTACTTTGCGGCATCAAGAATAGGAAGTGACATGATGAATCAGGATAATCACGGTCACGGGTGGTGCATGAGCAGTGATGAATACCGTAGAAGCATACGAATTTATCCAAGATTAGTTCTTTCTTGGTTTTGGGTCCGAAAATCAGTCAAAAGTTGGCATTTCTAAACATGAGTGCTATAATTTCGTTTCTCTGCTGAAGAGATGTCAACGGGATATCGTGCTTTGCCAGATGTGCCCGGTGGTGGTGTTGGAGCGGCAGCAAAACGAAGCAGATGTCCGTCCTCACACGAAAGCGTTTCTCGAATCCGGCTACCAGTAGAGCCGCCAGATGAAAAAGAGGAAACAGAGGAACAATCCCAGCCCTCCAGAGAGGGTTAATCTCCTGGATCGTAATGTCCACAAAAGAGGCAGGGTGAGCAATACCGCGGCAATAATTGAGATATTTGCCGAGCCCGTCGCAACCTCTGGAAGCGGGATCATCAGGCCGCAAATCCCCATGATCAGAAATGCATCAAACACATTTGACTGGAAGATGTGACCGACCAGGAGTCTGTGCCGTCCGCGCCGGGTCACATTGAGCGCAACGACAATGTCGGGGAGCGAGGTGCCAATCGCCAGTGCACTTGCCGCCAAT
>JAJEFL010000084.1:0-4034 GCA_022820435.1 Rhodothermales bacterium
GCGTCCTGGCACGAATTGTGCCGAACGGGTTGTGGAGCCTATATAAGACCTGTCATTGCGGAGCGCAAGCCTGCAACCGGGCAACGGGCGATGAAACACCAAAAAGACCATGAGAGTTGTGACTCATGGATATAATTCCCAAAAGGAAGATAATCCGTATATATGAAAAGGGCATGACCTGACTGGTTTTACCGTATAGATCCCAAAAATACATCCATGCTCCAACATAAACCCCATTTAACGATGAAGTTGTTGACCCCTGCTCTGATATTTTTTCTGTCAGCAAGCCTTCCGGCCGCCCATGGTCAGGTTGAGAGCTGGTATGTTGAAGTGAGCGGAGGGCCGTCCTTTAGCGGGGATCTGGCTCAGGAAGGATTTAATCTTGACCCGTTCTGCTACCCGGGGCACCTCTGTTGTGTCGCCGATCAGCAGGGATGTTCGGTCACGAACCCGGATCGGCTGCCAGGATACCGATGGCACTACCAGATCCCCACCGACCCTGGCTTTGCCCTCCGGGTCGGTGCCGGCAGGGAGCAGGGACGGTTGCGCATTGATCTAAATGCGCGTTATTCTACGCAAAATCTTGAACAGGTATTTAGCCGGATCACAGATCTGAACGGAGATCCGACCCCTGAATTTGATCCAGCATCTGGAATTGTCGTAAACACCGCAGGAGCCATTGGAAAGCTACAGGTTGCATCCCTTCGGATCAATACATTCGTGGATCTTCTTCCTCAGGGCCGCCTATTCCGTCCGTATCTGGGCATCGGAACCGGGGTCGCCCGCGCAACCGTGACGGATGTATATTTTGAGGAACGTTATTCCTGCATGGATCAGCCTTGCAGCCCAGATCTGGAGACCTATGATTCCCTGCAGGATGAAGACTTAAGGGATATTGTACTTCTGGCGGCTGGACACGCTGGATTTGAGTATGTCCTGACCGACAGGGTTCTCGCCGGGGTCCGCCTCACCTACTCCTTATTACAGAATTTCAGTAGCGAAGGGGAGTACATAGAGCACAAATTAGACGACCTCAGCAGCACAACCATCCTCAGCAGACTCAACCTGATCACCACGATGGCGACTGTTCGCTATCAATTATGATCCAGTCTGAACGGGGATTACCGAAGAGGATCCTCGCCCGGGTTTACATAGAGGTCCTTTTCGTAGCTGTGCTGTTGATCATATAACTCCCGGTAGCGGCCACCCATGTGATAAAGTGCAGCATGGCTCCCCTGTTCGACAATCCTGCCTCCTTCCAGAACCAGAATCTGGTCTGCACTCCGGATTGTGGAGAGCCGGTGGGCAATGACGAAGGTGGTCCGGCCCTCACGGAGATTTTTAAATCCCTCCTGAATCAGTGCTTCGCTCTCCGTATCCAGGTTGGAGGTTGCTTCATCAAGGACAAGGATTCTGGAGTTTGCCAGAATTGCGCGTGCAATAGAGATTCGCTGCCGCTGTCCGCCGCTGAGTTTTACCCCGCGCTCCCCCACAACCGTATCGTAGGCATCCGGGAAATGCTGGATAAATCCATGTGCATTTGCAATCCGGCTCGCAGCTTCTATTTCGGAGCGTGAGGAATCCGGTTTGGCATAGCCAATGTTATCGGCAATTGTGCCATCGAACAGAAAATTCTCCTGCATGACCACCCCTAGGTGCCTGCGGTAATCGCTCAATTTTAAAGTGGCTAAATCCCGTCCATCAATCAGAACCCGTCCCTGTTGAGGCTGATTAAACCCCATTACCATACTGATCAGCGTGCTCTTGCCCGAGCCGCTCGGCCCCACCAGAGCGGTCGTCGTTCCTTTCAAGGCATGAAGGGAAACGCCCTGAATGACAGGGACGGTTTCGTCATAGCGGAAATGTACATCTTCCAGAACCACATCTCCATAGATCTCTTTTACTGCTTTTCTCTGATCATCGTCTTCATCCTCCCGAATCTCTGCCATCAGGTCATGGATCCGGTCCAGCCCTGCAAACGCTTCCGAAACCTGTGTACCCACCATCGCCATCTGGATGATTGGAGCGACCATTACTCCGACAACAAACAGGTACATCACAAAATCTCCCAGGGTCAATACGCCTTCGGTAATCGCCCTGCCACCCAGAATAATCATCAATGCACCAATGCCCCCGACGAGGACTGTTCCCAGGGCAACCGTTCCGGAGGTACCCCGAATCGTTTTGGAGATCAGCCGGAATAACCGGGCGACTCCATCATTGAACTTCCCCTGCTCCCGATTTTCTGCGCCATAGGCCTTGACCAGCCAGATCCCGCCAAGGGTCTCCCCGAGCGTCCCCGTAACTTCAGACCGGACTTTTTGACGCTCCCTGAAAATAGGCCGCAATGCTCGGAATGCATAGGCCATAAAGCCGCCAAAAGTGGCCAGAATCACGCAAATGATCAGGGTTAACTGCCAGTAAAGTACAAATAAAATGACCAATGCCAGGATTGCGGTGACGACTCCGCCAACCAGCATCACGATCCCTGTCCCCGTCAGATTGCGGATCCCCTCTGCATCACTCATCACACGCGAGATCAGTTCCCCGCTTTTATGCCTCTCAAAGAACCGGGCAGGTAAGTGAATCACATGCTCATGGATGCACTGGCGCATCTCCATGATGGCTTTCTGGGCAGCAATGCCGATCACATTTGACAGCAGGTACGATGTCCCTGCCTGAATGATTGTGGCACCGACGGCCATCAGAGCCAGAGGCAGAAGCAGATCCATCTGGTTATTCCCAATGACCTCATCAATCAGCCATTTGCTGGTGCCTGGAAGTACAAATCCGCTCAAACGATTGATGACCATGAGTATAAAACCGATCACCAGAGTTCTTCGATAACTCCACATCAGTTGTCGGGCCTGATTCCAGGCCGACCAGGTAATTTTGCGGCTCTTTTCAGTCACAATCGCCTCGGTTGCATGCTAAACTTATTCCTTTTGCTCCCCTAATTGATCCCCCATTCCCAATCTGGGATGTCTGGAAAAAATGAGGCTGTTTTCTGGAATGAACGATATCTTTCAATAGCCGATTACTCCCCGAACGAGTGCCCCCATTGCACCCCCCGCATCATTCCCGATTGCATATCCAAGTAGTCTGACCGCAACCCTGGGCAGTACCCGGTCAACCGCTCCTCTGGCCGTGGCAAGTGCCATTGCAGAAGCAGGCCCACCCACATTTATCTGAAATGCAATCGCAAGCGTGGCTGCATTCAGTCGGAGCAACGTTCCGATTCCAAATATGCAGCAATAACAAGATCAATTCTGCCGGCCGTTTTTTGTGTCGTTGTGCTTTGCATAAACGACACTTCCCGCGCTATCATTAATTTCTCTGTTCGAAACCCCACAATGTCTGCCACCCATTACACCAGCACGGAATTCTGTTCAAATCGGTTAGGACACACAATAACAGGGGGATCTTCGGTTGCGCTAATTCGACCATTCATTTCCGTATAAGCCTGAAGCGAACACACACCGCCTTTTTTGTTGCACTGAATCGCCCGAAATGGACATGTCGGGGCATATTTCGGATTTCCCAGCGCAACTGTGGCAAGATTTTTTCGGTCTTGTGATGGAAGGGCTATAAAGTCCATTCCATACCATTCGGCGATCCCGTAACGGCTCATGTGAATATCCTGCGGCGCGTGATGATCAATTCGGGGATTTTAAGATGATGTCCACTCTTCATTTCGACAATAGCCCCGTGAAAATCATGCCGGTTAACTAGGTTAATGATCTCCTCCGAACAGTCGTAGGTCATTAGAAAATCTGTATCACAGTTCGCCAGAATATTGAATATACGCGCATGGTCAATGCAGTTGTGCGTATAGAGCCGGCTACCGGCTCGTTTGCCTCCTGCAGCAGTGTAGGGGGGATCAATGAAAAATACGTATCCGTACGAGAATCCCATATCAGAATTGAATTTATTCGTACTCAGGTATAGATCAAGTCTGCATGATAGTCTCTGAACAGAGGCAGATGTATGGGTGTTGGGAAAAGTGCAGAAAAAAATTTAAAAATATCTGAAAT
>JAJEFL010000045.1:0-10008 GCA_022820435.1 Rhodothermales bacterium
TACAGTTTAGGATTAGACGATGGCTGGGAGGTTGACCGTTTGACCTTTAATAAGGAGACCAAGCGGATTGATGTCTACGTATCTCATACAGGCAGTCCACTGATTTGTCCAGAGACGGGGGAGATTGGGACGCTGTATGATCACCGAAAGGAGCGTAGCTGGCGGCACTTGGATCTGCTTCAGTTTCAGTGTTTTATCCATTGTCGGATCCCGCGCGGGAAGTTTTCGGTGGGGGTGCGTACGATTCATGTTCCATGGGCGGACCTTTCGCGTCGTGTAACCTATGAGTTTGAGCGCTGGACGATTGATTTGCTGAAGGCAACCAAGAATCAGACCAAGATCGCCGCACTTCTACGTTGCGGATTTGATGTGGTAAATCAGATTATGCATCGCAGTGTATCCCGCGGCATGGAGCGGCGAAAGTTGGGAGAGATTCAGCATGTGAGTCTGGATGAGAAGTCGTATAAGCGCGGGCGCAAATTTATGACGGTTCTGGCAGATGGGGAAGAAGGGATCGTTCTGGATGTGGTGCGGGGGCGGGATCTGGAAAGCACAAAGATCGTGTTAGAACGAACGCTGGGCGAGAACCTGGATGCCGTGAAGACCGTGACGATGGATATGTGGAAAGCCTACATCTCGGCGGTAAAGGCACTTTTGCCCAAAGCCACGCTCATTCATGACCGCTTCCATTTGATCTGGTATCTCAATAAGGCGATTGACCAAGTGCGCAGGCGGGAAGCCAAAAACAATGAGGAACTCAAACATAGTCGCTGGGCGCTCTTGAAAAACGAGGACAAACGGACCGAGAAACAGGACGAAGTCTTCAAAGTCATCCAGGCCGCCAACTTCCAGGTCAGCATTGCCTGGCGATTGCGGGAAGAATTTAAGTCCATCTTTGGAGGAGACTCCTATTCCGATTCAGACACCTATTTTGATCTATGGCTTAAAAGTGCGAAAAAAGAATCCATCAAGGAGGTAACCAAGGTCGCCGAGATGTTTGAACGACACTACGAAGGCGTGTGCAATGCGCTTTGTCATCAACAATCCAATGGCAAGGCCGAACGTATCAATGGAAAAATCCAGGAAATCAAAACCGTCTCACGAGGATACCGGAAATTTGAAAACTTCAGATCCGCTGTCCTCTTCTTCTGTGGTGACTTAGATCTTTACCCACAAAAATACCGGTAGAACCAAGTCTGGAAACCGTGCAGGCCTTCGCAAAACCCTGAGACTCCACTTTTTCTTCTTGCTATAGGAAGCACGTACCACCTTTATCAAGTCAGACTGAAACTCAACCTGAATATCCATTATGCACTCTGCTGCCATCTTTATCTACCAAGCAATTCTTTGTATATCCACACCTGTAACTGAAGGCCACGACAACATTCCCGGAAAATCCAGAAAGCATTCTTTCTTTTCAGTTGTCCATAAAAAATTACCGTGAACTCCAGATCGAGACACAGACACCCCGACTTCTCGTGATTCTGGCGCTGCCAAAGGAGAGGAAGCAGTGGATCTCGGTCACTGAGCAAGAACTTGTGCTCCGCCGCCGAGCCTATTGGCTTAGCCTGCAGCAGAACTACAGCGAAATCACCGACCAAGAAACCGTTACGGTTCACATTCCGTTACAGAACGTGCTGAATATTAAGACTCTGCAAGATCTAATGGAAAAATCCAGAAAAGGGGAACTCTAATGAGCATTAATCTTTACGACCGAAATACATTGCTAGATGTGTCACCAACCGCCCTTTCCGCCTACGCACGCACCGCTGGATGGGAAAAGCATGGCACATACCGGACACACTCGGACATCTATGTTGGCGAGGATCTGCCGGAAATCATCATCCCTCGGACAGAACACTTGGGAGACTACGCAAGTGTAGTGGCGAGGTTAATCAAAAGTTTTGCCCGTGCCGGGCATCAGGAAGAGACCAGCGTCTATCGCTCGCTCGTGACGACAGACCGTGATGCCATCCGCCTCCGTGTCGAAGAGAGTGAAGAGGGTAGCGTAAAACTGAACGAAGGAGTGAACTTAATTCAGGGAGCCCGTGATATGCTTCTGGCAATTGCATGCTCTCTGGATAAATCTAACGAAGTCTACCGGGTCGGACCTAAAGCGACAGAGATAGTGTCCGGATTCCGTTTAGGACAGACCGACCGGGGGAGTTTTGTGGTAACACTCTTAACGACAATAATCCCGCCCCCGATTCCATCACTGTTTCCCGATCAACCAGACCCGGACGCACCTGCTGAACGTCGGCTAACTACCCGCTTGATGGAAGCTTTGACAGTTGTGCGTACAGCTGTCGAACAGACTGCCTCAGGAGATGAAGATGCTTTCTGTGATACGACGAAAAGTGGTGTAAGTGCAAACCTGTGTGAAGCTCTGGATAAAATTCTCAGTTCTTTCTCAACTCTGGATGTGAGTGTATCTTGGGCTCAGATTCGACCGAATACACGACCGAATCGCACCATACGATTTGGCGTTAAGGATGCACCTTTATTACAGCATGTGGCCCAAATATTCCGAGAGCATGCTCCACAGCCTGACATTGAGTTGTCTGGGCATGTCCAGTTACTGAAACGCCGGGAAAACGAAGAGAATGGAACGATCCGTCTGAACACTTTCGTTAATGAAAAACAGCATTCAGTCACAGCATTATTGGAGCGTCAGGATTATGAACAGGCCGTCCAGGCTCACAGGGAAAAAGCAATGGTTGTACTTTCCGGTGACCTTGGACGCATGGGACAACGGTGGAGGCTGTGGAATCCAAGCCTAAAACGTGTACTCTCGCAAGAGGGAGCTGACATCGACAATTAGTACTTCTAACGGAACGACTTCGTAGGGTCAAGAAGTGGCCCGGTGCTTTCAGGATCAGGAGTACTTATTGTTTTCCTCCTTCTGTTTCCCGTTCATTGCGCCTTGAGTCCGTTTCCACTTCCTGCCCTCCGAATCAGGCGTGCGGATTTCCGCACCCGGCTCTTCAGACGGATCATGCGGCTCGCTATCGGGATACTATATTTCGTTCGTTGATGGCTTCCATCGGGGTTGCACACTCCCCGAAAACACACGACCTCCACATTGCGTACTGCCTGACCTCGTTACGCCCAGACAGTTCCGCCTCGTTGCCCGCGCTCCCTCCTGATTGGAAACTTTTACGTGGCCGCCCAGAATAAAGTTAATGTCGCTGCACATACACGCAATGCCAGAATATCCCTGCATTCGTACATTCACATGGACACTTTTAAAATGAACGCAAAAATTCCGGAGAAAGAAGCGGTTCTCAGTCGAAACCCAAACGTAGACAGAAAGTTGGTTGAAGCTCATGAAGAGTTGGAAAAGGAACTTCACGAACTGGGAGTAGATACACGAACACGCTACACTATGGGGATCCCTATCACAGAAAAACACAGAAACCCTGTCCTGTTAATTACAGGCCGGCGAAGGGGACGCAAAGAGGATACAGATTGAAGCCGGAAATAGTTTTGCGGTCCCCTTATCTATGCATGTGGGTTTAGTGATCAGCGTTTAAGCATTCCGCTGATTCGTCGTCTCAGAACTAATCGTCCCGGCGCATGAAAGGCCGGTTGGATGGTATAACCTGGGTCAGAAACGAATATAGCCGCCTAACTGGAACAGGGTAAGCACATCGTCAGATACGTTTCCGAAATGAACCGATAGACGCGCCCCATAACGACCCCCAATCGTCAAACTGGCTCCAAAGGTCGGAGACACATCCCCTCCGTCATACTCAATGCCGCTGCGCAGTGCAGGACGGACCGCCTGATCGGTACTGCCGAGCCGGATGGAAACCCCGATCCGGTTTGCCGACCCTGCAAAATTATGGCAGCGGTAGGTTTCCACCGTGCCATAGAGTGATACCGGACCAACCGCCTCCGTACTGATTCTTGCATATTTACCGGGACAGGCATCCGCACTCCCGCCCACAAGCCCCGCCTCAAGCATGAATCGTCCCGTCGAATCCTGTGCCAATAACTGCGCAGGGGCAAGTAAAACCCAGACCAGCAATAACTTCCAAACTCCCGTTTTCATTTGAGCGTATGTTTACGGCGGATGATCGCCTCCTTTACCATCCCGAAGTTAACGGCTGCGGGGGAATATTGCACAATCACAGGCACTCATGTATATAATTTCCAAACTCATGCATATGACCATACTGGCCGCTGGCATGATTATAGGGGCCGGTCAGGATGACGGACCGGCTGGTACTGCAGGATGCCGTCGTGCAAAAGGTATGTGTAAACCGTGTTCCATACTCCGCCAACAGGTCAAGCCCCGGGGTTTTAATCACGGGATTCCCGTAGCAGCCGGCATCACCGGTTCTCAGGTCATCCACAACAACCATTACAATGTTGGGCGGTCTGCGGAACTGGAACCGGCCTGCCAGCACGGAAGCGGCAGAAACTGTCTGAAGAAATGACCTCCGATTGAACCATTCACCATACATCGCAGTAACGGCCTAAGTTTTGATTCATTTTGGGAATAGTGCAGTCTGCAATTCCCTGACTTCGAAAACATAATCACCTCTTATCACCTAATGACTCCAAAAAAATTCTCTTACGCACCATCTGCAATCATCCTTGTACTTGCTGCACTCTGCATGCAATGCGGATCCAGTTCGCCGGGACCTCTACAACCTCTTTCCCCAGGGGATCATGTTGTGCTCATCGGGAATAATTTATGCTCCCGCATGATGAATTTTGGATACTTTGAAACAGAGTTGCACCAGCGGTTCCCCGAATATAAGTTAACGATTCGGAACATGTGTGACGGGGGTAATACACCGGGTTTTCGTCCACACCCGGGGCGCGTTTCTCCGTGGGCCTTTCCGGGGGCGGACAGTTTTTACACAGAACTGGCCCAACCCTCAGATAGCCAGGGCCACTTCGAAACCCCGGACGAGTGGTTGACACGGCTGCAGGCAGATGTGATTGTGGCATTTTTTGGCTTCAACGAATCATTCAAAGGCCTGGAAGAGGTAGATTCCTTTGAAAAGGAGATGGATGCGTTTGTGCAACATACGCTCTCGCAGACCTACAACGGGGAGAGGGCACCCGGCTTAGTGCTGATTTCTCCGATCGCCTTTGAAGACTTGTCGCACGAGATGGATCTCCCCGACGGTACGCAGGAAAATATCCGCCTATCCGTGTATACGGAAGCCATTGAGCGCGTTGCAGCGCGGTATTCACTGCCCTTTGCCGATGTCTTTTCGACCTCCAAACGCTGGTATCGGCGAACCCTGGACCCCCTGACGATTGACGGCTCACAACTCAATGAAGAAGGATATATACTTCTGGCACCCGACATCGCAGATCAGGTATTTGGAGGCGAAGATGCACTGGACAGCCAGACACATACCCGCCTGCTGGCTGCCGTCCGGGATAAGAATTGGAACTGGCATAATGATTTTAAGATCCCCAACGGAGTGCATGTATACGGACGGCGATATAATCCGTTTGGCCCGGATAACTATCCTGCAGAACTGGAAAAGATTCGTCAGATGACGGCGATCCGGGACACCGCAATCTGGCTGGCCGCCGAAGGAACGTTCATGGATATTGCAGCTGCCGACGCACAAACGCGCGAACTTCCCGAGGTGGAAACCAATTATGTGCCAAGTGACAAAAACGGGAACCTTGAGTACCTGTACGGGGACGATGCCCTCGCAACTTTCACAACCGCCCCCGGATACGAAGTCGAACTGTTCGCTTCTGAAGTGGAGTTCCCCGATCTGGCCAACCCGGTTCAGATGTCCTTTGATAATCAGGGGCGTCTGTGGGTTGCGGCGATGCCCACCTACCCGCACTGGAAGCCGGGAGATCCGCACCCCAATGATAAACTGTTAATTCTTGAAGACCTGGATCAGGATGGCAAGGCAGACCGGCAGATCATCTGGGCGGACAGTTTACATATTCCCGTCGGATTTGAATTTGCCCCCGAGGGAGTTTATGTGAGTCAAGGCATAAATCTCATACTCCTGTCCGATACGGACGGAGACGATCAGGCGGACACCCAGCAAATCGTACTGAGCGGTTTTGATGACCATGATACCCATCATGTAATCAGTGCATTTACCACAGACCCATCCGGTGCAATCTACATGGGGGAAGGTCTCTTTTTGCATACCAATGTTGAGACCTCTTATGGGCCGGCTCGCGGGACCAATGGCGGGTTTTTCCGCTTCAATCCGCAGCGGCGTCACCTTGAACGGACTGCACAGTTATCCATCCCGAATCCGTGGGGGATTGCATTTGACAAATGGGGACAGCCGTTTTTTGCAGAAACCTCGGGCCCGGATGTGCGCTGGATGCTGCCTGGAACCGTAAAGCCGCGTTACGGCGTAGCAACGCATAAATCCTATAACCTGATTGAAGATGCGCATCGTGTGCGTCCGACCTCCGGCCTGGAGTTCGTGTCGAGCCGACATTTCCCGGACGAGGTCCAGGGAGATCTCCTGATTAACAACACCATCGGGTTTCTGGGCATGAAGCAGCATACCATGATGGATGACGGGACCGGGTATGTGAGCACGCACCGCCAGGATCTGATTCAAAGCAGTGACGGAAACTTCCGCCCCGTAGACATGGAGTTTGCACCGGACGGATCTCTGTATTTTCTTGACTGGCATAATGTACTGATCGGTCATATGCAGCATAATGCCCGTGATCCCCTGCGTGACCATGTGCACGGACGTGTTTATCGAATCACCTACCCCGCCCGTCCGCTCGTCGAACCCGCAAAAATACATGGCGCAAGTATTGAGGAACTGCTCCACAATCTAACCTTGCCGGAGTACCGCACCCGCTACCGTACCCGGCGAGAACTGCGAGGCCGGGATCCCGCCGATGTACTGTCTGCGCTGGATCTCTGGATCTCCGGACTGGATTCCAATCACGAAGACCACGAACTTCATCTACTGGAGGCACTCTGGGTGAGCTGGGGATTAAACCAGGTGAAACAAGACCTGTTAGAGGAACTCTTGAACGCAGAAAATTTCCGGATTCGCGCTGCCGCGATTCGAATCCTCCGATATAATCCGCAACTTCCAAAGCAAATTGAATTACTTACGGAAGCAGCAGACGATCCGCATGGCCGTGTGCGCACAGAAGTCATGGCGGCGGCATCCTATCTGAGTCCAGAGCTCGGATTACCGATTGTCGAGAAAGCAAGCCGGAATGAACTTGACAAATGGAATATGAACGTGTCCGTGACGGCACTGGCGCATTTACAGGGGCAGCGCGTTCCGGCAGATCAACCAGACGAAGAAACGCCCGACCTGAATGCTCCGGATCTGGCACTTTATACACTCGGCAGAGAGATTTATGCACGGGACGGCTACTGCAGCACCTGCCACCGGCCTGACGGGAAGGGACTGCCTGCATCCGGTTTCCCTCCACTGGCGGGGACCGAATGGGTCCTGGGAGACTCTGAGCGGCTGATTAAACTTACCCTGGACGGCCTCATAGGACCAATTACCGTCCTGGGGCAGGATTATTCTGGGCAAGTTCCGATGACCCCCTTCCGGAACCTGCTCACCGATGAAGAAACTGCCGCGGTATTAACGTATGTGCGCAATGCATTCGGCAACCGTGCATCCGCAATCCGCCCAGACCAGGTGGAAACCGTGCGAAACAATACCGCAAACAGACGAGGGTACTATACGGCCGAGGAACTCCTCAACGATCAATAAAAGGCTGGTTCTGCATAATGAGAGTTGGCGGCTTGATTTTTTTGAATCTTGCAATCATTCTGGCCGGGTGTAGTTCGCCTGATCCCTTGTCACGCCCGAATGTGATTCTCGTGATCACAGATGATCAGGGATATGGGGATATCGGTGCACATGGGAATTCCGCCATCAAAACCCCCGTACTTGATCGCCTGCACGACGAAAGTGTACGTCCGACAGATTTTCATGTAGATCCAACCTGTTCGCCGACGCGGGCAGCGCTCCTGACAGGACGCTATTTCACCCGAACCGGGGTTTGGCACACCATCATGGGACGCTCTTTGATGGCGCCTGAAGAGGTTACACCGGCCGAACTGTTCGCTGAGGCGGGGTACCAGACAGGAATGGTCGGCAAATCGCATTTAGGAAACAATTACCCGCTTCGTCCACAGGATCAGGGCTTTCAGGAAGCCTTCTATCATTCAGCGGGCGGGGTTGGACAGGGGCCGGATTATTTTGGGAATGATTACTTCGATGACCGGTACATTCGGAACGGGGTTCTGGAGCAGACCACAGGATGTGTGGTTTGATGATGCACTTCGTTTCATCAAGGAGCATAAACATGAACCGTTCTTTCTGTATCTGGCAACGAATGCACCGCATAGCCCGTATTTTGTGGAGGAAAAATATGCGGTGCCATACCGGGAGGCAGGGTTTTCGGATGTTATGGCACGCTTCAGCGGCATGATTACCAATATTGACAACAACATGGGGCGGCTATTGGCAAAACTGGATTCGCTTGAGTTGAATGAGAATACGATCTTGATCTTCATGACCGATAACGGTTCCGCAGAGGGATGGATGAACCGGCGCGAGGGAGAGGGAACCTGGGAAGGATTCAGTGCGGGGATGCGTCAGGGAAAAGGATCCGAATACGACGGGGGACATCGCGCATAAGCGCTAACTTGTTTTTTTGCAATTATTATTGTAGTTTTACCATATCTGGAGGATAGAAGGCACAGCAGTCAGTATATTTATATTGGATTTTTATGTGAAACATCCTGTATGATCTGGCGGTAGTTGCGACCCTCTGTATGTTCTACAACAAAATCACTGATGGGAAATCTATCATGTCGGTAACCGTCATCGAGGCACCAACCAGCGAGGACTGGAAGGTGTTACTTTCGTTTTTACCTGAAAATTGGAAGCAATTGGCTACGGATACAGGTGCCTTGAAAGGATTGCGCAAAGATAAGTCGCCGGAGTCTCTTCTACGAACACTACTGATCCACTTGGGATGCGGGCATTCTTTACGGGAAACCGTCGTTCGTGCCCGTCAGGCCGAGATTGCAGAACTCACGGATGTTGCCCTTCTCAAGCGTTTACGTAAATCCCAGGGCTGGCTCTATGCATTATGCCGGGCACTGTTTCAGGAGCATGGAATTACCGTATCGGATACGGTGCATCAAATGCACGCATTTGATGCGACAGTGGTCAGTGAACCGGGAAAAACGGGATCACAGTGGAGATTGCATTACAGTATGGCTCTTCCTTCTTTTGGATGCAAATTTTTTAAACTCACGCCAACCAAGGGAAAGGGAACCGCAGAAACGTTCAAACATTTTCCAGTTGATCCAGGAGATTACATCTTGGCAGATCGGGGATATTCCACCGCGAAGGGGATTGAATACGTTGCAAAAGCGGGCGGATATGTAACCGTTCGCGTGAATACAGGTGCATTACATTTTGAAACCGGACCGGGCATTCCGTTTCACCTGTTATCTGCGGTGGAATCCATCACTCACATTGGAGAGGTTGGAGAATGGCAGGTGAATCTGAAGAATGCTCCTGGAGTTCTTGGACGGATTTGTGTTCTGCGAAAAACCAAAGAAGCAACCCAGGATGCACTCAAGTCTATTGACCAGAATGCCCGGAGGAAAAAGAAAAAACCGCGGGAGTCGACCCGGCGCTTCGCATCCTATGTGATCGTGTTTACAACCTTCCCTCCGGATCGGTTTTCGGCATCCGATGTTCTTGAATGGTATCGTCTCCGATGGCAGGTTGAACTCGTATTTAAGCGATTCAAGTCTCTGGCCCAATTTGGCCATTTGCCAAAATCCGATGAACAAAGCGCGAAAGCGTGGCTTTACGGGAAGCTTTTCGTTGCGCTTCTTACCGAAAAGATCGTTCGTCATGCACGAACTTTTTCCCCCTGGGGCTACGCAACAACATCCGTGCAGTCCTTGGAAAGACTTCCAATTCGCTCAAAATGAGGTGATCCGAGCCATTGAACCCGCCTGTGGATTAGCCACCATGATTC
>JAJEFL010000100.1:0-6863 GCA_022820435.1 Rhodothermales bacterium
AGGCAATTACGCAAAACCATCCGGTCGCCGACCTGCATGACTCATGCGATTCAGGGCCCAAACCGTCTCACTAGTCCTCCTCTTGGTCAACTTCGGCTGCTCACCGGTCGTGGACCCGGCGGATGTGCAGACAAGTTGTGCACACACTTTCGAGGACAAGGCCTTTGCGCATCATGTGATTGGCTTCTATCCTGCCTATAAACACGGCGCGTTACCCATCTCTAAGATCCGGTGGGATATGCTCACTCATGTGATTTATGCTTTTGCTATACCACGCGCTGACGGATCACTTGATACCAGCAAGTTGACACAGGTCGGCGCGTTGGTGTCTGCCGCACATGCGCACGGCGTGCAAGTATATGTTTCGGTGGGAGGCGGAGGCAGTTCTGAAGGTTTTCCTGCTCTGGCTGCAAACGACAATACCCGCAGGGTTTTCGTAGAGACCGTCCGCCAATATCTGGAGACACACTGCCTCGACGGAGTTGACATCGACTGGGAGTATTGGACCAAGAACAATGCCAGCGTGCCCCTGGCTTCGGAAAAAGCAAGTTTAGTCGCCTTGCTACAGGATTTGCGGACTGCTTTGGACGGCCCGAAAATATCGCTGGACGTTTATCCCGGAGACTGGTTCGGCCGGCACTACGAAGACATACATCCGCTCGTAGATCATGTGCATGTAATGGGATACGACTTCTCTGGGCCGTGGTCAGCATCGGGCCCGCATTCCTCATTTGAACAGGCCATTGGTTCGGGATCTTCGGCCTCCTCAACTGGCCTTGCATACTGGACGAACTATCGCAGGTGGCCAAAGAATAAGATTGTCCTTGGCTTGCCGTTTTATGGCCGGGATTTTGATACTCAAGGAGGCGCGGGCATTTCCTATAAAGACATCGTCACCCTGTATTCCGATGCACCAGACATGGACCGGGTTGCGAACATCTATTACAACGGCGTTCAAACGATCACCAAAAAGACACGTTACGTGATTGACAATGGCTTTGCCGGAGTAATGGTCTGGGAGATTGCACAGGACACTGAGGATCCGGCGACAAGCCTGTTGCATGCTATTGATCGCGTGGCGAACCCCTAGCAGCCTGTGGATAAAGTCCAGAAAAATCTGAGCAATGCTTTTGGGTTGATTTTTCTGGATTAGACTGCTCAAAATGGCCATAGAAGAGATGTTTTTCGACCTTTAGAGTCTCAAAAAGGGCAGACAATAGATGGTTTGGCCATCTACGATACGCAGTTGTATTGTCTAACTCTTTGATCATATTTTATCCATGGGCTGCCATGGGAGGCCGGAACACCCCCAAATCAACCCAACCGGGTCTGTAACAGACACGCGTTTACGGGTCCTCAAAAAATGCCCCCAAAAATGGAATTAGGAGAGATCCGTATCTTTGATTCACTATTAATTGCGAACTTGGGTTAAGTTGATCCTTCTTAAGATTCTGCATGCATATCACGGATGGTTGGGGCATATCTGACGATTCCCTGGTCATCATGAAGGGTATGCAAGTACTGGAATCTAACTCGTACAAAACATCTCTTTTTTGAAAGGGTACGACAGCACATGCCCAAGTTCAATTGCATAAGACTCAAAGGCTTTAAGTCTGTCAGGGATCTTGATCTTGAGTTGGGGGCTATCAACGTATTGATCGGATCTAATGGAGCTGGAAAGAGCAACTTAATCGGCTTCTTCCGAATGCTGAATGAGTTGACCGAAGGGCATCTTCAACTTTTCGTTGGTCGTTCCGGCGGTGCAAATGCGCTGCTGCGCTACGGAACGAAAGTGACCAACAGCATTGATGCAGGGATATACTTCGACCGTCACGGTTACGAGATCCAACTCGTGCCAACTGAAGATGACCGGCTGATGTTTGGAGAGGAAATTTTATGCTTCATCAAAAGCACATCAGCTATCCATAGAGAAAGTCTAGGGAGTGGACATAAGGAGGCTCGTGCCCCTGGAGAGCACGATAACTCGATGTACAGTGTGGCTAACCATGTCGTGCCTGCGCTCTATTCTTGGAAAGTGTATCACTTCCATGATACTAGTTCGACGAGTCGTGTTAAGCAGACAGGTGATCTCCATGAAAATGACCGACTGGAGCCTGATGCGGGTAATTTGGCGGCTTTTCTCTACAGGCTGCAAGAGAGCCATTTCCAAAACTATAAGTTGATCCGAGGTGCAGTGCGTCGAATTTTTCCAAGATTCAAGGATTTTGCATTGCGTCCCAGTCCACTCAACCCAGACAAGATCCGCCTTGAATGGCAGGAACACGGCTCCGATTACCGATTCGGGCCACACCAGCTTTCTGACGGAACGCTGCGGTTCATGAGTTTAGCAACGCTTCTGCTGCAACCGCATTTGCCTTCCACCATTCTGATTGATGAACCAGAGTTAGGACTGCATCCAAGCGCCTTGACTATACTGGCCGGATTGATGCGCAGCGCCTCAAGTAATACTCAACTTATTCTAACGACACAGTCCGTATCCTTTCTCAATGAGTTTGAGCCTGAAGATATCATCACCGTCGAACGTAGAGATTCAGCGGCCCTGCCGGTGAGCGACTTCCGTAACGGATTAGGGGAATCGGTATTTAAGAAGCATGATCGTGAATCCCTGCGCGAATGGTTGAATGTGTACGCTCTTGGTGAACTTTGGGAGATGAATGTTCTCGGGGGACGACCATGATTCGTGTGAATGTCGTGGTTGAGGGGCAAACTGAAGAGGGCTTTGTCAAACAGGTGCTTTCTCCATATCTATTTGACAAAAATATCGTAATCACCCCTCGAATTGTCCTTCGTAATCGCTCCGGAGGATCGAAGGCACGGGGTGGAATGTATGACTATGCACGGCCAAAATGGGACATTCAGCAATGGATGAGTAACGAGAAAACAGCGTATTGTACGACAATGTTTGACCTCTATGCTCTTCCAGCAGACTTTCCCGGCATGAATGATATTCCCCCCGGATCTACGCCCCACCAGCGATTCCGGCACTTGGAGTACGCATTTAGCACAGACTTAGGCAATCCGCAAGGGTTTATCCCATATCTACAACTACACGAGTTTGAAGCAATACTCTTCAGCGATATCGGCATTCTAGATGATACGCTGCATGCTTTCAGGTCAGTGAGCAAACTTAATGAGTTACGCCAGATCATCGAAAGATTTGAAAACCCCGAATTAACCAATGACGATCCGACAACGGCTCCATCTAAAAGACTACTCCGTCTGTATCCGGCCTATGATAAGCGATTCTTCGGGGAGTTGGTTGCGGAGATGATCGGTATAGACAACATCCGATCTGCATGTTCTCACTTTAACAATTGGATAGAACAGCTCGAAGAACTATACCCAATTGGATGAGTGTTATCTAAAGCATGCCCAAAATTCTTGCACTGCAGTGCATTTCCGGGTGTCTTGAACATGCCCGAATAACCAGAAAATGCTGGTCTCAGCATCAAAAAGCTTGTTTCAGTGCATCAGGGAATCGTCAGATCAGAAACTTGTGATGAACAGGTCACCGGTTCGAGAATGAATACCTTGGGCGATTAAGTGGTGATCCTTACGGAGGCCTCGTCTAGGAAGGATTGATCAGGTCGTTCCGATTGGCATCTCTCTATGATATACTCTACACAGCCATGTGCACACGGCGTTAAGCAATCAGGAGCTGCCGCAGACATCCTTGTAGACATGTCGGACCCGGGAATCTGGTTGGCAAACTGCCATATTGCGGAGCATCTTCAATCTGGAATGATACCTGGCCTTTCCGTAACGGGCGAAGATCTTGCCCGTTGATTGCATGTTCCATTAAATTTTGTATCTTTTAGTTTTCGTATCCCCTAGTCATTTTAATACCTGACAACATGTCACTTCTACGCAACTGTTTTTTCGTCTTCGTAGGTCTCTTCACGGTCATACTTACCGGCTGTAATCCCAGAGCTGTTGAAACACTGGTGGTCTCTGCACCCGAGTCTCTTGAGGCCAATCAGGCTGGCGACTTTCTGGCTTATGCCAATGAAGATGCTCGTCCGCCCGTTACCTATTCCTGGGTATTTGGTGATGGCGCAACCGCAGATGGTACTGCCGTGAAACATGCTTACACAGAGGCAGGCTCCTACACCGTAATGGTTACAGCCAGCAATAATGATGGACGCTTTTCCGTCTCCGAAACCGCCGATATCCTGATTACACCGCAGCCAGTTCCTGCGCAGCTCCTGGCCCTGTCGGCCAGTTCCACCGAGGTGGATACTCAAACCCCGGTTGAATTCAGTGCAAATGTGCGTGGTGATGCACCGCTCACCTATAACTGGAGTTTTGGGGACGGCACATCATCTGACGCTCCCAGACCCCAGCATACCTACATGTCCGAAGGGGCTTACGCTGTCTCGCTGGAAATTTCCAACGAGCACGGGCGGGATGTGCGTACACTCAATATTTCTGTCTCACAGTTCGAACCCCCCTACTGTGCGGACATTGCAGAAATGAGCACCGTCTTTTTTGAACGTAATTCCAGTGTGCTCTCCGATGTTGCAATGCAGGCTCTGGCCGAAAACCTGGAAATCCTGGGAGAATGTCTGAACCTGAATGCGCGTGTGGAAGGCATGGCAAGCCCCCTGGAGCGCAACCCGCAGACACTTTCCGAGGACAGGGCGCGGGCATTAGTTGACTACTATGTTTCCAATGGCATCGGAATGGAACGACTCTCCATGCTTGGTGTCGGAAGTGCGGACGGAACCTCAAAGAAAAGTGGAGCGGATCAATTCCGCCGCGCGGATACCGTCCCGCTCCGTTAACTCACACACCAACCCCGTTCCACGGCACCGCCCTCTGCGATTGTAAAAAAGTGGAGGGCGGTGCCTGTGCGGAGTTTGGTGATGTAAATGATTTGGCCGGTGTGCATCGAAAAATGCTCCACTGCGTGGTAGACGGCTCCTAAAACTGTCACATCAATTCCCTGAATTCTGATCTTCCGGGTTAGCATATCAGGGTTCAGTTCCTCCAGTACTTGAGTTGCCCGCTGCACGGTTTCCTGCGGTTCTTTGAGTAGATTTGCTGCATCTTTTTCGCCGTCAGCGGCAAACTCACGAGTTCGCTGACGGTGATCCTCGTACGCGCCGACACCGGCAACAATCCACTGGTGCAGGTTGCCTGCCAGATGCAGCAGCAGATTCCCGACACTGTTTGACATGTCATTGGGCTTCCACCAAACATCTGCCTCTGGGAGAATTTCCAGACAGGACTGGATTTTCGGCAGATAATCCTTCTCCAGAAGATTTCGGGAGTGCTGAATAAAATTCCTGGCTGCATTCATGGGGTTTACTCATTCTGGATCCATGACGGGGCTGCGGATAAGGGGACCGCTCCGCTTCATTTTGTACAATTTCGGCCAATATAATGATTAAGCCTGTTTCAAATAGAGCCCTCTCAATCCGTCAAATTTCAATAAACCTGAATCTTCCCCCAAGACCTCGGGAACTTTTTTTCTAAGAGTTTCGTACCCTTACGGGACATGCGACAATTCTTGTTCCTGCTTGGCCGTGCGCTGGCAGAGTGTCCGGTAGGAGAATCGCCGCGAACTTATCCAAACCTCAAACACACTGAGACCATGTCATCTGAAAAAAACGAGAACGTTCAGTCCGAACTTGAAAAAAACTGGGAGACATTCTGTGAAGCCCGGGAACTCCTGGAAGCGAAGCATTTTGGGCGGGTGGTGCTGTTGCACGACGGCGAGATCATCGCTATCTACAACGATAGTGGAGATGCCTACTCTATCGGATGCGAGAAATATTGACTGGGAAATTTTTCCGTAGAGATTATCGGAAGCAGGCCCATCTCTCTTGGTATCTTCACAATGTTTGTACCACTATCAGCTTAGCATAACGTTCGGATGCCTTCCTTCGCCGGAAAAATTGATAAAGGACATATCATTTTTGTCTCTGGAGTTTCTGTTTTAGGGAAAAGCGGTGACGAAGCAAATCGGCGAACATATTATACTTTACTGGATACGGGTGCGCAGGGCTCCATGGTATCCCAAAAGGTCGTAGACGAGGTTGGATTACAAACCGTTGGGTATTCGCCGATTCTCCCCGTAACTGGCCAACCCTTCCAGACAAAAAGATATAGGGTCCACTTGGACATACCCGTTGGATCCGGTGGTGGGGGGATTGATCTACGGGGAAAAGATATAGACATATCCCTTCTGCCGTATGCTCCAGCAAATCATGATGTATTGTTGGGGATGGACTTCATTTCCGGGCTCCATCTGACCGTATTTGGCGAAAGCTATGTTCTGAGTATCTGAATCTCTGGTCAACACCGCGGCGGTGCATTTAATCGGTCGAACGTTTTCATTACCGCTTCTTCGCCTGTGTTTTTTCGCCAACTGGAGCCGGTAGATGGACTCCATGTTAGTCTATACACTGGCACTGAGGCCAAGAACCTTTTCAAACTGCAGTGCGGTTTCTGCCTCAACCGGTGCCATGCCTGCAAGGATTCCACTGATCGGCGTATGTGAGAGTCCGCAAAGGCTGGCAAATTCGGCCTGCGAATATCCCCGTACCTCAAGATATTCCCCAAGCAACCCACCGGGCGGAATCGCATAGTCGGATATCCATGAGTACGTTGGTTTCGACTTTTTGCCCATTGTTTTTTTTTCGACTGGTAATCAGTATGATTGCGACAGTTGCCCTTTCGTGTCTACCTTTCTGACGACATTAACTGTGGAATTAGCTGGTAATCCGTTCCAGAGATCCGATTGATTTTGACAAACCAACTGCGGTCCGCCCTTTTTTGTCCCCGTAATCTGGTTCCTTCATTTAGTGGAAATATGGTTTCCCATCGATTATGCACAC
>JAJEFL010000099.1:0-3216 GCA_022820435.1 Rhodothermales bacterium
GCGTCCTGGCACGAATTGTGCCGAACGGGTTGTGGAGCCTATATAAGACCTGTCATTGCGGAGCGCAAGCCTGCAACCGGGCAACGGGCGATGAAACACCAAAAAGACCATGAGAGTTGTGACTCATGGATATAATTCCCATACGTAATGACATACAAAAATGCGAAGAAGTGGAGCGCAGAGAGACGAGGAGATGCCTTCATTGTGCCGGAAATCTCCACCTCGTCGGAGCATCCGGAATTACTCCATAACATCCTGGCCGGTGACTGTCGCGAAATTTTGCCCTCGCTGCCTGCACACAGTATTGATTTGAGTTTGTGGTCACCCCCGTATTATGTAGGCAAATCATACGAGGAGGGCTGGTCATTTGATGATTGGCAGGAACTGCTGGAGGATGTGATTACCCTTCATTCTGCCATCATAAAGCCGGGTGGATTCCTCGTGGTCAACATTGGCGATATCCTTTGTTTTGCCGACCCCGACATGCCAAGATTTCAGGCCAATAATGTGAGTAGAAAAAAATGTGCGGTTACCTTAAGGCATGTACTGGAGGCAAAGGCATCATACCCGGAGTTCTCCCGCCATCAATTGGCTGAATTACTTGGTTGCAGTGAGCAAACCATACAAAGACGATTGGAGGGAAACAATATCAGAGGGGGCAAACATTCAGTACAAACACGGATCATGCGAACAGGAAACATGATTTGCGGGTGGGCCGAAGATGCCGGGTTTTATCTGTATGATCAACGCATCTGGCACAAGGATCCGTGCTGGACCAGCTGCAGATGGCATTCCAATTCCTACAGGGCCGTAGATGAGTTTGAGCACCTGTACGTGTTTTGGCAGCCTGGCATCACAGACTATGACCGTAACCGGCTTAAACCACACGAGTGGTCTGAGTGGGGGTCCAGAGGCGTGTGGAACATCCCCTCCGTTCGTCGCCATGACAGGCATGAGGCAGAGTTCCCCGAAGAATTAGTCAGTCGGGTTATCAGGTTGTTTTCACATAAAGGGGGGATGGTGTTGGATCCATTTGTCGGCAGTGGAACGACGGCAGTGGCAGCGGCAAAATTGGGACGCTCGTGTATCGGTATCGAGTTGAATGCTGATTATGCCGAGGCAGCAGTACTTCGACTAAATTCAGAGGTGGCATGTCTATAGTACACTATGAAGATGTAGAGCGCAATGTGTTGTCGGTTGTGTTCCAGGCACTGTATGATTACAGGGCTCAGGCATCTAAAATTTTCCAGGAAGAAATAGATCAGCCGCAGGATATTGCCGAGGATATTACGAGGGAAGCCATAGCGGAAATGGGCCTATCAAGTATAAAAGAGCGTCTGTATGGGAAGGTTGATGTGAAAAAGGCCATCTATGTGTTCCTCCCCCAGGCAATTCTAGTTGCATTGATGTTGGACGCTAAAGCCGAAAAGGATAACGGCAATACCAGTGCTACAATTCAGATGTCACAGACATCAATGCGGGTCAGGATGCGCAGGAAAGGAAAGTCCATGGAGGAACAGGGCAGGCTGCCGAAAATGATTGAGCGGGGAGAACGACAATTGTATGTGGCGACAATCATAGCGAAGTATGTCTATGCGGAGAGAATGTCGAGGCGGAAGCTCAAGAGGATCATTGTGGCGTGTATCCCGAATGGATACTTACAGGACGTATACAACCCGTCAGCAGATGATACGATCTGGCTGGTTGGCCGCAATGCTCCCGCGCTTGGCGAAGATTTTCGTGTTCGGCTGAGCTATCCCAGATTACGTGACAAGGCCGGTTGGCGAATTCGGACGATAGTGTGTAATGGCGAAACAGCCGGTCCAGTTGCCTGATGAGTTTCACAATTCTGCACCCGGGAAATGCAGTAGGATAGGCGAGCTGGAGTATGTAGTTTCTTTCGCCGGTCTGTTCCGGTATCCAGGATCAACCTGCTCCGACACAGTTGCAGAATTCCGCGGAGAGAGCACCTTTTCAGAGATCATATTAGCAGAAACACGGATAAGGTTTCCATCGGAACATCCCAATTGGAGCCCTTGAGATCAGGATAAAGGTGAATCATAGATTTTTTTCAGATTCTCGGGAACCATTGAGTTCGGACTAAGTTGGACTGGTTGCGTTTCCGTTACTCAATCAACAAAAAATCCATACATCAATGGCAAAAAGTAGATTTGTTTATGCACTTACAGGTGCATGCTGTGCAATTTTAATCTTCGTGTTCGTGCTGCTGCCTCGCTTGGAGATTATTCAGGCATCTGGCGGTGTCGGCCTTGAATTTCAGCAAGTAAACAATTCTCCCTGTCCCACATCTTGCGGAACTTATATCTCTTGCGGCGGCAGTTGTGGTGGCGACAAAGAGTGTTGTTCGGCGGGGGCTGGTCCAGGCGGCTCCTGCTTACACTGTGAGACACTTACAGTTGAATGACATGAATATTCTGCCTCGGCTTGGCTGGCTGGTTTCCCTCCTGTGGTTGCTGTGCATCGGGGCGTGTCAATCATCAGGATCAGGTTACCGAGTGGTGGAGTCAGGTTTTATGGAGTTCGAAGACCTGTTCACTCTGGTGGATACGGTCCGTCTGGATGCCTCGGTACTCATCGGCACGACCACTTTCGTTGATCTGTCTGATCAGGGTGAGTTTTTGGTGACAGATGAAGTAAATAGAGAATTACATGTTTTTTCGGCTTCCGGGCATCATGTCCGTACGATTGAAATTTCACGATGCAACCCGGAAGATGACGGTAACTTGCTCAGTGCCCGATTTTTGAAAAACGGGAGCATGATTGTGACCACGCCGTGGGGGATTTATTCTATTAACGCAGACGGCTCCTGCAATCAGAGAATCTTGAATATTGCGCCTAATCGCCCATCATTCTGTGAACGGCAGGATACGGTCTATTTTCTGAACCATAACAGTCGCCCAACCCAAATCTACGCCTATTTCCCCGAGTCGGGTGTCGTACGTGATTATGATGGCATAAGGCAACCCAAGTTTCCAAGATTAACTGGGATCAAGGCCGGATATCTTGGACGTCAGATTGCCTGCTTTGAACGGGGGGTGTTCTACCGTTATGCAGAAAGCAGTGATGGCGAGCTCCTTTGGCCTGGAAGCGATCCTGTAGTGGTGCATCAACCGATCTCGTATCGTTCGCCTGACCAGGATCTTAGGTCGAAAGGAATGAATAATATGACATCTGAGCTGCAGGAACTTGCCCTTG
>JAJEFL010000015.1:0-2753 GCA_022820435.1 Rhodothermales bacterium
TGGAATCACTCATGATGTATATTGGTGCCTATCAACAGGACAGAGAATGATTTTAGGGGCAATTTGTTCCAAAGGAAAAGGAAGAACAGATGCGGGGAAGCCTCCTGATCTTGCATAGAATTCCGTTTTTTATGCCGAAAATCGCCGAAAAATAGGGTACGGTAATTTCCTTTATCGTACCCTATTTTCCTCTGAGTGCGTATATTCAGTTAGTTGAGAAGTTTCCGCCCGATGAGTAAATCACAGAAAAAACCTATTGTGAAGCCTGCTACACGGGAGCGGGGCGAGGCGCGCTATTTCCACGGGCGGGTGAAAATTCTGGATGATTTCAAGGACCTGCTGGGCAGGGCGAAGGCGGGGAACTCCGGTACCTCTATTCTGATTCAGGCAGCCCCCGGTGCGGGCAAGACCGCCCTGCTCCATAAATGTGCGGAACTGGCAGAGAATACAGGCTGGGAGGCGGTGCGTGTGAACACACGGGCATTCTGGGATACGGACACCATGTGCCAGAGTCTGGGGGATGGATGGATGCCTCTGCTTGATGAAATTGCCGCGCAGGGTGGATTTGATAAATGGATTCAAATCCAAGGGGCGGCGAAGTTTCGGCTCCCCGGTCACACCCCTCAGAGTATCATCGAACGGGGGAAGACCCCACTCCTGCTACTCTTGGATGAGGCGCAAACATTGGGGCCGCAATCTGATCGTGCGCAGGAACGCGAACTCGTACAGAATTTCCTTAACAGCATCCATAACGGCTACATGGGTAGGCCCGTGATCCTGATCGCCGCCGGCCTGGGGGCAACCGCGGCGGCCTTTGATTCACTGGGGATATCAAGATTTGACCCCGGCTGCCACATCAATCTGGGACCGCTAAGTGAGGGGTCAAGCCGGGCGGTCATTCATGACTGGCTCGTGGAAGAGGGCGGGTTGAAGGGGGATCCAGTCCACTGGATTAATGCGATTATACGTGAGACGCATGGCTGGCCACAGCACATTATGGCATATGTGCGGCCTGCATTGAAGCAGTTGAAGTCGACCGGGGAGGAGTTAACCCCAGAAGGGCTGAAAACGATGCTGAAAGAAGGGCGGAAAGGACGGATTGAATTTTATGAGGCCCGGGTGGCTAAATTCGAGAGTAAGGAACTCCGTTGTATCGCAAATGCCGTTGCAGATGTTCAGCCAGGGGAGCGTGTCAGCAAGGAGAAGGTGATGCATTCTCTCTTGCAGACCTTCAGTAAGGATGAAGCCGAGGTGATCTTCAGGCGAGCCCTGCACAAAGGCGTGCTGGATGCGCGGGGAGACAGCTATGTCATCCCGATCCCGTCCATGCACGACTGGCTGGTGTCCAATTATGCCCTCGAACTGAAGCGCACACCTAAATTTAACTGGTACCTCGTAGCCCGGATGACCAACTCCGGGATAAAGGCGCGAACCAACGAGTGCACCTTCAACGAGGATCCTGCAATCCTGCTCCCCCAGTTCACTTCCGATGCCCTGAAGCGGCTGCCCCCGCCCCTTGATGGGCAGGAGTGGGTTTTTGACGCGGTGGATGTGGATACGCAGGATGTGATCTGGACCGTTGCCGGTCACAACAAGACTGTGGGCCGCCCGGCTTCCCCCTATGATCAGGGGACATCCATCCCGCCACTTGGACAGCTCCCCGATCCTGATCATGGAATGGAGCGGTAGCCCCATGAAACGCAGGGATGATTCTAAAACAGATATACCCTGCTCCGGTCCTGTTCCGTAAAGTGACCGCCAAATCCTGACCGTTATTCTCCAGTGGCAGGAAGCGGTCACGGAAACGCTCACATGTCCACCTGATCGCTTTGAGGAGATGTTTCAGAGGCAGGATAAGCTGCAGCGGCGTGTCTTAGACTATTTTCAGATCACCCCCCATGTCCAAGATTAGTATCTACGGGAATAACGGAACCGTGGAAGCTGTCTCCAGCCAAACGCAGCATTTAATCCTCACCAGCGTCAGCGAAAACACAAAACTGGTCTATCAGCGAACGCTGTCCAAACTGGTTAGGTGATCATCCACTGACGCATGAGGCACTTGCAGAATATCTCACCGAAGAGTACGGTGCAGGTAAGGCTCCAAGCACAATTAGCCTGATTCCTGCTGCGGTGCGGTTCGCCAGCCGGCTGGCCGGGGACGAGGCGAACACTCGGAGGCATTCGGCGAGAAGGTCGGGCACGGGGACGGGGACAGGTCACTGGAATCAGTTTCCTGGAGGTTCAATTTCTGGCTTCCAAACTGGAGCAGGACAGTGTCAAGGGTTTACGAGATGCGAATATCCTGTCTGTAATGAGCGATTGCCTGCTCCGTGTAGGCGAACTTGTAGATCTTCTGATCCGGGACATTGTGTGGATGGATGATCAGAGTGCACGCATCCATCTTCGGTACAGCAAAACCGACCAGTTTGGTGAAGGTACTGCACTGTATCTGGGCCCGCCAACGGCGGCCCGCCTCCGGAAATGGATTCAGGCGCTTGAGTCATCCCTCGGTCCGCCCGATCCTTCCTCTCCCCTGTTCCGCCCCATCCGCAGAGGCGGCCACATCCAACCCAAAAGCCTGACGGCTCACGCGATCCGTCAAATCATCAAGAACAATGCAGAGGCAGCTGGACTGTCCGGGCGATTTTCAGGACACTCCTTGCGTGTTGGCACCGCACAGAGTCTGGCCCGGCTCGGTGCAACACTCCCACAGCTGCAAACCGTAGGACGCTGGAAAAGTACGCGAATGCCGG
>JAJEFL010000058.1:0-21121 GCA_022820435.1 Rhodothermales bacterium
CTTGCAGTAGTAATGTCGCTCTGACTTGAAGGAACGTCACTTGGACGGATACTGACAGGCAGGCGACCCAATTCGAAACGATCAAGACACATCACGGCTGCGCATCTGGAATGCATAATGCAGTGTCACCTGGAACAGTGCACGGGTTCGGGCACCGGCGGGATGGGTCAAATGGGGGTGATCAAGTACGTTCCGCATTGTGGCACTCATGCGGAGCCGGTCACTCCAGAATCTTTTTTGCACCGTCAGATGAAGATGCACAGTACCCGGTAATTGCGCCGCATAAAACCCGGGGCGGTCCCGGGCCGCCCTCTCAAATTCATGCCATGTACTTGATCCGACATAGCGCAGCCGCAGATTCAGACTGAACCGGGGATTGGGGCGGAATTCTCCCCGCAGGCCCACCTGCAGACGATGATGCCACGCATCCCGAAAGGTGTGCATTTTTGACCACGGATACGCATAGACACCATGAACCCCAAACGTGAAGTACCGCGTCACAGGATAATGAACCCGCAGGCTTGTGCGGGCAACCGTTCCACGGGTAGAGATGATGCCGGTTACGGCTTGCAGATAGGTTTGAGTGGAGTCCAGTGCAGACACAGCGAACGGGCGCACAGCATTCACATACCTTCGGATACCGCTGCTGAGATATAGCCTAACCATGTTCCCGGCTGCCCAGTGCAGATCGGCAGAGTACACCGACTCCCGCTTAGACGAGTCCAGATCTTGAACATGCAGTTCCGCATCCCCTGGGTGATGCCCGCGTGCAACCCAACTGGCAAAGTTGATTCGGGAAGCCAGCGCCCGGCGTTTCATTAGAAGCCGTAAACCAATCTCACGCTCTTCATGCCATGCATGGGCAAACAGTTCGTAACCCGGCGTGCCATCATCCAATGAAAATGCGGACAGGATCTTCATCTTCAAAGGATCCCTTAAATCAGGTGCGAAGGTGGCATCCACTCGCAGGGAATTGAGACGGTCATGTTCCTGACCGGGGGCAAAGCGTGCATCGGCGAATACGGCACTGACTCCATAGTCCAGTCTTGATGTACCCATCAGAAATGCATGCGTGGAGGCGCGTGCATGCAATTGCCTCCGGGTAAACATAATGGAGACGGATTCCGGGTTCTGACGGGTATTCAGTGCCGCGAAACTGGCGGACAATGAGTACCTGAATCTGCTCTGGAAGAACGATGCAGATGCATAGGAGAACTCCTGGTCTAGTGGAATCTCCCTTCCCATGAAAGGAAGAAACATCAGATCTTCCACCCGGCTCGTCCCCGCATTGACGCTGTGACCGAATAACCCGGTGTCCAGACCCAGTGCCCGGTGAAGGATGCGGGCATCTTTTTCACCCTGATAGAGCTGAACCACTCTCGGGCGGATACGCGGGTCGGTTGCATGGTGTTCGTCCGCCATTCCGGTAATCCGTATGAACCTGTCGCGGGATCTGGCCGCCAGACTGCTGTGGATGGTTGGCCCCGTACGATCCACATTGGATCCTCCAAAACTTGTGTACCGGTACGGGCCTGGATCCCCCGTCTCATTACCCGCACTAAACTGCCCCTCAAATGAAATCCCGGCTTCCGGAGTACAGCGGGTAATCTGAATCGCCCCGCCGGAAGCCAGAATCCCATGGATCACTACCGGATGCGTGTGCAGCCGAACTTCACAGATCCCGGTAATCGCCAGAGGAAGTACATTCAGGCTTTGCCGGTTCAGCACATGTAAATCTACTGGCTGCCCGTCAATGAACAGGCGCCAGTCAGGGCTGGCCTCCCAGGAAGCGCCCAGCGGAGCAATGTTCCAGTGATATCCCTCGGTAGAACTGCGCACCCAATCCTCGGTAAGTTCCAGAATATCACTGAGCCGGGCGACTCCAGCCTGAACAAGGTCCTCCGCAGTGAGCACCTGTGCGGAAGCGATAGAGATGCCGGACCCAAACAGGATCAGAACCCAGAAACAAATCTTCCACAGACACGACATCACTCCAGCAGGGTCTGGAGAATTTTCCCCATATTCATCTGAACACCAACCCCCGCCGAAACAAACCACAGGTGCATCAGGGGCTGGGTCTGAACGCGAAGATATTCGGCCTGGCTAAACACAAACCATCTGCGCCCCAGATCCAGCGAGGCCAGTACTCCAATACTGCTGACAAAATCACTCTCGCTTTGCTCCCCCGAATAGCCGGTGACGGATTCATCAAATGACATCCGGTAATTTCCGATACTGATGCCCGGACTGAGCATCATCCGATGGGTCACCGGAATTTTTAATGCCCAGCCGGAACTGATCCAGAGTGCTCCAAACCCAGGGACATCCGTGGAGTTGCTGAAGCGGTGAATTCCCAGGTTGACCTCCCAGTCCCCTGTATAAAATGGTGTAGAAGCGGATACTTTCATCCCGCCTGCCGGATGCCAGTAATCGTGCAACAGGCTTCGGTTCACGTTTTGGGTTCCCTGAAAACGCAGCGCTAATCTACTGAAGGGGGCCTGTGCAAGACAGGAAACCGTAATGAAGGTCAGGGGCAGGATGGCCAGCGTGTATTTCACGAATCCCAAAGCTTGATGGTCTGTTCCAGTGTAAGCAAAATGCCGGCGTTAAGGAGTCCAATGAATCGATTCGAGTCGTCACTGTTGATGTTGTATCCCCCATCCGCGGCAATCCACCACCAATGCATCGGCTGATACGTGAGTCTCATGGATCCCCGGATCGTACGCGTAACATCGCCATCGAGAAGATTTTGAATCGACTCTGACTTTACGGGGAATGGCTGGCGCAGATCCCGCTCCCCCTGAAGCAACAGGTCCATCTTCGGTCCCAGCCGCAATCCCCGCACCCGGCGATCCAGATAAAACTCAAGGAACAAGGAGGTATGGGCGTAATCGCTGAACTGTGTTGCCAGCCCCCGGTTGAGATAGATGTACTGTCCCTCAGTCTGGGGCGCGTTATAGGCTCTGGAGGTGACGGTTTCCAGTGTCAGTTTCAAATCTGCTTTTGGCAGGGCATAGGCAGCCGATCCGGTCAGCACAAAGGTGATCGTCTCTGGCCCCGTATTTGACTGGAGGCGGATATCATCCACCATGAATTGCCCCTGTATGGTCAGGCGTTTGAACTGTGCCCATAAAAGCCCCGCCAGAAAACCATTGTTATCGTCATTCTTGGGAACGTTATCCACAACGAATGTGAACGGATTGACAGGGTTCAGGTATTTTAGAGAGAGTGAGGAGGAAGGGCCCGAATAGATGGCAGACTCCATAAAGCTGAGCATGAATTTTTTGGTCGGACGATAATCCCAGCGGTGGGCCGCATGGAACCTCCGGGTGCTGCCGAATTTTACGGAGTCATCCGCTGCCCGCCCGGTATAGTACCGTCCATCCGTCGCACTGTCCAATTCACTCAGAACTGCCGTCACCGAGACGCGGTCCCCTCCAAGCCGAAGCCATACCTGATCCCGGCTGCGTGCATTGCTGCTGATGATCGTAGACGCATCTCCGGGAGTTCCCCAATGCAGATCCCAGCGCCCCATATAGGCAGAGAGCCACCGTTGACTCCAGCCGACATAGGAATGTTCGCTTCGTGCCATCAGGCGCAGGCCGGCATCAATGCCGTCCGGATCCCGGTCATAATAGCGGCTGTGAAACACGGACATTTCTGCAACGGCGGGCCCGGCCTCCAGATAGCCACCGGCCGCCGTGCCGTGCCAGTAAAAATTAACGGCATCTCCCTGGGGGCGTACCGGGTCAATCCGGTCACTGTTAATTACATCCGTTCCTGCCATAAACGTATATCCGACCGCAACCCGGTCTTTGGACATGGAAGGCGGTCGGAGTTTTTTTCGAAGTAAATCCACCCAGTGATGCTCGGAATGGTTCAGCTGCGTTGTGTCTATCTGGCTCAATGCATCCCAGACCTCCCCTCTCTGATAAGGAAGGGCCGTCGGATTTAAGCCCAGCAAATGGCCCCGGCGCTGAAGCCGCACAATGTATTCGTAGGCATGGTCGCCCGTCGGAAGGAAACGATTACTCTGCGCCAGAACCAGATCAGCTGTTACTATAAACAGGCCGCCAAGCAGCAGACCAATCCGCAGCATCCGGCCCTGCAATGAGGGGGAATACGAGCGGGCGGACACGATGAGTTCATGTGGGCACCTCATCGCTGCCTCGAAAATTTTGATTCAAGCAGGTGAACCGACCGGAAATTAAAGTGCAAAAACGAATTGGCATGGAAAGGAGTCGGATCCTTCTCTGCATACAACCGGGACAGATTCAGGATAGTACAAGATTTATGCATCAATTCATTAGATTTGTTGTGGTTCCAGAACGGACTGAAACCGGGATTTGCAGTTCATAGGATTGGATCAAACCCATCCAGACACCCCAAACTAAGGACTAAAGTTATATTGTTTTGATGACCATGGTCTTTGAGCATCCGAGCGGTTCTGCGGAGAAATGGACGGTACGGGCACGGGAGATGCAGGTTTCGTGTATAAGGGCGGCATAAACCGTTTGATGAATGTCTCGGAAGTTTGAATTTATTGCTCTGATCATTACGGACATCATTGCCGTGGCAGCCTCCTGCATTCTGTTTTTACGGATCAGGTTTCCTGATAGTTTTGACCTTCTCGGCTTTGAGGGGGCGCCGGGACAGATGATCTACCCCCTGTATGCCTCACTGGGCCTTGCACTCTTCTGGATTGTCATGCTCCTGTTTGCCGGGATGTACCGCGAACGACACGCAGCCAGCCGGATTGATGAAATCGTCTCTCTGGCAAAAGTGATTACGGTCGGCGTTCTGATCCTGGTCTTCAGCATCTTTATAGAGGCGCTGGAAACTGGAGGAAACCTCTCTATATTTGCAACCTACTGGGGCTCCGTACTGGGAATGATTACATCCGGACGGATCCTTGTGCGCTCGGTGCAGAAAGCACTCATCCTGCGGGGATACGGGACACACCGTGCCCTCGTTGTTGGATGGCGGGATCAGGTTGAGCGGCTGCACCGGGATGTCGCCAAATACCCGGCTGCCGGTCTGCAAATCGTCGGAGCAGTGCGGCTAGGCCAACAGGGGGATGCGACCTTTAATGGATCGGAAGCAGACGGAACAGAAACAATACACGCTATTGAGCACCTGCCCAATATGATTGATGACCTGCAGGTTCGGGATGTTCTGATCGCATTGGGATCGCAGGATCATAAAGAACTTGCAGAGGTTCTGCAGCTCTGTGACGGAAAGAATGTAGCCCTCAAAATCGTTCCGGATTTTTACTCTGTGATCGGGGGGATGGCACGGACCGAACACATCTACGGTCTCCCCCTCATTGAAGTGTTTCCAATTCCAATGCCCGCATGGGAACAGGTCACAAAGCGGCTCATTGATCTAGTTGTCGCACTGATCATTCTGGTTGTCGGGATGCCGCTCTGGGTCGGACTCACCATTGCTGTGAAGACGACCTCCGAAGGCGGGGCCATTTACAGGCAGAAGCGGATCGGAAAACAGGGCCGTATTTTCACCATGTACAAATTCAGGACGATGCAGATGGATGCAGAAGCGGAAACCGGCCCCGTATGGGCTTCCAAGGATGACACCCGCTACACCCCCGTTGGACGCTGGCTGCGGAAAACGCGTCTGGATGAAATTCCCCAGTTATGGAATGTCATGCGCGGGGATATGAGCCTGGTTGGTCCCCGCCCGGAACGGCCGTACTTTGTGGAGAAGCTCATCGGCAAGGTGCCGCTCTATAATCGACGCCACCGCGTCAAACCCGGGATCACCGGCTGGGCACAGGTCATGTGGCATTATGACCGCTCGCTTGAAGATGTACAGCAAAAGGTGAAATTTGATCTCTACTACATTGAAAATATGAGTCTGCGGATGGACTTGAAAATTCTCTTCCGAACCCTGCGAGCCGTTATATCGGGAGGCGGTCATTGAGCAGGATTGAGCAATTCTCAAATACCGAACTTCGGGAGCTGCTTCACGCACTCCTGATACCGCGTGTGATTGAGGAGCATATGCTGCGCCTCATTCGCCACAGCCGGATCTCAAAATGGTTCAGTGGCTACGGTCAGGAAGCCATTGCCGTCGGCTGTACCTGGGCATTGCGGAAAACCGATGTAATTCTGCCCTTACATCGGAATCTGGGCGTGTGGACTACGCGGCAGGTACCGCTTCGTCCACTCTTCTGCCAGATGATGGGAAAAGCCGGAGGCTATACCCAGGGGCGGGATCGCACCTTTCATTTTGGCCTGCCGGAGAAACGTCTTGTGGGGATGATTTCGCATCTTGGTGCTATGCTGCCCGTCGCCTGCGGAATCGCTCAGGCCGCGCAGCTCAAGGGAAACGAGGACATTGCAGTTGTTTTTTGCGGGGACGGAGCCACGCGAGAGGGGGATTTTCACGAAGCGTGCAGTCTGGCGGGGATCTGGGATTTACCCGTCTTGTTTATTGTGGAGAATAACGGGTACGGTCTCTCAACTCCAACCGAGGAAGCGGTACCCATTGCAAATTTGGCCGATGCAGCTTCTGGCTATGGATTCCCGGGCATATCCGTGGATGGGAACGATATACTGAGCGTGGTCACGGCAGTTCAAAGCGCCGCTGCACATGCACGTCAGGGCGGCGGCCCGACCCTTCTTGAGATGAAAACCTTCCGGCGGCGCGGGCATGAAGAAGCCTCGGGAGTAAAGTATGTCCCTCAGGCACTCATGGAAGAGTGGGCGGCGAAGGATCCGGTGGAACTGTATGCGGCCCGAATGATCGAAAATGAGGTGGTTACCCCCAGGAAAATAGAAGCGATGCGGGGCGAAATATCCAGGGAGGTCGAGGCGGCCTCCGAGTATGCGCTGGCGCAGCCTCTGATGGAAAGTACCGCTTCCAGGGAAAAAAACTCGGTATTTGCAATCAGGAGTGCGCCACTTCGACAGCCCGATGGCGAACCGTCCGAACTCCGCTTTGTGGATGCCATCTGTGAGGCGATGCGGCAGGCAATGGAAGAAGATGAACGCGTCCTTCTGATGGGACAGGATGTTGCCGGGTACGGAGGGGTATTCAAAGCATCCGCCGGACTTCTGGAGCAGTTCGGGGCCACGCGTGTGCGCAATACACCGATCATAGAAAGTGGCGTGCTAGGGGCCGCACTGGGCCTGACGCTGGAAGGCTTTCGCCCCATTATAGAAATGCAGTATGCCGACTTTATCTCCTGCGGATTTAATCAGATTGTGAATAATCTGGCGACGACGCATTACCGGTGGAACGCGCCCGTGAATGTGACCATCCGGGCTCCATTTGGAGGGTATATCGGTGCCGGCCCGTTTCACTCACAGTCCAGAGAAGCCTGGTTCTGCCATGTTCCCGGGTTAAAAGTGGTCGTCCCGTCCACCCCCTACGACGCAAAGGGACTGCTTCTGGCCTCTGTTGCAGATCCGAATCCGGTTCTATATTTTGAACACAAGTATCTGTATCGCAGTCAGCGCGGTGAAGTGCCAAATGCGGCATTTGATGTCCCTCTAGGGAAAGCGGCCCGCCTGTGCCCCGGCGGAGATGCCACCATTGTAACGTATGGACTGGGTGTACAGTGGGCGCTGGAAGCGGCACAACTGCAACAGCAGAATGGATTTTCGGTTGAAGTAATTGACCTGCGTACGCTGATCCCCTGGGATCAGGACACGGTCTTGCATTCGCTGAAAAAGACGGGCCGCCTCCTGATACTGCATGAGGCAACCATGACGGGCGGCTTTGGCGCGGAAGTTGCTGCAGGGATTACGGAGAAGGGGTTTGAGTATCTGGATGCCCCGCCGGTTCGAGTCGCCGGTCTGGATACCCCCGTGCCTTTTTCAATCAATCTGGAAAAAGAAATATTTTCTGCCCGTGCGCGGCTTCAGGAAGCGCTTGAACACCTCCTGACGTATTAGTACAGGAACGTATTGCGATCAGGATGCGGCATAAAGAGTTTGACGGAACTGTACAGGATGCTCACGTACGGGAGCAGGATGTGCGTATTCGCTTATAACCAACTCATTTAAACCTAAATTGCAATGTTACAAACAGGAGATCAGGCCCCCGATTTTACAGGACCATCCGGAGATGGGCAGAAACTGCGACTCCGTGATTATGCCGGTCATAAGGTCGCCTTGTATTTTTATCCCAAGGATGATACCCCGGGATGCACGGCAGAAGCCTGCAGTATTCGGGATCACTGGGAAGGACTCCAGGAGGCGGGAATTATGGTGATTGGCGTTTCGCCTGACAGTGTATCGTCACATCAAAAATTTGCGGCGAAGCATGATCTGCCCTTTTCGCTCGTGGCAGATCCGGAAAAAAAGATTCTGGAAACGTATGGGGCCTGGGGCGAAAAGAAGATGTACGGAAAGACCTTTATGGGGGTGAAGCGCACGACGTTCCTGATGGATGAATCCGGGACGATTGTAAAAATCTTCAAACGCCCGAAAACCAAAATTCACGGCCAGGAAATCCTGGATGCCTTCACAGAATCATAACCGGTGAACGCATCCCCGGATCATGGTTCCTATTAGAGGGGGAAGTCCCGAGATGGAGTACGAGTCTGTTATCGGCCTTGAGGTGCACTGCCAGTTATTGACCGCTTCCAAGGCGTTCAGTCCGGACTCCGCCGAGTTTGGGGCGGCTCCCAATCAGCATGTGGATCCGGTGAGCCTGGGACTGCCGGGCACATTGCCTGTCCTGAATGCCAGGGTCATTGCATTCGCTGTGCGTCTGGGCCTGGCGACCCGCTGTGAGATTGCAGAGCGGAGCAGTATGGCCCGGAAGCATTACTTCTATCCAGATCTGCCGAAAGGGTATCAAATCTCACAGTTTGAAGATCCGATCTGCACCGCGGGACATCTTAATATTGAGGCGGACCGACGGATCGGAATTACCCGGATCCATATTGAAGAGGATGCCGGCAGGTCCCTGCATGATCAGGATCCAGTCTGTACACTGCTTGATTATAACCGTTGCGGGGTACCACTTCTGGAAATCGTCTCCGAACCCGATCTGCGATCCGGTGCAGAAGCAAACCGGTACATGCAGAAAATCCGTCAACTGGTCCGGTACCTCAAGATCAGTGACGGGAATATGGAAGAAGGCTCATTACGCTGTGATGCGAATGTATCGGTGCGCCCTAAGGGATCCCGGATACTAGGCACGAAAACAGAAATTAAGAACATGAACTCGTTTCGCCATGTCGAGCGGGCCATTGACTATGAAGTTCAGCGACAGATCACTCTCCTGATGCAGGGTAAAAGCGTAATCCACGAAACCCGCCTGTGGAATGACACCGCCGGGCAGACCCATCCCATGCGATCCAAGGAGGAAGCACACGATTACCGGTATTTCCCGGATCCTGATTTACCGCCTGTTCTGGTGACCGAGTCGGACAGAGCCGCTATTGAAAGGGAGATGCCGCGGCTTCCTGACGAGCGCTATCGGGACTATGTTCAAACCTTGCAGCTGCCGGAGTACGATGCGGGAATTCTGACGGATGAGCGACCGGTTTCTGACTATTTTGAAGCGGTGCTGGACGCACTGCGCTCCTCGCACTCGAATCATTCGTTTTCGGATCAGGCAAAAGCCGTCTCAAATTTTATCATGGGAGATGTACTTAGGACCTGCAAGGAAAAAGATGTACACATGGCGGATTTTCCGATTGCGCCGGAGCGTCTGGCCGGGTTGGTTCATCTGCGGATGGAGGCCGCAGTCAGTTCCAGTGCCGCACAGGTTCTGTTCGAGGAAATGATCACCGATGACCGGGCACCGGATGCGATTGCAAAGGAGCGCAGACTGATTCAGATTTCGGATCGCAGTGCTTTGCAGCCCGTTGTGGATCTTGTCCTGAAAGAAAACCCCAAACAGGTAAACCAATACATGAACGGCAAGGAATCCATCGTCGGATTCTTTATCGGACAGGTTATGCGCCGATTTGACGGTGCAGCGGATCCGAAACTGGTGCATACCTTAGTCAAAGAAGAATTAATCCGCCGCAGATCATGAAACGATCCTTTATACAAATCACACATGCAGTACTGTACTGTGTGATCATAATGGTACCTGGACTGGCATGTGCACAGTCGGAGCAAAGCCCGCCGCAGGAACAGATCCAGAGTTCGTTTGAGGGCACGCTGAGTATTCGTGCAGAGATTGATCCGTCCACGGATTATCGTGGGTTCGAGATTCTTGTGGCGGGAGATCATGCAGGGGAGCCGGATACCCTCGGCTACGCGGTTACCGACAGCACCGGGTATTTCTCTATGCAGGTGAATGCTCCGCGGCGCGGGGTATACCGGCTGATTATCAGCCGGTTAGGACAAATTCAGGTATCCGGCCAAATGGCGGTCGCCGAGGGGGATTCCGCCTCATTAGAGGCCGCATTTCCCCTGCGCGGACGCAATCTGCGGATCCGGTCACAGCAGAACGCATCGCTGCAGGCATATCAGAATATTCGTGCACAGCATGAACAGGCACTCCTTGATCTTGTGCAGTCGCAGTTATACAGTGAAGAGGAGGTGCGTACGCGTGTTTCACAGACGACGATGATTCTGTGGAATCTGCAGGAGACCTTCCCGAACTCGATGGGGGCGGAACTTGCCGCGGCAGAGGCGATCCTGATGGGAACCGGCTGGCAGGATTCGGTGGTCGCTGCACGGATGCAGCAACTTCCTTCGTCCAATCGCCGCTACGGGGATGCCGTCCGCGCGGCCAGGCAGGCAAAAGCCCGTCTGGAAGGGCAGTCGGCGGCATTGGCTCTTCTGGACGATCTGTCGGATCGGGTGGAGACCCCGCTTCAGCGGGCCGAAATTGCCTCAGAACGTGTACTTGCCCATTTAGACAGCATGGAGTATGATGCTGCACTAGAGGTGACCCGGATCATACAGAAGGACTTTGGCGATACGCATTGGGCTGCATGGGCGGAGCGGGCCGCATACGAAGTACAGAACCTGCTGCCTGGAATGGAGGCCCCCCTGTTTGCGGTTCGAGATGCCCATGGAGACTCCTTGCGGCTGCAGGATTTAAGAGGCCGGCATGTGGTGCTGGAATTCTATCGGCCGGAAGATGATCTTTATCAGCGGGAGCTGCCGGGGCGTAATGATATGATTGCGGCATTGGGGCTGGATCAGGTCGCAGTCGTCTCCATCTCCATGCAGCCTGATACGCTGGTGAATGAGGCATTTTTTGAAGAACGGGATGTTCCCGGCTACCATGTATACGGGGGGCAGGAAGTTGCACAGAAGTATAACATCAATGTCCTTCCGACACGCTATCTTATCGGCCCGGAAGGGAATCTCGTCAACAAGTATGTTGGCGGCACCATGGCCTCACTCCATGAGTACATGGTGGGACGTTTAGAAACACAGGAACAGGAATAAAAATGCTTATTGCAGGAAATTGGAAAATGAATACGAATGCCGCCTCTGCCGTCGAACTGGCACAGGGGGTCATTCAGGAAAGTGCAGATGCCGCCGCAGTCCGGGTGGCAGTCTGTCCTCCGGCCCCTTTCCTAAGCGGTGTCCGTGCCGCCCTGGAGGGGAGCCGGGTACGTCTGGGCGCACAGAACATGTATTGGGCGGATCATGGAGCATTCACGGGCGAGATTTCTGCACAGATGCTTCTCTCGGTGGGATGCCATTATGTGATCCTTGGCCATTCGGAGCGGCGACAGCATTTTGGAGAGACCGACAGTGGAGTGAGCAGTAAAGTAAAACAGGCGGTCAAGGCCGGATTAATCCCCATCATTTGTGTGGGCGAACGCTTAAATCATCGAAAAACCGGAAAAGAACAACAGGTTGTGGCAACCCAGATCAAACATGCTCTGGAAGACTTAAAAAAGATCCAGTCCCCCAACTCCCTTGTGATTGCGTATGAACCGGTCTGGGCGATTGGCACCGGAGAAACGGCAACCCCGGAGCAAGCTCAGACTATGCACAGATTTATCCGGTCACTGGTGAGCCGGCAGTTTGGCAAAAATTTTGCATCCGGCCTGCATATTCTCTATGGCGGGAGTATGAAACCATCCAACGCGAAAGACCTTCTCCGTCAGAAGGATGTAGACGGCGGGCTGATTGGCGGAGCAAGTCTTAAATCCGAAGTATTCGGCCAGATTATCCATGCTGCACAGGAAGTGCAGCAGGGGGTAGACGCGTCCCTGTAAGGACGGGGAATGACCGGTGCGGTCACTGCTCCGCAGGACGCGCAGCACTCACCGAGGGTCAGTCCTCACTTTTTGAGGAAGCGGACTTCTCCTTATCCGCAGATGCTTCACTGGTTTTCTTTTCTGCACTGGATTCTTTACCGTCAGATTTGCCATCTTTCGGCCTTTCATGGTCAGGCTTCGTGACGTAGTCTGTCTGATAGAACCCGCTGCCCTTGAGGATAAAGCCCGTGCCCCCGCTGATTATTCGCTCCACGGGCTGACCGGTGGTGGGGCATTCTGTGAGCGGCTCGGCCGTAATGGATTGAAATGCTTCAAAAACGGTTCCGTCGGCGCGTTTATAGTCGTATGTTGGCATGCGGCATGCAGTACAATAAAGACAGCCCGCTTTTAAGCATTACCGGGAAACTTGTTCCGTTGCAGGGTTTGTGCTTGATCCAAAGAGCGCTTCGTAGGCGGCATCGGCAACCAGACCGCGAACCCCGCGGAAGCGTTCGTAGGCATCTCTTGCCGGATAAACGCGGTTGCTGAGCAGGATCACCCACACCTTTGAGTCGGGATCAATCCATATTGAGGTGCCGGTGAAGCCGGTATGCCCATAACTGCGCGGCCCGAAGTGGTGACCGGCGGAAGAGGGACGGCCGTCCCGTCTCTGGGTATCCCAGCCCAGCGCACGCGTACTCAATGCCGTGTCTGCGGCCGCGGTGAAGCGGTCAATCGTGCGGGGCTGCAGAAAGTCATTCCCATTGTGGTATCCTCGCTGCACCATCATCCGGGCAAATTGTGTAAGATCTCTGGCGGAGGAGAAAAGTCCGGCATGGCCGGCGACTCCTCCCATGATCCAGGCGGTTTCATCATGAACCTCCCCCTGAATGAGACGATGTCGGAAGTAGTCATCCAACTCGGTAGGAACCACCGTGGAATCGGCCTTTCCGGTGCCGAGAAAGCCTGTGGACTCCATTTCCAGCGGTTCGAAAATATTACGGGTGCACCACGGACCAAAGGGTTCCCCCGTGATCTCTTCCATCACCAGTACCAGTGTAATCATCCCGATGCTGCTGTAGAGTGATTCTTTTCCTGGATCGGTCAGAAGTGGTATAGAAAAAATGGAATCCAGGACTGCTTCATAGGTTGTAAGGCCATATTGATAGAAGGGCTGCCCTGCGGGTAAGCCGCTGGTATGTGCCAAAAGATGTCGGATCGTAATGGATTGCCGTTCCGGAGTATTGAATGCGTCCAGATAACGGGAAACCGGTGCTTCCAGATCCAGCTTCCCCTGCTCATAAAGGATCATGGCGGCAGTGGTTGTGGCAACGACTTTGGTCAGAGAGGCCAGATCAAAGAGAGACGTTGCAGATATATGCTGTTCTGATTGATAGGTGAATGCACCGTAGCCGGTCAATTTGATGATTTCCGAATGTTTTCCCACTGCAACCGCTGCGCCTGGAAAGGCTTGATTTCGAATGGACTGGAGAATAAGGGAATCCAGATTCGTAAATGCATCCGGGTTCACGACACTGGAGGAATTCGTGCCACGAATGAAATGCTGGATGGAAGGCACCTGGCCTGATGATTCCAGATTGCCTTCCACGGGCGATTGGCATCCCGTCAGGGCCAGAAGCAAAGCAGGAAAAATGTACAGAGTTTGACGACCCATAATCAACGACCCATGATCATTGTGACGGGAACAGACAGACAGCGAGGCAAAATGAACGAAGATATCTGCAGAAAGATACCAACGATCTGCATAGAAAATTCAAACAGGCGAAAGTATGGGATTTGAAAAGAGTCCACAGGGCCTGCGGGGAGATGAACTTCGCTGCGCGGGGGGGATAGACGGCGGGTATTTCAGGCTCACACAAAGTCATCTTTGTCCATTTTCAGTGGAGTTAAAGTTTGGCGCGCACCCCCTCTGAATCAGCATTTTTCTTTGTCATTGACACTGTGGATCCTGAAGTTCACGGAACTGTATCTGTGAGCAACCAACCATGGGAGAGAAAGGAACCCATCCACTCCCGCATCCGTCTATCCCGGTTTACAGCACCCTCTGGTATTCCCTATGAGTGCACGGTCCGATATCCCCGTTACCCTATGCCTGATCGGGGTACCGCCAGATACTTTGACGGACATACAGAGGAACGGCAAAGGTTTGCCGACGGGATGAAAGAGGCCGTGGTGACAAATGGGGCTGCAATCTCCCTGATTCAGGGGACACCCGGTTCCGGTAAGACCGCGTTGCCTGCCGAATATCTGCGTATTGCAGATACAGATCATGTGACCTATGGCCTTCGAATACGCTGCTCCGATCACCGGGCCAGAGCCTGAATCTTAAGAAATGGTCAATCAGGGAATCCGTTGTTGTTTGTGCATAATTTCCTAAATTCCGTGCATCGTTGAACTACGGAGTTTCCGGACCTGAGTGGTGATGAGAAATAAAACCGAACTTTACCGGCATCCTGGGAGAGGATGGTCTTTCCGGCATACGGGCATTTACTCCATGTACGGGATATTTGCTGCCTCCCCTGTTCGGGCTTTGCTTCACCCGAATCGAGGATCACAACCCTCGGTGATTCTTGGAATTCTGTTTTTCACTCTATTCTTCAACGTCTTTGGTTCAAAGTGCTATGGTCACCATCTTACGCCGGTGATGTCTTATATGGGTACGGAGAAAAACAGACCATTGTCCGTTTCCCCGAAGAATACAATACAAACGCTTCCGTCTGGAAATTTTGCGGATTTAACCCTGATCGGAAAAAATCAGGTATTCACGCTTACAGGGCAGGATCAGCATACCGCGCAGAATGAACATCAAGTAATACTCCCGCATTTTGACTCCACCGCAGAACATGAACCTGCTGTCATCGGTATCGGGGACTTCAGCGACCGGATTAAGTTCGCAATCACGCCAGACGATTTTGATTTGTATGGGGGAACACCCGCCTTGGTATGGGCTGATGAACCATTCACCCAGATTGCCGCAGGTCCCCTGGGCGGTAATGTTCTAGATAACCGCCTCTTTGTAATCGTACATGAGGCGAAGGATGATGCGCCGGAGGCAGATAAAACTGTTCTGGGCGGAGAAGACAGTAAGTTAATCCTAACATTGGAGGCGGATAAACTCGTGGTTTCTGAAGGAGAGTCTGTGACTCTAACGATGTCTCTGTCAAAAGCACTCACGAAGAGCGGAGGGACTCAAATCAGTTTACAGGGATCTTCTTCAGGCGGTGCCTGGGATTATAATATGAGCAATTGTTCAAGCCCCTCTGATCCGAATGGCTGCGATTACTTTCATGAATTTATATTCGCAGCCGGTGCGACAAAATCCAGTGTTAACGTTGATATCATCATGGATAATGTCGCCGAGAGAGAGGAGGTTTTAGTTTTCGCCAGAGGCACACCAGTCGGAATCGGAGACGCAGGATGGGAATTCTATGGGGCTGACTGCGACGCATCCGAATGTAAAGTTAAGATTACCATCAGGGGGGAGCCGCTGACGGTAAACCTTGCGGCATCTCCAAATCCGGTGGAGGAGGGCAGCCCGGTGACGGTCACAGCAACGCTTGCCTATGCATCAGCAAATGAGTTGGAGATTCCGCTGAACGTAACTCACAAATGCGGAAAATGTACTGCAGAACGTACAGACTACAAAAAAATATCTTCCATTATAATCCCTGCCGGAGAGACCGAAAATACGGCAGAGATCCTGACCCGTACAGATTCGGACCATGAAGATGAGATCTTTCTGATCGCATTAGACAACATACCGCCGGAGGTGCAGGAAGGCCCTCAGGATTCAGTTTTTGTGAAGATTAAAGAACCATTGCCAGAAGTTAATTTTGCTTTGGCTTCTGCCAGTAAAAGCGAAGACGCGGGTGCGCACAACGTAGTGGTAAACCTCAGTATGGCCGCCCCTGCGGGAGGCTTAACATTGAATTACGATGTGAGTGGTAGTGCAGCGGCCGAAGACTACAGTATCACCGATTCGGGGACGGCTTCCGTGAGTGCAGGTGAGACCTCGGTGACCATTTCGGTCGGAATTAACGATGACAGCGACGATGAGAAAGACGAGACGGTAATTCTGACGTTAACTGATGGTCCGGGATATACGGCGGGAAGTGCGAATGTACATACCCTGACGATTCTGGATAATGATCAGCCTTCGGCAGCACATACGGTCAAATTATTATCGGCATACCCGCCGAACCCGGTGAATGAGGGGCAATCCGTTATCATCACGGCGGAGTTATCGGGGAGGTTGTCCGGCGATGTGGAGATTCCGTTAGTGCTCATAGAGGATACTGCCGAACCGGCGGACTATGGAGGTTTGACCGAGAGCAAGATCACGATTCCCGGAGGCAGTACGACCGGAACGGTGAAGATTCCGATAACGGATGACCAAAAGGAGGAGCAAAAAGAGCAGTTTACGGTCGAGATTGATGCAGACAGGTTGCCCTCTACGCTGACCGTGGGAGATCCCGGTTCCATCAGGATAACGATCACCAACAGACTGATCATTACTTGGTCGGCAGATCCCAACCCGGTTTATGAGGGTCAGACAACGACGCTGACATGGACGCTGTCTAAACCGATCGGCGGCGGTAACGGCGTTGTCGTTATTGATCCTGACTGCGACCCTCCACGTGCCGGCGCTATCATAATTCGCGTATCGAACAAGCCGCGCGGCGGCAATGTTGATGATTTTGATTTTGTGAATCCAGGCTGTGATCAATATGGAGTACGGCACGCAAAAATGAATATCTATCCAGATCCCGACAATCCCGAATATACGCTCAAAACGGCCAGTATTGAACTCCGTATCAAGGAGGATGATATTGTGGAGGGTGAGGAGACGTTAGTGTGGACCAGGAGCGAGTGGGGAGGGCATAATTCGCATAACTTGCTGGGGTTACTTTATGCCCGGTGTTTGCCTAATCAAAACTGTTCGTATGCCCTAACCATCAAGGACCGTCCCACGGTAAGTTTGTCGGCAGATCCTGACTCGGTGGCTGAAGGAAAGCTGGTGACGGTCACAGCGGCGATTACGGAGGTGCAGTCCACGGATGTAGACGTTCCGATAGAATCAAAATTCTTAAAGGGAAATGATGACGGCGATTACGGTCCGGTTCCAGACCGGATCACAATCCCGGCAGGGAAAACGGAGGGGACCGGTGAAATCCCAACAACAGATGACGAAATTGTGGAGATTGACGAAAAATTCAGGATTTTGATTAAGCAAGATGAATTTGAAAAAGCCTACCCCGAACTAAAGATCTGGAAACGAGGAGCGATTCCGATCTGGATTCTGGATAATGATCGACCCACCGTTACGCTTTCGGTAACGCAGAACACATTGTACGAGGGGGAATCAACGGATCTGACGCTGACGCTTTCTGAAGCACAGCCTGACCCAGTAGTGATCCCGCTGACGCTGACCCCAGGTACAGCGGAGACGGGTGACTATGGGAGTTTACGTGAGATCACGATCCCGGCAGGTGCACTGTCAGGAATGGGTACGATTACGACCAAAGAGGATCCGGATGCGGACGATGAGACGTTTACAGTGTCACTGGGAGATTTGCCACCGAAGATCGACGAAGGAATGCCTTCTTCGGTGGAGATCACGATTCTGGAAAAGCGCAATGTTCACTTATCGGTAACCAAACAGGTGACTGAAGGGGAGGATGTGACGGTGACGGTGACACTTTCCGGAGCACTTTCGGATCCGGCGACGATTCCGCTGACGCTGACACCGCGCACCGCGGAAAAAGACGATTACGGAAATTTGGGATCTATCACCATTGCGGCCAATACGCGGACAGGCACGGGAACAATTGCTACGGTAACGGATGCAGACTATGACGATGAAACATTCACGGTTTCTCTGGGCACTCTGCCATCGGAGATCAGCGAGGGAACGCCTTCTTCGGTGGAGGTCACGATTCTGGAGAAGCGCAATGCTCACTTATCGGCGACCAAGCAGGTGACTGAAGGGGAGGATGTGACGGTGACGGTGACACTTTCCGGAGCACTTCCGAATCCAGTGACGATTCCGCTGACGCTGACACCGGGCACCGCGGAAAAAGACGATTACGGTAATCTGGCATCCATCACGATTGCGGCCAATACGCGGACAGACACGGGGACCATTGCGACGGTAAAGGATGCCGACTATGACGATGAGACGTTTACGGTTTCTCTGGGCAGTTTACCCCCAACAGTCGCCACAGGCTCGCCCAGTTCGATTCTGGTGACGATTACGGATCTGGACACGCCTCCGGCCACGCCGCCTAGTGTGTCTCTGTCTGCATCTCCGAACCCGGTGGAGGAAGGGGAATCGGTAACAATCACAGCAACGCTCTCCCAAGCAATGCCGGATCCAGTGACGATTCCGTTGACGCTGACCCCGGGCACGGCGGAAGAAGGAGATTACGGCAATCTGGCATCCATCACGATTGCGGCCAATACGCAGGCAGGCACGGGGACAATTGCGACGGTAAAGGATGCAGACTATGACCATGAGATGTTCACAGTTTCCCTGGGCAGTCTGCCATCGGAGGTAAGTGATGGAACACCTGCTTCGGTTTCAGTAACGATTACAGATCTTGACGCGCCTCCGGTCACACTTCCGAGTGTATCTCTGTCCGCATCTCCTGAACCGGTCAACGAAGGCGATGCCGTTACAATCACCGCCACGCTCACCGGCACGCTATCCGGCCCGGTCGTCATTCCCCTGACCTATACCCCCGGGGCTCCCGGCCCCACCGAACCGACCGATTATGTGCCGATTCCATCGATTCGGATTGCTTCCGGGGAGCGGAGCGGTACGGCCGTCCTGCGCACGATCCAGGATGAGATCTCGGAGGGAACGGAGCGGCTCATCGTGGCCTTGGGTGCACTGCCAGCGGCGGTGGAGACCGGTCGTCCTTCGGAGGTGGAGATTACGATTCTGGATGATGACGCGCCGCCCCCGGTGGAGGTGACGCTGTCGGTGAATCCCGAGAAGGTCGAAGAGGGAGCGTCGGTCACGGTGACCGCCACGCTGGCAAACCCGCTGGAGACCGCGGTGGAGGTGCCCCTGATCCAGACCCCTTATACGGCTGAGCCGGACGATTACACGCCGCTGTCCTATGTGACGGTGGCCGGTGGAGAGACACAGGGCGTGGGACAGATTGTGACAATTGCGGATAATGACACGGACGATGAGCAGTTGATTGTTTCGCTGGGGGATCTGGATCCGGCGGTCCTGGTGGCGGGACGGGAATCCTCGCACTGGGTGACGATTCTGGACCGGATTCCCCCCAAAGCGGTGCGGGTAGATCTTTCCGCCTCTCCCCGTCCGGTGAGGGAGGGCGATGCGGTGACGATCACCGTAGAACTGTCTGCGGCGCTGCCCGCGGCAGTGACCATCCCCCTCACGCTGATGTCTGGCAGCGCCGATGCGCAGGATTATGATGCACAGATTCCGAGTCAGGTGACCATTCAAAGCGAAGAGATTGTCGGAACCTATGTGATCCGGGCCACGGACGATGACATTGCGGAAGACGACGAGACATTTACGGTGCAGGTGGGTGAACTGCCGGATGGGATGACGGCCGGAGATCCGCTTGCGGTCACGATCACCGATGACGATGCGGTTGGCATTCAGGCGCTGCCATCGGTCTCGCTCCTGGAGGGAAGCAGCAAAGTATTTTCCTTCTCGCTGGCCTCCGAGCCGCTGGACGCGGTGACGGTGACCCTGGACTGGCCTTTGATGACCGATCTGACCATCGCACCGATCACCCGCACCTTCACCCCCGCCAATTGGGAACAGGCACAGCAGGTGACGCTGACGGCCACGGAGGATAATGATTTTGATCATGATCAGGTGGAGGTCATTCTTCGTGCAGCCGGGGCCGACTACACGGGCATGACTCAGGTGCTTCAGGTGACGATTACCGACAATGATGCGCCGGGGGTGGATGCTTCGGCACAGGTCACCGTTTTCGAGGAAGGATCGGAGACCTTTGCGGTTCGGCTGGCCGCCGCGCCTTCCGGCGTGGTGACCATGCAGATTCCCGGTTCTGCCGGCGATCTCTTCATAGCGCCAACACGGCTGACCTTTACGCCGGAGACCTGGCAGACACCGCAGGAGGTGACGCTGCGTGCAGCGCATGATGATGATGTCGTGAATGATTCCGAAACGCTCCGGTTGACCGCCCGCGGAGGCGGCTATGCGGGGATTGTACAACCGGTTGCAGTGACGGTCATCGACAATGACGAGGCGGGGATTGTTGCACCGGCGGAATTGACCATGCAGGAGGGGACACAGTCCCCGCTGCAGGTCTCTCTCGCTGCACAGCCTTCGGGCACCGTGACGATTGGACTCACCGGCCATGCGGGGACACAGATTACGCTGGATCGGACCTCACTTACCTTTACGACCACAAACTGGAATACTCCCCAGACGGTAATGCTGACGGCCGCCGAGGATGACAATGATACGGTAGACCGGGTTGATCTGCGCTTCACGGCATCCGGGGGCAGCTACGGCGGCATCACGCATACGACCCGGATCACGATCACCGACAAGGGGCCGCTGACGATCTCCATCTGGAGTCAGCAGGGACTCGAGAATGCGGGGAGTCTGCAACTGCCCATTGAACTCAGCCGTGCAACGGATCAGGTGGTGACGGTGCAGTATGCGAGTTCGGATGACACCGCCGAAGCCGGCCTGGACTACACGGCCTCCCGCGGCGTAGTGATCTTTGATCCGGGGGCAACCCGCGGCGTGGTGGAAATCAAACTCCTGGATGACCGGCTCCCCGAAGAACATGAGACCTTCAAGGTCACGCTGTCGAATGCAACGCGGAATGTCATTATTGCGCAGGGGACCGGGACGGGTACGATTCAGGATGATGACGGGCGTGCAACCCTTCGGGTGGAGGATGCGCAGGTGCAGGCAGAGGCGGG
>JAJEFL010000027.1:0-7477 GCA_022820435.1 Rhodothermales bacterium
ATTCCCGCGGCTGCCCTGCCTACAAGTCCGGCTCGTCGCGGTGATTCAAAAATTTCTCATCTCCCATACGGTACCACAAAAGGCGGGGATCTGCAACATGTGGATAAAGCGCTAAGCTTAAAATAGCGTGTCAGGATTTCGATATTGGTAAGCGTGATATTTTTCCGCCCAGAGATCAAAACTCATCCTGTGCGGAAATGGCATGTTACGGCGGCGAATTTCTATCAGAATAGCAGCCGTGACCGAACATAACGACAGTTTACCCTGATCGCGGTAGGGACCCGGGTTTCCCCGGGCCCCCCGCACGGATCCGACCATGCGCGCTAACGCAGGCGGCTCCTCCCTTGGGTCACACCGTCGTGCATAACGGCAAATTTTGCCGTAGTCGTTTGATCCCATGGGTCACACTTTTCCATCTCAGCGTGTGGCGTGTGGCGGGATCTCCCAACTTCCCCTTGGGTCGGGGCCTTCGCTCCAGCAACTCCGCAGGATCGCTCCCTTGTTCGCTGCCTTCATTGCTACTATGCCCCGATCTGACTTCTCTATTCCGTACATTGCAGGCTTCGGTGTCCTCCACCTTCCCTGCACGACCCCGAAATACGATTCCAGGGTAGAATAGAGACCTCCCAGGTCCCGGTAAAGTGCGTGCATGCGTCCCTGGGTTCTTCGACACCGTGGGCCCGTAATCCCTCTCACCATTACGATGGATTACGTGTTGCCTTCGATCATCAGGAAAATCTCGGCGACCCAGACGATAATTCTTTCGGTGCTCAATAGCCCCGGCCACATGTGCCGCTGTCAACGCTTCACATCTGCCCTCACGAACAGATGCGCATGACTCGCGGAGATATGTACTCGGTTGTAGTTTCATAACGCAGGACTCTCACCCGCTACACTTTACCAGTTAGCCTGGCGCACCCTGTATCTCAGTTTCATTGTTCTACGCAATACGGCAGCACTCCATTGCAAATTTTAATGCCTGAAGCTTTATCTTACTGTCTGCACCGGCTTTATCCGAATATTGATGCAAAATCTACAGTTGAGTCTGTCAATCTCGGCCCGTCCAACATTCTAGTCCCACAAATTCGCTCATAGAAAAGGTGATGTATGACCAGAGAGAATCGCAACAGACAGATCATTGAGCGCGTCCGGGCGGGCGAACTTCAGAAAGATGTAGCCAATGATGTGGGGTTGAGCACCGCGCAGGTATGGCAAATCTGCCTGAAGGCCGGGCTGTCAGGAAAACAAATGAAAAAGGAACGCAACCGTGAGATCATTCGCCGCGTTCAGGCCAGACAGCCCCCGAAAGCAGTTGCCAAAGAGTTCGGGTTATCACCGGGTATGGTACACCAGATTTGCTTGCAGGCGGGACTGAATATTAAAGATCTTCGGCAATGCGAAATCCGTAAGCGGAACCGCAAGATCGCGGAACGCGTAGCCAACGGGGAAACTCGGGCCGCCGTTGCCATAGAATTTGGCCTGAGTGCAAATATGGTGCAAAGCATTTGCAGGAACGAAGGGGTAGCAGCCTGGAAGCGGTTAACCAAACAGGAGTACCAGAAGCGGAACCAGAAGATCATCCAACGTGTTCAGGCAGGCGAAAATCAGACCGCTGTCGGCAAAGAATTCGGGCTAACCGGAGCCCATGTGGGTTCAATCTGCAAACAGGCAGACGTGTGCGTCCAAGATTTTCAGGAACGTAACCGCCAGATCTTTCGCCGCGTCCAAAAAGGAGAAGCCCGGAAAGATATTGCTTTAGACCTTGGATTGTCGGTAAGCCGGGTACGCCAAATCTGCAGGCAGGCAGGACTGGGCAGGAAACACTTTGATAACCAGAAACGGGCTGAACGAAATCAGCAGATCATTGAGCGCGTCCAGACAGGCGAAACCCTGAAAAATGTTGCTGCGAACTTTGGGTTATCCCCAGGCACGGTACGCAAGATTTGCAATGAAGCGGCAAACCGCCACGGCTAGAGTTTCTGGAATTCAGACTTCATCCGTAGGCTGTTCATGGGAGGCTTCCGGCAGGATCAGAGATTGAAAATTCCTCAAATATCAGTAAATTGCCGGATTAGTGGTGAAGATGGACCGAGGGGATTAATTCCATGCAAAAAACGGCTCTCTTTTCACTAAACCTGACTGGAGAGCAATTTTACTCAATACACAATTTACAGCAGCAGGATGGGACGACGATCAAAGAACAAGCAACGGCAGGTTGAACAGTATACCCATCAGGGAAAAGACCGGGTTAATAATCCACCGGTGGGTCTAGTTACCCCGGAAACTGACGGGAGAGATGATGTGAAAACTTATCGACATGATCCCCATTTAGACCCTCAACTGCAGTGGGCGGGAAAAGAGGAACGTACTTCCTTCGAAATTCCTACGGTCTCTCTTCATGTGCATGAGCGGATGGATCCCCATACCATCATTGATGCAGTGTGCAAACGAACGGAGGATCCCCGGCAGTTATCTCTATTTTCTACGCCGGCAGAGAATCCGCCAATTCGCCAGGCAATTGAGTTTTATCAGCATCGCCAGAATTGGACCAACAGACTGATCGCGGGGGACAGCCTCCTGGTGATGAACAGTTTATTGGAGAAGGAGGGACTTGGCGGGAAAGTGCAGACGATTTATATTGATCCCCCTTACGGGGTCAAATATCGCTCCAATTTCCAACCATTTGTCAGCCAACCCAGTCCTGCCGGTGATGATCAGGATAAAAACCTGACGGCTGAGCCCGAGCAGATCCGTGCATTTCGTGATACGTGGGAACTCGGGATCCATTCATACTTGGCCTATCTGCGGGATCGTCTGCTGTTGGCATATGATCTGCTGCATGAAAGCGGGAGTTGTTTTGTGCAGATCGGTGACGAGAACATTCACCGTGTGGGGATGATCATGGACGAGATCTTCGGAGCGGAGAACCGGATTGCAACCATCACCTATGCCACTACGGGGGGAAGTTCGGCAAAAACTTTACCACAAGTCGCAGACTATATCCTTTGGTATGCAAGGGATGCAAAAAGGGTGAAGTACCGACAATTGTATGAGTCACTGGATATGAGGGAGAAAGTTGAACAGTTTGGTTGGAGTGCGGGGGTTGAACTTCCAAATGGAACCTGCCGAAGATTAACCAGAAAAGAGCGATCCGATCCTGATCAATATTTGCCACAGAATACACGAATATATCAGCGGGTAAGTCTTAGTTCTCAGGGTGCTTCAACGACAGGGAGATCCGAGCCGTATGAATGGAATGGGCGCATCTTCCCCTGCCCGCCGGATAGACAATGGTCAATTTCCAAAGAGGGGATGGATCGACTTGCGGAACTGGGGCGTCTTGATGATTCCGCAGGCGAGGCCACACTTCGCTGGAAGCACTATGAAGAAGAAGTTCCTGGAAGGCGAATCAACAACCTCTGGTCCGATAAAGCATCCGAGAGAACTAAGCGCTATGTGGTTCAAACTGCGATCAAGCCGATCCAGCGCTGCATCCTGATGACCAGTGATCCAGGAGACTTGGTGCTGGACCCAACCTGCGGCAGTGGAACGACCGCCCATGTTGCGGAACAGTGGGGTAGGAGATGGATTACCTGTGATACGTCGCGCGTGGCAATTACCGTTGCCAAGCAGCGCCTGCTCACCGCTTTTTACGACTACTATGAGTTGGCACGCCCAAATGAGGGAGTTGGGGCCGGGTTTCGCTATCGCAGTGTGAAAACCGTCTCGCCAAAAATTCTGGGATATGATGAGGAACCCAATCAGACCGTTTTATATGATCAGCCGCACAAAGATGGCCGTAAGATGCGGGTTGCCGGCCCATTCACCGTGGAAGCCGTTCCTGCACCAACGGTGAAGCCTCTGAGTGAGGGTGATAACGAAAATCCCCCCCCCAATTTTTCTCTGGCCCGCTCTGGAGAAACAACCCGTCAAAATGACTGGCGGGATGAACTGCTAAAAACGGGGGTGCGCGGGAAGGCAGGTCAGCGTATCTCCTTTGCAAGGCTCGAACCCTTGCCGGCAATGCGCTTCCTGCATGCCGAGGGCGAAACACATCTGCAGGCAGAAGGAGATGGAGCGCCAGTGGCATCCCCGGACCGTGTTGTCGTTTCATTCGGGCCGGATCATGCGCCACTGGAGCAGCGGCAGGTTGCGCTTGCCATTGAGGATGCGCAAAAACTCGTCCCAAAACCTACCCTAATTGTTTTTGCCGCCTTTCAATTCGATCCCGAAGCGTCCAAAGACATTGATGAACTGAACTGGCCGGGCGTGACCCTGCTCAAGGCGCAGATGAATGTGGATCTGCTGACAGATGATCTCAAAAGGAAACGTGCAAGTAACGAGAGCTTCTGGCTGATTGGTCAGCCGGATGTGACCGTAGAAAACCCCAATACGAATACAACGGAAGGAGAGTACTGTGTCTCCGTTCATGGATTTGATTATTTCAATATAGAGACAGGAAATATCGAATCCGGCGATGCGAATAAGATTGCAATGTGGATGCTGGACACCGATTATGATGGCCGCAGCTTGTTTCCAAGACAGGTGTTCTTTCTTACAGACAGAGGGGCAAAGGATTTAGACCGGCTCAAACGTGATCTAAAGGCAGAGATTGACCCAAATCTATTAAAAATGTATGTCGGCACCCGCTCACTCCCCTTCAAAGCCGGCCAGCACCGTCGGGCAGCGGTCAAGATCATTGATGATCGCGGGATTGAGAGTTTGAAAATTTTGGAATTGGAGTGATGCAGGGGATGGAAAGCTTGATCAGTTATAAAGGGAATATCCAGCATTATGTCCGATTCCGGGCTGCCGGGGGAATCTGAATCGAATCATGTCGTGCACAACGATTAATCAACTTATTATCAACTCGCCCTACGATGAGCCAACAAAACACTGGCATTATGACCGGCAGCGGCGCTTATTCGATCTGATGGATGGGCGTCGGTCTGCCGGATATGTGGTGGCATCCGGCGATTCAAAGGCGTTTGATGATCCGGGCCTGTTCAAGGAAATCCCGCTGGTAAACCAGATCCGGTCCCGCGTCAAAACATGGCGGCATGCGGGATATCCCGGAGTCACAGGAATCACAAAGAGATTACTGACGTACTGGAATGATCCCGAGGAATTTGCAAGGCGGCGGTTTTTCTTTTGCCAGCTGGAAGCCGCCGAAACCCTGATCTGGCTGGTGGAAGCGCCCGAAAACGAACAGGTTGGACTGCAAATCCCCTCTGATGGCGGACAGTTTGACCGGTTGTGTGCGAAAATGGCAACAGGTTCGGGAAAGACCGTCGTGATGGCAATGGTGATCGCATGGCATGTTCTGAACAAGATTACGTACAGACAGGACGCGCGGTTCTCCAGAAACATACTGGTAATGGCCCCTGGACTCACCGTTAAAAATCGGTTGGCCGTCCTGAAACCAACCCACCCAGAAAATTACTATGAGAGTTTTCAGGTGGTACCTCCCCCCTTACTCGAAAAACTGCGGCAGGGACGGATTGAGGTTCGAAACTGGCATGCCCTGAATTGGGAAACTGAAGAACAGCTTGCCAAAAAACGTGGCGTGGATAAACGCGGAGCGAAGAGTGACGAAGCCTATGTTCGGGAAGTTCTCGGTCCGATGGCGACCGCTCGAAACATGCTGGTTATCAATGATGAAGCACATCATGCATGGCGCATTCCCCCTGGAGCAAACATGAAAGGAATTGACAGGAACACGAAGGAGGAAGCCACCAAATGGATCGGAGGACTGGACCGAATTCACAGGGTACGCGGCATACTCAACTGCTATGACTTTTCCGCCACACCTTTTGCGCCGTCAGGAAACAAAAACAGAGAAGATGCACTTTTCGGCTGGATCATCAGTGACTTCGGACTTAATGATGCCATTGAGTCGGGGCTTGTGAAGACTCCCCGTGTTGTTATTCATGATAATGCTCTGCCGGACACTCGAACGTACAAGTCACGTCTGTATCATATTTACAACGATCCAGAGGTGCGGGACGACTTAAACAGGAAACAGGCTAAACCTGAGGAACCGTTGCCCGACTTGGTCATGAACGGGTATTATCTACTGGGGCACGATTGGCAAAAGACGGCTACTGAATGGGAAAAATCATCGAAGAATAGTACTCCGCCAGTGATGATTACGGTCGCGAATCGCACAGAAACCGCCGCACGCATTAAATATGCGTTTGACCGCCAAAAGGTGGCCATCGAAAATTTATGCAATCCAGAACGTATTCTTCATATTGACTCAAACGTGCTCAGAAAAGCCGAGAGTTCCGCAGAACCCATCACGGAATTGGATATTCCTCCAGGTCGTAGCAGTCCGAAGAAAGGTCACACCAGTAAGCAAAAGGCAGAATTTCTCCGACAGCAGGTAGACACCATAGGGCAAGTCGGCAAACCCGGTGAATGGATCCAAAACGTGATCTCTGTCGGAATGTTATCCGAGGGATGGGATGCCAAGACCGTAACACATATTATGGGACTGAGGGCATTTTCCAGCCAACTTCTGTGTGAACAGGTTGTCGGGCGCGGACTGCGTCGCACTACGTACGATGTGAATCCCGACACCGGCCTATTTGAACCGGAATATGTGAATATTTTCGGGATCCCCTTTACATTTCTGCCCCATGAAGGCGGAGAGGATGCCCCGCCCCCGCCTCCCAGGCCAAAGACTGCTGTAGAACCGGTTGCAGACCGAAATGAATTTGAGATATCCTGGCCAAATGTGGTCCGCATAGAACATACACTTCGCCCGAACCTGTCCGTAGATTGGGAAAAACTGGAGCCGCTCAATTTGGATGCGGCAAAGATCTCAAAATTAGCCGAACTGGCTCCGATAATTGAAGGTCAGCCTGATGTGACAAAGATTAAATCAATTGACTTAAAGACCCTGGCCCAAAAACACCGCATGCAGCGGATCATTTTTGAAACAGCGAGATACGTTTATGATCAGGTGAAGCCAAATTGGTCGGGCGGAGACGTTATTTTGCTGGCACAGCTGGTCGGTTTAATTGAGAAAATTATTACGCATCCCGATCAGATTCGCATCACCCCGGAGACACTGGGCACCTCAGGTGATACTTCGCGCAGACTCGTCATCCTGCTTGACATGACGAAGGTCGTTCAGCATATTCTGAATGCAGTTCGATGCGAAAATACCCAAAAACTGGAGATTGTATTTGATCAGGATCAGCCGATCCGCTCCACCGCTGATATGCGCACATGGTATACCTGCAAACCGTGTGAACCCACAAAACGGAGCCACATAAACTATTGCGTCTTTGACAGTACATGGGAAGCCTCCGATGCCGGTATACTGGACACTAGTGTACTGTGACGAAAATAGTTGTTCAGTAAAATAATTTTTCATATCTTGGGGTTGGATCAACAAATCAACTCCATGCCAAATCATTATACTCGTGAAATTCCCAAGCCAAGCAAACTTGAACAGGAGGAATTAGAA
>JAJEFL010000205.1:0-10537 GCA_022820435.1 Rhodothermales bacterium
AAGTTGCATGGCGTAAACTATGTCGAATGGCTCAAGGATGTATTGGAGCGGATTCCGAAAACCCCGAAGGAGTTGCTTCCTACACTCTTGCCCCACTACTGGAAGGCCGAACGGGAGGCAAAGCTTGCAAAAGCGGCATAGCCTCCCTGTCTCTGGACATTAACCATATTGTTGGTGCGAATTGTGCATCCCCTGAGATCGCACGGATACAGTAGTTGTAGTTAGGTTGCTTATAAGAAACCCTACATGATCTTGGATACCGTGGAGGTTGCAACCCTGCCTCCTCCGACCCCGCTGGCATCAGTAAGGACGGGGAGCAGGGCGCTGAATGCACCGATCATGGTTGCGAAAATGAAGAGCCGTATGCTGTAGAATAGCATGTGTGTGCAGGAGAATGGTTTCCTGTGATACCCGCGGTTCAGGCATCAGAAGTGCACATTCTGTTACAGTTTGAACAAAATGCGAGGATAGAGATTAGAGAACCCGGTCTGGCTTAATTTTGTGGTCCATGAGCAGGAGTAAGGGGGACTCTCTCCTTTTATGGAACCGCCAATGTTGAACCTAGTTAGACCATTGTTGCCTGGAGTATATGTTTTTGAAGGTGGACACAACCGCAAGGTTTTGGGCACCTGAGATCTAGGCATGCTACAAAGATTTACCTATACATGCCGCTTGCCTGATGGTAAGTGAGCACCAATTTTAACAAACCAGACTCAAACATCATGAAAAGTATTAGGTTTTCAGTTTTTGCAGCAATCTTGCTTTGCTCCGTTGTACACTTCGGTTGTGATACCGGCTCCGAACTGGTTCTTGAGCGGGAACAGAAAGGAGAACTAGAATACGAATATGTGGAGGTGGATTTAGCATTAAAGGCCAAACTGGATCAGATGGTCGATACGGATGCTGTTGGAGGGGAACCTCAAATAGAGTTTTACGATGATCGTGAGCCGATCAGGCGGTTTTGGTCATCAGAGGATTATTTGATCTCTGCCGATTTGATCTGGGAGAATTCTCACCTAACCGGTGCGCCGATCCGCATCCATCAGTCTCTCGAACGTTATCTTGAGTATCAGTACCTGATTCCAATTGAGGAGTTGGCATTGGTGAATTATGAGGGTCGTCTTATTATCGGAGATACCCTCTATACCCTTTCGGAAACTTCTTATCTAGTGCAACACATGGATGGACCGGTTGATGAAGAAATTGATCTTTCTACTTTTGATCCTTCCCGGGAAATGAAAGAGTATCTCACGAAGCTTTTACAGGATCACGGGGCATCCAGACTCACCGATGTGATGGTTACACGCAAATCTGCAAATTCCTCTGGAGTACAATCCGGTTGCGGCAGACCCAATGATTTTGGATTCGCTGGCGGAGTTCATCCGGCACGATCCATCAGGTATACTGATATGTGTACGGCTGATTTTAATTATCCCAAAGCAAGAGTTAATTCGTATGATGCTGACCTTACTCTTAATGCTCCAGGAGCTGTTGTGATGTGGAATACATCTTACACAACATGGACAGGATTATCGCGGCGAGGGATTGCAAATACCCAGTTCTTCAAATACAGAGCATCACCTAGTACGAGATTCTTAGACTATTTAAGGGCTAGTGATCTACCCTCGGGGCAAATTGCGTCAGTACGTGCAACAGCAATTACGTCCTATGGTAGTTCTACTCGTTATGGCATATTATCAGTATGGGCTAGCAAAAGGAGGAGAGGTGGTAGGGGAACTAGAAGCAGACATTCTGCAACTTTGAGTGGAGTTTCAGGCTTGCCAAGCAATTATACGATAAATCGCTAGTTTTTGCCAATAGCATCTACATACGTCTATGAATACATCTATGTTCAATTGTTTTTCAGTCGTGATCTGTTGCATTCTTTTGATTTTATGGCCACAGAATGTCAATGCAGGCTATTTGTTGGTCAAAGCCACTACAAACGAGAGTTTGATTAACCAAGAGTTTGAGCAAAGCAACGGTCAATACAGATATGTGATTAGCGGGTTTGTGTTGGATGCTGAAAGTAGTGAAAATTTAATCGGAGCGACCGTCTATGCACCAGAGATGGGCATTGGTACAACGACCAATCGCTATGGGTTTTTTAGTCTCTCGGTTCCTGCAGATTCTGTGCGTCTTGTTGTATCCCATATTGGCTACCTCCCCCTCACATTGAATCAGTTCCTGACCGAGGATATTCAGTTGAACCTTGAGTTAAATCTTGAGACCACCAGACTGGATGAGGTGGAAGTCGTTGCGGTTGGGGAATCAGTGGTTGAAGCCGTTCAGATGAGTCAAATCAAGTTGGATATCGGAACCATTCGGTCGCTTCCAGTTCTACTGGGGGAGACCGATGTTTTCAAAATCCTTCAGTTACTCCCTGGCGTTCAGTCAGGTCGGGAAGGAACGGCAGGTTTATATGTCCGTGGGGGCAGTCCTGACCAAAATTTGATCTTGCTGGACGGGGTTACGGTGTATAATCCCAATCATCTGTATGGCTTCCTCAGTGTGTTCAACAGTGATGCGATCAAGGATGTAACACTGATCAAGGGAGGAATCCCGGCCCGCTACGGTGGCCGTTTATCTTCGGTAATTGATTTAACGATGGAAGAGGGGAATATGAAAGAGTTTGAGGGGACGGCATCCGTGGGAATTCTATCTTCAAGTTTTACCTTTCAGGGACCGGTCAAAAAGAATAAAGCCTCATTCATTGTCGCTGCAAGGCGAACCTATTTTGATGCATTAGTGTATCCTTTCCTCCCCGAAAATGAGAAAAACGGATATTATTTTTATGACACCAGTGCAAAGATCAATTACATCATTTCCAATAAGGATCGAATCTATCTGAGTTTTTATTCTGGCCGTGATCGTGCATATTGGCGGGAATTTAGCGATCAGGAATCTAGCAATATTCAGACTCGTTCTCGTGGAGATTTGGGGTGGCGTAACCTGACGGCTACTGCACGTTGGAATCGAGTATGGGGGCCAAAATTATTCTCTAACGCATTGCTGGGATATACACGCTATCGAATCGGATCACGAGATCTAGAAGAGGACAGACAGCTTGATGATCTTCAAGAGATATTGTCGTTTCTTCGTACCAGTTATTTATCTGGAATTACAGACTTCATCAGTCGGATGGATTTTGATTGGATACCGAACTCCGTTCATTACGTACGATTCGGTGCAGGAGGTACCATACATTCATACAACACAGGGACACTTTCAGAACGGCAGTTCGGTGTAGATATTATTCCGGTAGACACGGTGTATAATCCAGATTATCGGATCAGAGCGCTTGAGACACATGTTTATGTTGAAGATGAAGTCAAGTTATTCTCAGATTTATCTGTGAATGCTGGACTTCGAGCTTCGAGTTTTTTCGTCAAAACTCGGAACTACTATTCTCTTCAGCCCAGATTCAGTATTCGGTGGAAGTTCGCAACAAATTTAGCATTCAAATCATCAATCAGCGTACTTAAACAGAATTCACATTGGTTGCCGGTTACGAGAAATCTGGCCCTTCCCTATGATTTGTGGGTTCCTGCAACGGATAAAGTGCGCCCCCAGAATGCGACCCAACTAGCTTCTGGCTTTGCATGGAATTCCGCCAAAAGGACCTATGAAGTGACGGTTGAGGGCTTTTACAAATGGATGAATTCCCAGATTGAGTATAAAGAAGGTGCTCAAACTTCTAATTTATCAGGGGATGTCTGGCAGGACCTGATTGAGAGTGGAAAGGGCTGGTCGTATGGGGGAGAACTGTTCGTTCGCAAGAGTATTGGGCGGGTTACGGGATGGATTGGATACAGTTTAACCAAGACACGGCGAAAATTTCCGGCCCTTAACGGGGGGAGAACCTTTCCTTTTCAATTTGATCGCTTGCATGATGTGTCGGCGACCGCCACTTGGCAGTTAAGCCGGTCGATTGATCTATCCGCCGTCTGGGTCTATGGCACGGGTCAGGCAATCTGGCTACCCGTGGGTCAATTCTATGGATTTCGGCATGATCCAGGGGGGGAGGCACAGGACGCACGGGGTATCTGGGCGGATTGGAGGCCAGACGTTCCACACTTGCTAACGGTGTTTGGTGAGCGAAACTCGGTTCGGATGCGGGCTTACCATCGCCTTGATTTATCCATGCAAATGAAACGAAAGTTACGATGGGCAGATCGCACACTTTCGTTTGGAGCCTATAATGTATACAGCAGACAGAATGCGTTTCTTTTGTACGCAGACAAGGCGTACGATAACGGTGAGGATTTGAACTATCTAACATTTAAGCAGGTCACTGCATTCCCGGTTATCCCCTTTGCAAATTACAGAATCAAATTTTAAAAACTCATTGATGAAATATCCATTACCCCTATTGCTTCTACTTTGTTTGGGTTGCGAGACCATCGTTGAAGTAGATGCTCCTGAATACAATTCGGAGCCAGTCGTTACAAGTTTCTTTTCCCCAGAGGATACATGGTCCGCCACAATACATAGAAGTCTGGGGGTTAACGTAAAGCGAGATGTAACGCTCGAATATATTTCAGATGCATCTGTGATGGTCACGAATGACTCCCAGACGATTGATGTCCTACGTTATCAAGGAAATGGAAGATATGTATCCAGTACAAATGTATTGCCCACGGATGGCATCAAATACACCCTTCAGGTAGATCTTCCAGACAAAACCAGTATTCAAGCCACTTCGGCCGCTCCTTCTGCAGTTGTAATATCCGATTATTCAATTAAAGCCCTACCTCCACCACCTGAATCTGATCCATCTTATCGTACCCAATATCAAATCGAAATTGATTTTTCAGACCCGCCTGGTGCAAATTTCTACAGAATAGGGGTTTATGTGCGCAGGGTGAACTCGCCCAGGGCTGGCATTTCAGAAATCGTAGATCCTGATAGTGTGTATAGTTTAATGACGTTTGAGGCCTTCACACCTGGATGGGCCTGTTACTATTCCAGCGATGTTGAATTGGGGGTTGATCCGTTTGATATAGGACGTAATGACTTGTTGTGTAAAGAATTTACTTTGACAGATAGGCTGTTTGATGGGAGGGGTTACTCTTGGAGTGGAATCACCGATGACGTTTCAGAAAAGACCAAAGAATTGCGTCTCATTATCTCCTCTCTCAGCGAAGATTACTACAAATATCTTCAATCATTGGAACGTAATTATTCATATGATCCAGCGCTGGAAGAGCCATTTCCGGTGTATTCCAATGTGAACGGAGGTCTGGGTGTTTTTGCGGGATACACAAATACGAAGCTTATCTTACCTATACCCCGTGGAAATTGAACTCTATCATTGTTCTTGTTGAGTGAGTCAAGAAACGAAACCCTGTGGCGGGGGTTCATGAATCATCAGAGCAGAGGAAGTTCCAGACTTTCTTCGAAACCGATACCGACAAGATTATGAACACCCTCCATCTTGAATCTCAGGCAAGACTGATTCAGCGGCTGGAAAGGCATCCTTTTCGATTTGCCAAAACCATGCCCGAAAATCCACATTGGTATACGCTGCGAAAAGAATGGGACGATCTTGAATTTGATGATGCGGTGAAAAACGTCCGGGGGTACGGCAAGATCACCTGGTTTCAGAAATATCCGTACGTAGGGTGGAACGCAAATGGGCATTACTATTGGACCATGGGGGCTCCCATCCACGAAACCATCCTGATTAACCGCAAGATACTATCGTACGAATCGCCGTATGATCATCTGGCCAAGGAGTATGACCAATGCTTTCACGATCCGCTCAAGGTGCTTCAGGAGGCGGTGCAGTCTCTGAATATCCAGTCGGATCATTCAGTGCTTGATGTGGGTTGCGGCACCGGGATTCTGCATGATATCGGAATTGAATGCGCGGAATATATCGGCATTGATCCCAGTGCACAGATGCTGGAGGCAGCCAGAGCGAAGCATCCCGATGTGGACTACCGGGTATGTGCTTTGAAGGATGCTTATTTCTGGCAGCGTTTTGACCGCATCGTGTTATTGTTCGGGGTTCCGAATCACATTGAAAAGATGTACTTGGAGCGTTTGTGCACCTTCTTGAAACCGGGAGGCATTGCGACACTCATGTGGTTGAATGATCAGGCAGGTAACCATACCGTGCCTTACGAAACCTCTGATATCAAGTTGTATCCAACGCCAGATCGTAAAATGAAGTCATGGAACAAACGATACATGATTGAGCAAATCCATGCCCAAAATCCCAGTACAGGACATTCCATCTCCGCACCTGAACATCATTGGGGAATCTTTGGCATTCGGCCTGGAGAATCAGAGAGCCAGGTTTCTATGCCATACTGACAGTAACTATGGCAGATTCGGTAAGTGACAGGCTCCATGGTTCCTCCCAAAAAAAAATATCCCGGAACAGAAATAGGGGATCTGCATGTTTACGGTGCTGAAAATGGCCGGGTCAGGATTGATGTCAATTTGGATCCCAGGTGCTGGTCTTAAATTTTTTGCTGACCGAAAGCCAGCCCTTTTTTGTGAGAGATCTTACTTTGATATCGGTATGTATTCGGGATGGGCGGGAGCGTGACGCATCAGGAATTATCTTGATTATGAAGTTCCACGACCAGCGACCATTTGTCTCCGATAATTTCAGGTGAATGGGTTGCGACAATCGCACGAAAACCGGAATGTCCTGCGATCTGTTCAATATCTCTCAGCCACTTTTCCTGCCATGTGACATGGTGTGAGCGTTCCGGTTCATCAATCAGGATGAGAGAGTTCTTTGAAACACGAAAGAGCAGATTGTAGAGCATAACCAGTTCGTGCTGTTCACCTGCGGAGAGTTTCTCCATATCCAGGGCGGTACCGTCTCCCTGAGTGACGCTCATGCCGTCTGCACTCACAGTTACCTGCTTCCGAATGAATCGGGAGTTAGCAATTTTCGTGAAGATGTTTATTCTGCCATAGAGGTCATCAAAGACAGCAAGTTTCTCTTTGGTATCCTGAACATAAACGGCAAGTCCGACGCGCTGTGCTTTATCAAGGAGTTCTAGATTGGGAACTCTGGGGCTGTGAGGTGCTTCTTTCAGCAGCCCTGTATTTTCTAATTCCGAGCGCCTCCTGTCAATTGCCTCAAGGTCATCACGCAGGTTCTGAACTGAATCATTCAACGCTTGGTGTCCAGTAATCAGGCGACTAGGGAAAGAGATGTCAAGGTTTTGCGACAATTTTCCATACTCAATGATTGAGTCCCGGATATGGCTGGCGAGTTCCTGGGAATAATGGTTTATGGTATGTGTTGTATAGACTGAGCGGCCATGCCTCCAGTATTGAGATATACGGGATAGTCGTTTCGTATCCACAAGGTGCACCTTGATGGATTGTTTGATTTCTCGAAGCCAGTCGGGGATCAGAGATACTTCAGGTAATAGTTCAGCGGGAAGGTTATCCGGGTAGATTTCCAGGACATCCGCCAGAGATAGCTTCGCCCCCGTCTCCGTGTCGTACCATTGATCAGGTCCCACCTGATTGAGTACCGGTATAAAATCTTCAATGGCTTCAATCAGAATTCCTGGATGATTCTTGTCGATTACAACTCTGGCAGGAGAAAAAGTTTCGTGTGTACCATCTCGGTTATAGGTCAATTTTACTGGAAGGTAGTCGCCATAACCAGACTCATTTACGGGTAGTTTTTCGGCAATCAAATGGCCACCATCATTAAACGAAACATCAAGCTTTTGGAAAGGTGCACGAACGAGGCTGCTCGGTGCGTGATTGAACAATGCATTGATGAGATTAAGTGTCGTAGTTTTACCAAAGCCATTTGGGCTGGATATGAACATAATTCGCTCTCCCGCCTGAAACCGGAGATCATGATCAAAGCAGTTGAACAGACCTTTAATACAGACACGGTCAATATTCATGTTTTCTTCAGTTGAATGTACTCAGTGCTGAAACGGATAAGCGCAAAAGATAGTAATGAAACCTGCAGAAAGGTTTTCCTTCAAACGACATCCGAGGAAAGATAAGCCCCCGGATCATATTTATCTGGAGTATGGTCAACCTTTATTCCGCCATGAACTCAGTTCTGCCGTTAAGAATGACTTCATCAGTTGGTGAGCATGATACATCATTTCCCAAAGACCTAACTGAAGGTTCAGATTTTGCTCTATTCTGTGAGGGGGAGAATCACGGTGGTGTTTGTGTAGCCCGCGAAAATCCCCAATCCTCCATCGACATTTGAGTATACGGAAAAGGGCTCAAGAAATGGCCCGGATTCCCGATTCTCAAGTAAGGTTCGGGTATATTCAACGTAGTCGTTGCTGTAGGAGGTTAAGACAAGTAACAGTTCATTTTTCCCATAACTCTCGTCCGCGGGTGTGTAGAGTTCCAATGTTGCGGACCATGCATGCTTCTGTCCATCAAAATATCGGTCTGTTACAGCGAGCATTTCGCATCCCAATCCGGCACCGCCGCGAAATTCTGTGTCAATCTCAAGTGCACTTTGAAACCCGCAATACCATCCAGGGCCGATAGAGACAAAACGGTCTTCACGTTGGTAGGCACTGTCTGGAACAACAGACTGGTCTAAAGTCTGCTCAGGCCTGAGGCGGTACACGCCAATACTGTACATGTTCGTACCCGGTGCATCCCCGAATTCAATCCATATTCGATACATTCCTAAAGGCTCGGGGACCTCAATAATTGATCCTAAAAGTTCAATGCCATAGTCCGTGATAAGTGTTCGGGGTGGAGCAGAGGAACTAGCCTGAAGTCTGGATTGTCCGGGGACATCTACGTGAAGTGTATAGCTCGTCTTAGGTAACGGATGTTTGGAAGCAGAAGATTTATATTGGCCGCTGCCTTGGTGGACAAGGGAATCAATCAGAGTTGTGCCAGATATGATCTTCACAGATGCACCCTCCACATACAGATCTGATACATTTTGTTTAACACCGATACTTGCACTCCGGTGCAATGTTACAGACCAAATGCTGTCAGGCGAGAAATGACTGGTTGCCACCAGCTCAGTCTCGTACTCCGGAGGATCAATTTCAATCATCGTTTCGCATCCCAGTACAATCAATAAGAGTAGGATTGATATACGTCGCATCCTGACCGTGTCAGATTTCCAGCTTATAGGTTACGAATGGAATGATGGGAAATGCCGTCGTTCTTTGGAAAACCAAGTACTGTTCTTCTGGATTCCCAGGTAGCGCTTCAGTCGCCTGAATTACAAAGGCGTTTCTTCTATTGTAGGCATTGTAGGCCCCAAACGACAATTGACGTTTGGCCCATTTTAGTTCGCGTGTTCGGTGTACGGCAATGTCCAGCCTATGATAGGCGGGCATCCGAAATGAATTGCGATCCCCATAAATGCGAATCGGAGCGGTGGCGGGGCCATCTGATGTGATATTAGGTATCGGCTCATGGAGTAGCCCGTAACTCTGTCCAAGGGGTAACCATACCGCTTGGCCAGTGCCATATACCCAGATTACAGCAAACCTCGTAGATTCTTTCCAGTGCCAGTCAATGGCCAAAGACACATCATGCAGGCGATCATATCGGTAGGGGAATGGCCTGCCGCCGTTTAATTCGGCAAATTCGCGGTTTGTCTTCGTTAAGCTGTATCCGGCCCATCCGGTTATGCGACCGCGCTTTTTCTGGATAAACAACTCCCCGCCGTAGGATGTACCCCGTCCTGATGTAACTCTGTTCTGCCAGTTGTCAGAAGGAGTATAATCGTAGTGACGGGTGCCGTCTTTGTATTCTATTACATGGTTTATACCCTTGTAGAAACCCTCCACTGATAGGTCATACAGGCCACCACCCAATGTTCTGTTCAGTCCTGCTGCCAACTGGATGGCTTCTTGGGGCCGCACATGATCTGTCGCAGGTACCCACAAATCCAATGGGAAAGACGCACTGCTGGTTGCGGTCAACACATGTACGTATTGTCGTATGGATGCAAACGACATCTTTGCAGATGTCTTTGCACCAAGATTGAACCGGATACCAATCCGCGGCTGAATGGAACGGTAATGCCGTTCTTTAACCGAAAAATTTGATGCGTGCACACCTGCATTGACGGCTATCTTGGAGGTCAGTCGTATTTCATCCTCCACATATGCGTGCAACTCCAGTCCACGGGTTAAATAGTCCGGCGTAAAAAGGGTGTCGAAAGGAACAGCATCGGTGCCGGACCACCGCTCTGAAAAAGCTCCCGTATGGTATGAATGTATCGTGCTGCCGAAGCCGAAACGGATATAGTGAGTTGGGTTCGGTATAAAGTCAAAATCTATGCGTCCGATACCATCTGTAGATTCAGATTGAATTTGCCCACCTGGCTCGGCCCAATTTCCGCTGTTATTTTGTGGGGTATGGGTCGGGGGATTTTGTCGGCAGGACTTGTGGTTGGAGCCTCATGTATTGAACGGCATAAGCGGGGCCTTTAACAAACTAGAGGTTTCTATGCCGCAACCACGAATTTCCATGAAACATATCCGGGACGTTCTGCGCTATCGCCACAAAGATGGGTGCAGCAACCGTCAAATCGCAACCTATT
>JAJEFL010000120.1:0-8883 GCA_022820435.1 Rhodothermales bacterium
CGAAACAAAAAAATACTTTTCGGGTTTCCCTTCCTTATCGTTGTCAAAACCAATTGTGATCCAAAATGGCAAAAATATCGTGTCCAAAATGCAACACACTGACGGAAAGAGGAGGGTACCATGCGTGGCAGGTGCTGGTTGCAATTTGCTTTTTCCCAATAGGGTTGTTAGCGCTTCTTGCTGACAGACAGCCGACCCGCTGTCTGTCATGCGGTTATTCATGGTAGAGCGGGATGCACTCAGAAACAGCGCCTGGGGAACCGCAGGAATCAGGTTAATTTCGGGGATACCCTCCAGACGCAGGTATCGGCGGTTGAGTAGAAAGTACTGCCCCTCTGCTCAGATCCGTGGACACCTGCAGGGTCCGCTTTTCTGATGGATCCTTCCCTTGCAGGGGGAATGTCTATTTTTTGACGGGATGAGACCGCAGAATGACACCATACACTTCAAATCCGGGAACATTGAACTTGCAGCGAATACAAAAATTGGGGAGACCCTACCAGCCTCTGGTGATCTTAGGTGTCCTGTTCGCTTATATCGCTCTGCAGGGATCGTGTATCCCGCATATTTGTCTGTTTGAAGAGATTTTGCATCTTAAGTGCAGTTTTTGCGGCATCACACATTCTTTTGAGCAGTTACTCAAGGGAAATATTCTCCGTTCGGTAACCTCCAACATTCTGGCATCTTTTTTAATTTTTCATTTTTTGATGAGCTTTGTTTTCAGCAAGATGAATCGGCTGAACCTGCAATCGATAAACAACAGAGTATTTCTTGTGCTGGTGTGTGTCCAGTTCGGGCTGAACAATGCTCACCTCATCAGCGGCTGATCCGGCGCATGCCCGGAATTTTTATGGATCCAGTTGCGGAGGGAGCAAGCAGACGGGGAGTCAATCTTCCCAGATCTGGATTCTCTGGCCGCTCAGTGTGTACCCGGTCATCTCCTCCACGACGATGACGGCCCGGGGACATGCCATGGCCAGTTGCGCCCGCCGGCACACCTGAAGTCATTTCCAGGGATTTACCGATTCCAGGCCAGGTGATCGGCCCTTATTCGTGAGGAGTTACCTTGAGGTCGCTGACATGTACATTCAGTGCATGGTTGATCCGAAGTCCGGCAGAGCCCCCGGTCATCACCTGGTCACGGGAAACACTTGCCACTTCGGTGCCATTGACCGAGAAGGTGACGGTCTCTTCCTGAACATCAACTTTCAGGTGGTTCTCCACCGAACTCTCGGTATCCGGCCCAAAAGTGTTTACAGCATCACTCGCCGTCCAGTCTTGAATCAGCGAGGTTTCTGCTCCGCTGCGGCGCTTGAGCAGGAATTCTCCGGTGTTGCGGAGAAGGAAGTAGTCGTACATGATTTCTTCGCCGTCCAGATTCTGACCGCCCATAAACACGCCATACGCCTCACGGCGCTCCCCTGGATCAAACAGGTGGATCGTACTCTCCAGTGTATAGTTTCCCTCGGTCATCATTTCGGGATGATAAAAGATGGCTGCAGGGCCGGTGGTGATGTGCCAACCCGGTGTCATGTTTACAAAGTAAATATCAACTGAATCCGCCTCCGAACCAATGACGGCTTCCGGGTTTGGCCGGTCAAGGCGTACCTGCCAGGATTCCGGCACCATCAGATTCTCACCATCCGGCACCGCCGGATCCGGCTGCGCCGTCACGGCAAAAGGAAGAAAAACTGCTGCTGCGGTAAAAAGAATGCGTTTCATTTGAACAGGGTTGATCAGGATTGAAAACCAAATTTACGACTTGAATCTATGCGGAACAAGAGCTTTGAAGAACAAAAACGGGTATTTGTGCGTTTTCTGCTGTCCGTTGAATCATTTTCCTGAAAAATCGTGCAAAAAAGTCTGCCCATACTTGAAGATCTGGACGCAATCAAACTGCCGCAATCGGAATCCGAAGGCAGTTCGTTTGTGTATCTGGAGACCTACGGATGCCAGATGAATGTGTCTGACTCCGAAATCGTCGCGTCCGTCCTGCGCAGCGCGGGGTACGGACTCACGCATGATCCTCTCCAGGCAGATGTTGTACTTCTGAATACATGCGCAATCCGGGAGAATGCGGAGCAGCGGGTCCGGCGGCGCCTTGAGTTTTTTCGTGCACGCAAACGCAAGCGTAATCCTGATCTAAAGATCGGAGTCCTCGGCTGTATGGCGGAACGCCTGCGTCACAGGCTTCTGGAACAGGAACGTCTGGTCGATATCGTCATCGGGCCGGATGCCTACCGGGACCTGCCCCGCCTGCTGCGTCAGGTGGAGGAAACGGGGCAGAGCGCGGTCAATGTTCAGTTGTCCCGCGAAGAGACGTATGCGGACATTGCGCCGGTGCGATACGATTCTAACGGGGTCAGTGCATTTGTCTCCATCATGCGGGGATGCGATAATATGTGCGCATTCTGCGTGGTTCCCTTCACACGCGGGCGTGAGCGCAGCCGGAATGCCGCCACCATTGTTCAGGAATGCCAGGAACTTCTGGATGCCGGGTATAGGGAAGTGACCCTGCTGGGGCAGAATGTGAACTCGTACAGGGATGGCCCCGTAGATTTTGCCACCCTGGTCTATCGGGTCAGTCTGCTTTCTCCGCAGCTGCGTATCCGCTATTCCACCAGTCATCCAAAAGACTGCTCCGAAGCGCTCTTGGAAGTCCACAAAGAGCGCCCGAATGTGTGCAATTTTATCCATCTCCCGGTGCAGCATGGCAATTCGGAGGTTCTGCATCGTATGCGCCGGGGCTATTCTGCTGAAGAGTATCGTGCACTCATTGAACACGCACGCAGAATCTGCCCGGATGTGTCGCTCTCCACCGATATTATTGCAGGGTTTTGCGGGGAGACCGAAGCAGAGCATCAGGACACTCTCTCCCTGATGGAGGAGATTCAGTATGACCATGCCTTCATGTTTATGTACTCGGAGCGCCCGGATACGTATGCAGCGCGCAAGTACACCGACGATATTCCTGAAGAGACCAAAAAACGCCGTTTAAGTGAAATCATCACTCTCCAGAATTCAATTTCCCGCCGAAGAAACGAAATGGAGATCGAACGCACGCATACCGTACTGGTGGAAGGTGCCAGTAAGCGCAATCCCGAACAACTGTGCGGTCGTACCGATACAAACAAGATGGTCATCTTTGATCAAGGCACACTTCAGGCCGGAATGTACGCGAATGTGAAGATCAAAGGGTGCACCTCCGCGACTCTCTTTGGCGAGGTTCTCTCTGGTTGAGTGAGCAAGGAATCCCTAGTCTATGGATCGAAAAACCGTACAAGACCGATTTGGAATCATTGGGGAATCCCCTGGGATTCACCATGTCATCGACCGGGTCCGCCAGGTTGCACGGACGGACATCTCTGTCCTGATTGAGGGAGAGAGTGGCGTTGGTAAGGAGCTGATTGCACAGGCGATCCACGAATTGTCCCTGCGCCGGCATAAAGCACTCAAGGTCATTAATACGGGGGCAATCCCCGAGGGATTGATTGAGTCTGAACTCTTCGGTGCAGAGAAAGGAGCCTACACGGGCGCTACTGAACGCCGGCGCGGCCTCTTTGAGGAGGCAGACGGCGGGACGATCTTTCTGGATGAAATTGGCGAAATGCCGCAGCCGACCCAGGTGCGACTGCTTCGCGTGCTGGAGTCCGGTACGTTTAACCGTGTTGGATCTACGACCATTCAGCGCACGGATGCACGTGTTGTGGCAGCAACGAACAAGAATCTGGGCAGTGAAGTAACCGATGGCCGGTTTCGGGAAGACCTCTACTACCGCCTGAGCACCGTGATCATTCACATCCCTCCACTGCGTGAGCGCAAGGAAGACATCCGGCCGATCTTTGATGCGTTCCTGTATTCATCCAGTCAGAAATATCAATCTCCCCGCCGCATATTGTCGGCGGCCGCCTACGAGCTTCTTGAGTCATATTCGTGGCCTGGAAATGTACGGGAACTGCGGAATGTGGCCGATCAGGTTGTTGTCCTGCACCGTGGTGCCGATGTGGATGCAGATGATATCCGTCCTTTTTTGCGCGGCATCACTGCCAACCGTCCCTCAACTTCGATCATGCGGGTAAATGGGGAGCCCCCAACAGATAGTGAGTCTTCCCCCGAGTTGAAAGTGGTCTACCGGGCATTACTGGAAATTCGTCAGGATATTCAGGATCTGCGCAAAGATGTAGGTCAGGTATTTCGTGAACATCTTCCCGGCAGTAAGCCGGGTCCACAGTATGCCGAGGAGGTGCAGGTTCAACGCCCTGCCTTGCCGATGCTTCCTGAACCCAAGACGGAGAAGAACCTGGATGGGGTGGCGTACGAAGTGGAAGAGGAACCGGAAGACGAGCCGCTGCCAACCATTGAGGAGGCGGAACGAAAACTGATCATGAAGGCCATGGAGAAATTTGACGGAAACCGTAAGGAATCTGCGAAGGCACTCGGGATCAGTTACCGCACCCTGTACCGTAAGCTTAAGGAACTGGATGAGGACCCGGGCTAATCTGGTATTACTGGCTGGGATTGCCTTTTTTCTACAGGGATGTTCCTATTACAGCTTCAGCGGTGTAAGTATTCCTGCGCACCTGAACACCATTGCCATCCCGCTTGCTGAAGACCAAAGTGTCGGTCCGCTCACACTTCTGGATGAGTCTCTGACGGAGTTCATGATTGAGCGGTTTGTCCAGCAGACACGACTGAGTTTGGTTGAAGATGAAACGGAGGCCGATCTCTTGCTTACCGCCCAGATTACCCGGTATGTGAATGCGCCAACTTCAGTGACCGGGCAGGAGCGTGCTCAGTACAACCGGGTGTCCATCTCGGTTGCGGCCCAGTATGCGAATCAGATAGATGAGGATGTCCTGGAGCGGACCTTCAGTGGCTTTGACGATTATGATGCGCTGGAGGGTGGGCTGGAGGCAGAAGAATCTGCTGCGTTGGCTGCGCTTGAGAATATTGCAGATGATCTTTTCACGGCGGCAACCTCCGACTGGTAATGATCAGCCTTGCCGTACTGTATGCGGGCGCTATGCTTGTACTTGCCTTCTATGGGGTTAACCTGCTGTGGATGGCAGTCATGGTTGCCCGCAATGGAACGCCGGATCCTGTTCCGCCGCCAAATCCGAACCGCAATGGTTCCTTGCCGCGGGTGACCATCCAAATCCCGCTTTATAACGAAGCCGGGGTCGCCAGACGCGTGATTGATGCCTGCGCCGCCATTCAATATCCCCGTGACCGGTTACAGGTACAGGTTCTGGACGATTCATCGGACGAAACCGTTGGAATTTCCCGTCAGGCAGTTGCTGACTGGCGTGCAAAGGGGCTCAACATCTCTCATATCCAGCGCTCCCACCGTAAAGGCTACAAAGCAGGGGCATTGGAGAATGGTTTGAAGTCAGCAGACGGAGACCTGATTGCAATTTTTGATGCAGATTTTGTCCCGCCGGAAAATTTTCTGCTTTCTCTGGTACCCTACATGGAAGAAGATGACCTGGGGATGATCCAGACACGCTGGGGTCACATAAATGCTCATTCCTCGCTACTTACTCAAGTGCAGGCATGGTCTCTTGACACGCATTTTGCCATTGAGCATGTTGCACGCAGCGCCTCGGGCTGTTTTATTAATTTCAATGGAACAGCGGGGCTCTGGAGGCGGCGCTGTATCACCGAAGCAGGGGGATGGCAGGGCGACACGCTGGCGGAGGATCTGGATTTGAGTTACAGGGCGCAGTTGAAGGGATGGAAGTTTATATATCTCCATAAACTCGAGTCTCCTGCGGAACTGCCGGAGACACTGGGTGCGTTGAGGGTTCAGCAAAGCCGCTGGGCAAAAGGGACTGCAGAGACGGCCCGCAAACTGCTTCGCCCGCTGTGGCAGGCATCCGTCCCGCTCAGAACGAAGATTCAGGGAACCATCCATCTGACCGCGCACGCGGTGTATCCCTGTCTGTTTCTTGCCGCCCTGCTTCACCCGCTTCTTCTATTCCGGCAGACCCGTGGATTCGGCCCGGGAGAAGCCTATTTTGGACTTATGGGCTTCGGACTGGTCGGTCTGCTGGGTTTTTTTCTTGCACAGACGTTTGCTCAGCGTCAACTCTATCCGGACTGGAAGCGTCGTATGCGATTTTTCCCAATTTTCATGGCAGGATCCATGGGCCTTGCAGTGAGCAATACAAAAGCCGTCTGGGATGCGCTCAGACGATTCCATATCCCCTTTGAACGGACACCGAAGGCAAAAGGGAAGTATCGTGTCCGAAGGCCGAAACTGGTGATCACATTTGAAACCGTGATGGCCGTATATTCCCTTACAGGGCTCTTCTTTCTGCTGTGGGAGGGGATCTGGGCGGCCGCAGGATTCCAGATGATATTTTCGCTGTCGTATATATTTGTAACCCGATACAATCTTCTTGAACTTCGCACGCAGCCGTTATGAACACACTCACCCTTTTTGATGCCTTAATAATGATTGATAAAGGCCGCGCATCCGAGACCATAGAGCAACTCCGGGAAATGCGCCTTCATTATCCTGAAGATATATTGACGAATTACGTCCTGGGGCATGCATTAGATGTGTGCAACCAGCATACCCGTGCAAACTCTGTCTGGGAAACTGCAAGTTCGCTGAGTTCCGAGGACAGGATTCTAAGGAAGATGAAACTGCCGGACGGGGTGAATGTCTTCACCCATACAGAGCGTTTGCAGAGCGGGCTAAACGAGATTTTTGGAGAGACCGATGAAATTCAAACTCTGATTCAGCAGCTTGATTCTTCGGATCGGGCAAATTTTGAGGTGGTCCTTGATGATGACGAACCCCTGGAAGAATTTTCGGACGATGATCCGGTGACCGAGACGTTTGCCCGTATCCTGTCCACCCAGAAAAAATACTCTGAAGCTGCAGCCGTCTACCGGTCCCTCAGCGAACAGAATCCACACGAAAAAGAGCGCCTGCTCGGTGAAGCAGAAAAAATGGACCAACTGGCACAGTCGGGATCGGGCAAGTGATCATCCAACGAAATCGTCGCCGTGTTGCCGGTGTGATGAGCGGCACCTCTCTGGATGGGATTGATGTCGCAATTGCGACGCTTGAGGGGCATGGGCGAAGCCTCTTGATCAAGAACTGGTACGGAGCGACGTATTCGTTCCCGGAAGAATTGCGAAACGCTCTGAAGCGGGCTGCTAGTCAGGGGTCGATCAGTGTCGTGGAACTCAGTCAGTTGAATGTGCGATTGGCACACGAATATGCCCAAGCGGTGAGGTGTACAGTTGAGGCACATGGAGAAAAGGTGGATCAGTTTGATTTGGTGGGATGCCACGGCCAGACGATCCGCCATCTCCCTGATCAGGTCATGGTTGCCGGCAAAGATATCTCTTCTACACTTCAGATTGGAGACCCCTCAACGATTGCACAATTATTGGGGGTACCGGTGATGGGGGATTTTCGGATGGCCGATATGGCATGTGGAGGGCAGGGGGCTCCTCTGGTGCCGTACTTTGATTATGTGATCTTTACGCACAATACGGAAACCCGTGGCTGCCTCAATATTGGCGGTGTGGCAAATCTGACGATTCTGCCTCCGAATGCCGGGACTGAGCAGGTCTATGGTTTTGATACGGGGCCCGGCAACATGATTATGGATACCCTGTGTCGTCGGTGTCTGAAACTACCTTTTGATGAAGGGGGACATATTGCAAAATCCGGCACCGTGAATGAGCGCTTACTTTCGGAATTATTGTGTGATCCTTATTTCTCCGCCGTCCCGCCCAAGTCAACGGGGCGTGAATATCTCAGTCACGCATTCCTGCAGCGGTTTCTGGATCATGCCGGTCAGATGTCATCGGAGGATCTGATTGCCACGGCGACTGCTTTAACCGCTGCATCCATCTGGCAGGCCTACGAGTCATTTATACAGCCAACGCATTTGCTTGACCGGCTCATCCTGTCTGGCGGCGGTGCCCACAACCGGACGCTGATCGACCTGCTTGGAGATTATTTTGCACAGGGCGGGACTCCCGTACTTATGGAGACATCCGATCTGCACGGAGTGGATTCTGACAGCAAAGAGGCCCTTTGCTTTGCGGTCTTGGCTCATGAGAGTGCAAACGGTATCCCAACCAATATCCCATCGGTCACCGGTGCTGCCCGCCCCGCCGTACTTGGCAAACTCTGTGTCCCATGAACCAGAGCCTTACAGACGATTCATTGTAAACCGGTCTGGAGTAAATAGCTACCCTCCGCTTATATGCCCGCACTTGTATCGATCTGCATCTGCTCCCTCCGATTCATCAGAGGAGAGCAGATTACGAAATTCATGATAGGTGTTGGGGCCCGGCTGTGCCTTTAACCAATTCCAGGCTTTAAGTACTTCGTCCCTTGAAATGCCTGCGTTTGCTGGATCTGCCCGGAAGTCTGTAATAAAGTTGTTCATTCGTGCGGAGAGGATCTGAGGCAGACGGCCTCGGGTCTGCATCAGCATGCGCAGGTGCCCGGCTAAGTCACGATAGGTAAAGCGTTCCCGTGCTACCTGTCTTTTGCGCCTCCAGTCATTGAGCCAGTACCATTGCCCCGACTTGTTACGAAGGCCCGGTGCTTCGGCGTGAACCAGTTCCAACAAAAAAGCCTTGGTCTTCCTGTCTCCAACATAGTTTGTGACTACCGTTTCTTCTTTCAGTACATCACGTACTGTGCCGGTTTTGCGGGGAGAGACAGGTTTACGATCCGGTACCTTTCCCGTCCGCAAATATTCCCGAATCAATTCTTCCAGTTCAAATTTTCGAAAATTCCCGACGGTGATTCCGAGTTCGCGGGCAAAAGTGCGCAGGTCAGACACATAGAAATATCCGTTGTTAAACTCCTCCACACTCATCTCCCGGTGTAAGACGCTCATGTCC
>JAJEFL010000191.1:0-61930 GCA_022820435.1 Rhodothermales bacterium
GAGCCGCTTAACGGCATCCCGCTCGGCATCCGGGCCGGCAAAGGAGCATTCCAGAATGACCGGCGGGAACACGCCGTCGTTGATCAAAATGTCGGGCTTCAGGCCCGGCTGCCCGTGCAGGAGACGGGTCTCTTCGACCTGGACGCATTCCGGAGATTCCGACCAGCGCACGCAGGTGCGCCGCAGTGCGTTTCCAAGTGCGCTGTTAAACGATTCTTCTGTGGTTCGTCCGGTCCCCATTATGCGGCTTTCGTATGAAATTTTCGGAGGATAGAGGAAAAATCCAAGATAATGATTCTGTATTACATCAAATTTCCAATACTCACTATGGTTCAATGGGATTGCGCCGATTCATCCGCTGGATGAATTTCGACAGTATCTGCATACATGGAATGTATACTCATGTTTCTTGACAATTCGTCGCGGGGAAGAGGAGAATTCTGAAGTATTATGTGCGGAACGGATCTGCCGGGTAAGAGTTTTGACGGACAGTTCAATTTGGTTTTTACCATGCAAAAATCCTTTTATTTTCTCTCGTTTGGCTGTGTAATCGTGATTGGTATGATGGAGACACCAACGTATGCCCAGTCCGATGAAGCCGATGTTCGAGCTGTGATTGATCGTTTATTTGACGGAATGCGTGCCGGCGACAGTACGATGGTGCGCAGTGTACTGCATGACGAGGCGTTGATGGCCCGGGCCGGTTCACAGGGTCTGCGTATCGGGCCTGCAGATGGATTTGTCCAGGCGGTTGGTACACCGCATGATGAGATATGGGATGAGCGGATCTGGAATATTCAGATCTCGGTGGATGGACGACTGGCTTCGGCATGGATGGAGTTCGCCTTTTTCCTTGGAGACAGACTCAGCCACTGCGGGGTGAACTCAATGCAGTTTTATCGGACTGATGAGGGCTGGAAGATCATTTATCTGGCGGACACGAATCGTCCTCCCACCTGTGAAGTGTCCCCCAATGGATCCTAGTCGTAGGCCTCTTTTGTGACATGATCGCCCACAGGTACGGGGTAGCAGCCGGTAAAACATGCATCACAATAGCGGTGCGGACTGTCGTGGGCATCCCCGGCCGCTTTTTTGAGGCTTTCAATACTCAGATAGGCAAGTGAGTCTACGCCCAGCCATTCTCCTATCGCTGATACATCATCAAATTTGCTGGAAAGCAATTCCTGCTTGCTGGGGAAATCCATCCCATAGAAGCAGGGACTCACAACCGTTGGGGAAGCAACACGGAAATGAACCTCTTTCGCACCGGCTTCCCGGATCATCCTGACCAGAAGCTTTGCCGTGGTTCCCCGAACGATGGAATCGTCCAGAACAACAACAATGCGGTCTTTCAAGACTCCGTCCACCGTATTGAATTTGCATCGAACCCGTAGTTCACGGCTGTCCTGCCCCGGGGCGATGAAGGTGCGGCCGACATAGTGATTGCGGATCAAACCGATATCGTACTTGCAACGGTATCCAAGCTTCTGACATTCGCTCACATAGCCAAGTGTGGCGGTGTTGGAAGAGTCGGGTACCGAGATCACAAGCGGTGCCTTTTCTTCGGTTGGCACACGGGGAACCGGGGCATCATGGGCCAGCTGCTTGCCAAATTTTCGGCGCACCTTGTCGACCATCTCCCCGTAGATCCGGGAGTCCGGACGGGAAAAATAGATATACTCAAAAATACACTGGCTCACCCCATAAGCACCCGAGAGATATTCACTGTGCGGGACCCCTGTCTCACAGGCTTTCCGGTCAATGATGATGACTTCGCCGGGTTCCACATCACGGATATATTCAGCGCCAATCATGTCAAAGGCACAAGTCTCACTTGCAATACAGTAGGCAATTCCTCCGCTGCCTTCCTGATTGGGTAATTGCCCCAGTGCCAGTGGTCGGAATCCGTTTGGATCCCGAACCGCAATCAGACGATTGTCTGTGAGCACGGTTAATGCATACCCCCCTTCCACTTTTTCAAGGGCATCCAGAATTTGATCCACTTGATTTTTTTGACGGCTCTGGGAGATCAGATGCAGAATAAGTTCGGTATCCGAGGTAGACTGAAAGAGCGTGCCCTTTTCACTGAAGGAGCGCCGGAGGCCGGTTGCATTGGAGAGATTTCCGTTGTGGGCAACCGCAAGGTTTCCGTCACGATACTGAACATGGAAAGGCTGGATATTGGCGCGATTGACAGAAGAACCACTTGTAGAGTAGCGGGTGTGACCGATTGCCGATTTGCCTCTAAGAGGGTTCTGGAAAAGATCAGGATTATCAAACACATCCAGAACAAGGCCAAAGTCACGTACCGCCGACATGATCCGACGCTGCCGCACCGGATCAAAAGAGGAACTGACAATCCCGCACGACTCCTGGCCTCTGTGCTGGAGCGCGTGCAGACCGAAGTAGGTAAGGCGGGCGGCTTCCGGCGAGTTGAAGATGCCAAAAATTCCGCAATGGTCTTTTATGCTGTCCATATGAGGCTCAGCAGCGTAGCAGTGGTCGATAAGCCATTGAATCCAGTCCGGTCACTAGGGTTTCATATTTCAGGGAATTATTCCGTTTGCTTCCCTGCTGTCACTTCGGATCCGGACACGCACCAGGCGGATTCGGTTGTTTTCCACTTTTTCCACCAAAATATCCAGCAGATCGTGAGTGGCTGTAAAACCGGGTTCAGGGATATCTCCAGCCAAATGAAAAATGAGTCCCCCCAGGGTTTCGAATGCATAGGTGTCTGTCGGCAGCGAAATATCCAGAGCATCATTGAGATCGGTGAGAGGGATCCGTGCATCCACACGGTAGTCCTGTTCGCCCAGTTTATCAATAAGCGTGTCCCGTGCCTCGTCATGCTCATCTTCAATTTCGCCAACGACTTCCTCTAACACATCGTCAAGCGTCACCAGCCCTGCCGTTCCGCCATATTCATCCACGACAATTGCAATATGGGTTTTACGATGTTGAAAGTCCTGCAGCAGGTCATCTAGTTTTCGTCCAAGTGGCACAAAAATTGGAGGACGGATGATCTGGTCCCAGTTCACGCTGGTATCAGGTCGGTTAAGGAAGGGGAGCAGATCTTTTGCATAGACAATGCCCTGGATGTTATCCAGGTGATCTTTATAGAGCGGGAGTCTGGAGTGACCGCAGGATCGAATCAGGTCTAATGCATCTGCCAGAGAGGCGGTGACCGGAATGGCTGACATATCCAGGCGGTTGACCATGATCGTCTGCACGGTGGTTTCCCCCAGATCAAGCAGGGACTGGATCCAGCCATGCTCATCTTCCTCCAGAGATCCATGATCTTTGCCGATTTCGGCCATTACGCGCAGGTCGTCCGAGGAAAGCAGGTCCATATCCTCGGAATCCCCCCAATTGCGATAAACACCTTGAACACTGTGCGACATACGGGTCAGCACGAAGATGACCGGGTACAGGGGGCGGGAGATGATTGCAAGTGCACCTGCAACCGCACGACTGTAGGCGATGGAATGTTGGGATGCGATCAGTTTGGGGGTGATTTCGGATACGATCAGCAGCGTGAGCGTGAGCGCAATCACCTCGACGGCAAAGACAACCTCAATGCCGAGGTCAAGGGCTTCGGCGACATTTTTTGTCACCATCGCTGCAAGAATTGCGGCAGAAACATTGATCAGCGTATTGAGCAGCAGGATGATGACCAGTAACTGATGCGGTTTTTTCAGGAGCATCAGAACCCGCCGGCTACGGCGATCTCCCCGTGCAGCGAGTGTTTCCCGGTCTGTGGCACTCAGCGAAAAAAGTGCCACCTCGGAACCGGATACCACTGCGCTGGCAAGTAGCAGCAGCAGAAAGACAATAATCTCAGTCGGTGATACCGGCATACCAAACGTCTGGAACAGGAGACTAGGTATGGCCGGAGTGGGGCCTTCAGGAGGGTCCAAACTGTAAAAGTATTTGGTGCATACGAATCAGACAGGGATGTGTGAATTCACATTAAAAATATTGTCCGGTGACCACAATGAAGATCAGAACAATCAATACGGCCAGAGGGCAAATGATTTTGACCAGGAAGCCAACGACCTCACGTCCAGGCATCGGGAATGTTCGATTCCCGCCATCTTCAAGCGCTGCCAGAAACCTGGGAACGCTCCAGACCCAGGCGACTCCGATACAAATCAGAAATGCCCCGATACTCAATGAATAATTTCCCCAGATATTGTTGTTCAGAGTCAGAAAGTCAAGATTGAACGGCAGAATGGAACCCTCGCCGCCGCTGAATGCCGGTGCTGCGCCGAATGCGAGTGCGGAAGGTATGGCCAGCAAAAAGCAGAACCCGGAAACGGCGACGGCCGCCTGATTCCGCTTCCAGCCTTTTTCATCCACAAAGTACGCGACAACCACCTCCAGAAGACTTACGGTTGAAGTCAGTGCAGCAATTGCAAGTAATGAGAAAAACGCACCGGCAAAGACCGTTCCCAGAGGCATCTGATTGAAAATGGTCGGCAGTACCACAAACACGAGTCCGGGTCCGGCGAGCGGGTCTGCGTTGGCGAAGAAGAGAGTTGGGAAAATAATGAGACCGGCCAACAGGGCAATCCCGGTGTCTGCCGTTGCAATGAAGATGCCCGATTTCCACAGATTCTCCCGTTTCGACACGTAGGATCCGTAGGTGATCATTGCGCCCATTCCCAGACTCAGGCTGAACAGAGCCTGTCCGAGTGCTCCCATGACCACATTCAAACTCAGTTTTGACCAGTCAGGTGTAAACAGATAGATCAGCCCGTCCATGCCTCCCTGAAGGCTGACCGCCCGGATTGCCATGGCAATCAGCAGTACAAAAAGTGCCGGCATCAGCAATGTGGTCGCCCGTTCAATTCCTTTGGAAACGCCTCCCCGCACAACGAACAGGGTTAAGAGCAAAAACAGGCCGCTCAGCAGGATTGGCCAGAAAGGATCGGCTACGAACGAGTTAAAAATTTCTCCACTTGTTTCCCCGTCCTGTGCCTGTATCAGGGCTCCAGAGACTGCTTTCCCCAGATATCCTAACGTCCAGCCAGCGATGACAGAATAGAATGCAAGGATACCTGCCCCCGTCAAAACGCCAAGCCCACCCACATAAGGCCACATTTTTCCGGGGATCAGAGCCTTGAATGCACCGACCGGATTGCGTCTTGATTCGCGGCCTAGACTGAGTTCCGCCAAGAGTACCGGCAGCCCGATTGCAAGAACAAAAAACAGGTAGATCAGAACAAACAGGCCACCACCCCCCTCGGCCACTGAGTAGGGGAAACGCCAGATGTTTCCTAGTCCGATTGCACTTCCGGCGGCCGCCAGAATGAATCCCATCCGTCCGCTCCACTGCCCGCGACTCTGATTGCCGCTTTGTTGAATTGATGCCATAACTTTGGTTTCTGATTCGACCTACCGTGAAGATAGGCGTTTGATATGAATAATGACGCAAGATAAGCAACGGTAAGGATCACAGGCTCTCTCAGGGGATTTCGAAAAATAGCACGAAGCAATCCAGACAGGCATTGCGCACAGAAAACAGTGACGAATTCATATCCCTTTTACAGGCAGGGAAGCCATGAGCGGTGAGCATGCCGTAGGTGGACTCATGGGAAATGCAAATTCTCTATATCCCGGATCAAGTTTGGAGGGGTTCGCCCGTGTCCCTAGAAGGGAAGGTCATCTTCTGGTGTCTGTGGAGGAGATGCACTTTCCGCAGCCGGTGCCTCCGGTTGAGCCGGGTTCTGCTGTATTGGATTCTGCCTTGCTGCGGGAGCAGACTGCGGGGTTGCCGGACCAGGTTGTTGTACTGCGGGAGCAGGCTGCGGGGCTGCCTGACCGGTTTGTTGCACTGCCGGAGCAGGTGGCTGGTGTACCTGTCCAGGCTGCTGTACGACGGGACCGGGCGGCTGGACCACCGGCTGGGCACCGTAGGTCTGCCCCTGTTGAGGCTGTACATAGCCGCCCTGTGCCCCCTGATAGGCTTGTTGTCCGCTCGCGACTCCCAGCACGATGGCGGTTTGTGCGTTGATTTCGGTAACCCACTTCGTATTTCCCTCACGGTCCTCATACGAACGGTTTCGGAGACTCCCTTCCACAAATACACGAGAATTTGCATGGGCCTGGTTTTTGAATGCCTCTCCCTTTTGTCCCCAGATGGTGACGCTATGCGTGGATTTGCTCTCTATGAGATTTCCCTCCCGGTTCGTGAACGTCTCGGTGGTGACCACACGCAGTGAGCAAATCGCTGTATTGGTCTGGGTATAACGAAGGACGGGTTCTTCCCCGATGCGTCCAATAAGGACGACTTTGTTTACATTTATGTCTTGCATGGATTGGATTGTGTTAGATTGTAAGCCCCCTGGCTGCACATCAAACGCATCAGAGCGAGAAACGTCTCCGTGCAACCAGAATGTGTTCGTTACGAAGTATAAGGATAAATATAAGTCTAGATTGAATGTCCAGAGAAATCTACAACCAGAAGTATTCCGAAGTTAACGACTCCGCTCCTCAGTGGATCCTTTTGGTCAATGTTATTCGGCAACTCAGAAAACTTTGTCCATGGGACAGGAAGCAGACCCATGCTTCCCTCCGGCATTTGCTGATTGAAGAGACCTATGAAACCATTGAAGCACTTGATCAGGGGGATATGCATGCGCTTAGCACCGAACTGGGGGATCTGTTATTGCAAATCATCCTGCACAGTATCATTGCAGAAGAGAACGGTCAGTTTAATCTGGCGGATGTGCTCGTAACCGTCACGGATAAAATGGTCCGGCGCCATCCGCACGTATTTGGTGAGATTCAGGTATCCGGGGTGGAAGAAGTGCTTCAGAACTGGGAGTCTCTCAAGGCAGAAGAGCGGGAGGGGCGGTCTGTATTGAGCGGAGTTCCGGCCGGTTTGCCTGCACTCCTGTCCGCGTATCGGATGCAGGAAAAAGCTGCCAGCGTCGGGTTTGATTTCCCGGATCAGGACAGTACATGGGCCAAGGTGGAAGAGGAAATTCAGGAATTCAAGTCATCCGAATCCGATGACGAACGTGAACGCGAGTTTGGAGATTTACTGTTTGCACTCGTCAACTATGCACGAAAAAATCACATGAACCCGGAAGATGCTCTCAGAATTGCAAATCGCCGTTTCCAGAACCGGTTTGAATACGTAGAAGCAAATGTCCCAGATATGAAGACAACGCCGCTGGAAGAATTGGACAGGTACTGGGAGGCAGCGAAACGAATGGACAAAGGGACTGGAATGTGAGCGGGGAGGTTCATAGAGATGGCCTCTCTGTCGTTACACCGCAGCAGTGATGAACTGGAGTAGAAGGTTTTGGCTACAGTGTCGAAAATACGCTCTGCAAGGATGGGGGTGATAAAATAATCGGTGCCAAAATGACGCGCTGCCGGAAAAGTGCAGGAAGTCAGGGTAATGGCGGAACAATCCCGGATCAATTGCTGTGAACGGGGGGTGACCTGAGGCGCAGCGGGGAATCCGATTTGGATAGAATCTAAGGGCAGACAGCAACCAAATCCGAATCCGTCAGTATACGGTCTCACTGTTGTCGCATACTGGAGTTCCATTGCGCAGGTTCTCAATGAGTACGGGCATGGGAGATTGTTTGACTTTTTTCCAAAAGAACCTTATATTTGTCCGATACTGAACTGGCGTGCATCTGAAGATGTGGCTCACTTGTTGTATAGGTGCTTTATTTTTTCATGCAACAGTCTTCCCGTTTTTTCGGGAGGTTCCCCGAGGTTGGGGTGTGCGTATGCGTTCGTCTAATTTCAAAAACAAATTTCATTCAAAATGAAACAAATCGTTACTTTATCAACACTAGCACTTGGTTTGCTGGTCGCCCCCCTTGTGGCGGCGCAGGTTACCATAACCGGCACGGTAATGGATGCTGAGACAAATCAGCCATTCCCGGGTGTACAGGTAATTGTTCAGGGTACCCTGGAGGGTACGGTCACGGATTCTGATGGCATGTATTCTATCTCGGATGTTGTTGTCGGCAGCACATTGGAGTTTCGCTTTGTGGGGTATAGAACCCACGAAGTGCTCGTTCTGGAGGATATGAGTGAGGTCAATGTGCAACTGAGCGAGAGCATCCTGGAGATAGATGAATTCGTTGTGGTCGGAACACGTCGATTGCCAAGGCTTGTGAAAGATTCTGCGGTTCCGGTTGATGTGTTTGGTCCCAGAGACCTGGCTTCCCAGACCAGTTCGGATCTTGATGAGATCCTCCGTACCCAGATTCCTTCTTACAATGTGCAGCGCCACGGGATTGATGATGAGGCCACATTAGTGCGTCCCATTACGCTTCGCGGGCTTTCCCCTGATAATGTCGTGGTATTAGTCAATGGTAAGCGACGTCATCGTTCGGCATCCATGGCCCTTCTTGGCAGTTCCCTGAATACGGGATCCCAGGGAGCGGATATGAATATGATTCCGAGTATTGCACTGAAGCAGGTTGAGGTACTCCGGGATGGCGCTGCTGCACAGTACGGTGCGGATGCCGTAGCCGGTGTGTTCAATATGCAGCTTCGTGATAATAATCGCGGGGTACACGTACGGTTGCAGGGTGGCCAGTATGCCGGTGGAAGTGATTTAGTCCCGACGGGAATTAACGCTGCAAACGGGCTCAGTGAACATGACTATTCAGGGGTTGGCAGAAATTTCCTGGCCGCCGCAAATGTGGGACTTCCTCTTACAGAAAGAGGCTTTCTCAATCTAAGCCTTGAGTATCGTGATGCGGATCCAACCATTCGCAGTGGACTCCGCCGGGACGAAGATGCTTTGATTAAAGGGGGGTATCCGGTCAATAATCCTGCCCAGGTATGGGGAAGTCCAGACGTAAGTAATTCAGTGGTTGGCTTTGTTAACGCTGGAATTGACGTAGGTGAAAATGCACAGGTCTACGCATTCGGAGGCTATGGAAATCGCACCTCCGAAGGCGGGTTCTATTATCGTGCTCCTGGGACAGGCAGCGCCAGAGGATCTGTATTCCGGTTTGGGAGCGGTGACAATGCGGTAAGAGCGGTGGCGGACCTCAATGAAAGCGACGATGTAGTCTGCAGTGAGGTCGTGCCCGGTTTAGATTCGGATTTTGCATCGGTCAACAATTTCATTTCCCAGTACAAGGGCCAGTGCTTCCTCTTCAATGAATTGTTTCCCGGCGGCTTCACCCCGCGCTTTGGTGCAGACATCTACGATTTGAGTGTCACCACAGGGGTTCGCGGCGGGGCCGATGCCGGGTTTCGCTGGGATCTGAGCTTTTCCTATGGAAACAGTGACATAAACTATTTTATCTACAACACGATCAATGCGTCTATGGGGCCGGACACGCCCACCTCGTTTAAGCCTCGTGGATATGAGCAGGAGGAGATTACCATTTCTGCATCCGGAGTCATCCCGGTTGATGTAAATGCTTTTGCTACTCCGCTGAGTGTAGCGTTCGGACTGGAATGGCACACCGAGCAGTTCACCACGGAAGGTGGAGATGAGGATTCCTACCGTGTGGGGAAATATGGAGCGCAGGGATTTAGTGTCGGTTCCAATGGCTATCAGGGGCTGAATCCAAAATTTGCCATTTCAGAGGATCGCCCGAATGTCTCTCTTTACCTTGACCTGGAGACAGACGTAACTTCTAGTTTAACGTTAGGGGTTGCATCACGCTATGAGAATTATTACAATGACTTTGGACAAACGCTGACGGGGAAAATTGCCGCGTTGTATCGAGTGACCAGTGGGTTCCGTCTTCGTGGGACGGTTTCAACGGGCTTCCGCGCTCCCACACCTGGTCAGGCAAATCTCTGGGCGTTACAGACAGCACTTTCCGGTACGGGGGACCAGCTGGTGGAAACAGGACAGCTTCCGCCAACCCATGCGATTTCTGTTGCTCTGGGGGGAGAGGAACTCACCGAGGAAACCGCTCGCAGTATATCATTGGGCACCATCATTGATCTTTCATCAAAGTTGACGCTGACCCTTGATTACTTCGACATTTCGTTGCAGGACAGGATTTCTCTTACCGGTAACATTGCCATCACCGATGAGATTCAGGATATTATAGATGGTCAATCGGAGGATCTTCTGGGTGGTGTAGAAAATTTGAAAGAAATAAAATTCTTCTCGAATGATTTTGATACCCGCACCCGCGGGATTGATCTTCTCTTGGCGTACGACACAGAGAGCGAAGCAGGAAATGCAACCCAGGCATCCATTGCCTGGAACTGGACAGCGACTTCCTTAGAAAAATTCTCTGCACCCCGGCAGATCAACGAATTTCTGGGAAAGACGCTGAGCAGTCCATTTACGCTCAGTCTTCTGACACCGCGGCGGCAGTTGGAAACTGAGGACCTGAATCCGAAACACCGCATCGTTGTTATGGGACGTCATATACGCGGTTCTGCCAGTGGAATGCTGCGCCTCAATTATTATGATGGATGGTTTGCCTGCCGCAATAACAGCAATTCATGTGTTAATGGTGGAGTAAGTCTGTTGGATGAGTTTGACTCGGCGGTCATTGTTGATGCTGAGGTTGGGTATCGTTTTCTTGACAATTATCGTGTCTCTCTTGGGATAGACAATCTGTTTGATACGGTGCCGGACTCACATTCCGATGAGACCGGAAGTCAGGGCAATATCCGCCCGGAAAGTACTCCATGGGATTATAATGGACGTGCTTATGTGCTTCGTCTGAGCGCAGATCTATTCTAGATTTTTCATTATAACAAAAAAAAGCCCCAGACTCTCTGGGGCTTTTTTTTTGCCGCGGGCGGACGGCGGGACTGGCAGCAGCCGAGAGCACGGCCTGCCTTCCACCGGTGGACAAATTTTTGCAGAGATGTGTCTTCCTGATTCGCAGAGTAAGGGCAGTTCTGTCGGTCCAACGTTTTGACCATGTTGTCCAATAAACGGATTCAGGCACAGAGTCTCTTCAGGGGCAGGTAAAGGAATGCCGCTCCGCTGCCAGATTCTATACGGCTTAAATGCCGCAAGCCGAAATTCCCGCAGGACAAGCGTGACAAAATTTCGGTGAGCGCGTATGATGGCCTGTGATCGGGGTTTTAATCTGAGGCAGCCAGCACAGAACGTAACGCTGCACAGATAAAAGTGAAACGGTGGAAGTAGGGAGTTAGACGGATCATGATTTGAACATAGAATGGCCTTGAGCAAATTTAGTCCAACCCTTGTGAAGCGTGCTCAGGACGGCGACGAAGCCGCCAGGAATTTACTCCTTGGACGGTTAGGGAAGGTGTTTAAGAATTACTTTCAGGCGAAAATCGGTAATCAGGCGGTTGCAGACGACTTGGTGCAGTGTTCGCTGTTGCGGGTTCATTCCGGCCTGGCTGCATTAAAACAGCCGGATAAGTTCAAAGCATTTGCAATGAAGGCGGCCCTGTTTGAACTGCATGATTACTATCGGGGACGGCATTCGTCCAAGGAAAAGACCTATGAGCCGCAGATGCTTCCCGAAAAACAAAATTCATCGGATGAATGGTCCGGGAGCAAATTTGATGTAGAACGGGCGCTGGAGACGCTCACTCCACACGCCAGACGCATCCTGGAACTTCGTGAGCATGGATACAAATACAGAGAGATTGCCGAGATACTCGAAACGACCGAAACCGCCGTCAAAATGCAGGTCAAACGCGCGTTTGAGAAAATGAGATCTATATTTGCAGATTAGCTGTTACCTTTCGTACCTTTCCTGCGTCCTAGGCGTACGGATCCCTGTTTTGGAATGGACAAATCTGAGTTAATAAAAAAAGTGCTTTGTGAAGAAGCACTCACCGCCGAAGAAAGAAAGGCGCACACCGAGAATCTGGAAGCGGATCCGCGGTTGGCGCGTTCGCTGGCGGGCTGGCAGCGGCTCCGGACCTCTCTGCGGAACCGAATTCCCAGCGCCCGTGATTTTGTGCTCCATGCATTTGCACTTGGAGGGCATGCAGAGGATTTGAGTGATGAGGAGGCGCAAGAGGTAAGTGAGAAGTGGAAAAATCTTGATCCGGTGATCCAGTCGCATCCAGGCTTTTCGGAAGTCTGCACTCAGATTGAACAGGATCGGGAAGATTTTCTTGAGTGCTGGGAAGCTGAGGATCAACCGTCCTTTTCCGGCGTGTTCCCGCTGCGGATGCCCCGAATGTCTCGGATCGCCGCCGCCATTACTGTGCTGGTGGTCTCTGCGATTACGGTTATTTTTTTGCTGAATCGGGGAGATACAACGCTCCAGATGGTGGACGCAGATCCAGGCGAATACGAGCGTGTCCTTCTTCCGGATGGCTCGGTTGCACATCTCAATGGACCGGCAACGCTCCAATTTGAGGATGGAGAGAGTTTTGCGCGTTCGGTCGCGCTGACGGGGAGCGCATTTTTTGACATTATGCATAAGCCGGATCAATTTTCGGTCCAGACCGGGGAGGCGGTTGCCCGAGTGCTCGGTACACGCTTTGGAGTGCGTTCAATGAGTGGACTGACCCAGATTATTTTGGAGAGCGGACGGCTGGAGGTCGCTTCCATCACCAAAACCCCGCAGAGTGTTGTGCTTGTACCCGGACAGATGACGAGCGTAGCACAGGGAGCCACCACGCCAACTTCGCCCGTAAAGGTGAGTATAGAAGATCAACTGGGATGGACCGGGTTTGTTTTTTTCAGGGAAACCCCGTTGCGGAAGGCGGCGGTCCTGCTTTCTTCAAGCCGAAGTGTGCGAGTTGAGGTGGCCCCGTCTCTGGTTAATGAAATGGTCACCGGCACTTTCGCGCCAGATATGACGGTGGAAGAGATCCTGAATGCACTTGCGCTTGCCCTGAATGCCAGAATTCTGTCCGAAGCGGGGACCTATCACATCGTTCCATAAGGGTCGGTTTGGAACATGAATGGCGGTAACGTGTAATGCGCACATGAAATGCACATTACACTTCGGCAGTGTTTTTTTGGAAGCAATCCCTTTGTCTGTATCTGGTCGCGGTCTGTGCAGGTATTAGCCTGATAAGGACCTCCTGTGCTCAGGATATTTCGGTGGATATATCCGGAGAGACGCTCTCGCAGGCTCTGGATGACTTTGCAAGTTCATATCGCGTGAACCTTGTCTACGCCCGGCGGCAGGTAGACGGGCTTCGGGTTACATGTAGCTATCGCGGCACGGATCTGCAAGCCGCATTGATGTGCATTCTGTCTGGACAGAATCTTCGCGTGATCCGGTTAAAAAGGCGGCAGTATGTACTTGTGGACACGGATAGAGGAGAGTCTGAGAATTCCGCAGAAGTCCGTTTGGGGACGCTAAATGGATTTGTGGTGGATTCCCTGTCCAAAGAGACGCTGCCGGGGGCGCACATATATCTGCCCAGACTTGCTATTGGTGGAGCAACCAATGAAGCGGGATACTATGCAATCCCATCCCTGCCGCCCGGTCAGTCTTATCAGGCAAGGATCTCCTTTCTGGGCTATACCCCCCTGGATACACTACTTGAAATTTCCGGAGAGCCAGCCACGATTCAACTGCGCCGTCAGACATTGGAGGGGAAAACCGTTCTGGTCAGTTCAGATCGCCGCATCCCGTATGAGGTAGCACCGGGTATTCGCCAGATTCCAGTGAACCGGATCAGTAAGCTGCCGGGTTTCCCTGGAGAGGCGGACCTGCTTCAATCTCTTCGCTGGCTTCCCAGTGTCCAGCGGGTACGCACCAATCAGGGGGGCTTGGTTGTTCGCGGTGGAGAGCCGGATCAGGTGCAGTATTTGATTGACGGTGCTCCCATCTATCACATGTGGCACATTGCAGGCCTGCTCTCAGTCTATCAGTCCGAAGCGTTCAAAGATGTGCGGTTATACCGGGGGACCTTTCCGGCGGAGCACGGCGGGCGCCTGTCTGCAGTTCTGGATGCAGAACTGAAAGATGGGTCCATGGATCAGATCACAGGACTGGTCGGCGTAGGTCTGGTCAGTGCACGCGCATTTGTTGAGGGGCCAATCACGAAAAAACTGTCCTTTATGGTATCAGGACGGCGATCCTATCTGGATCGGATTATTGGGCACACGCATGTGGTTATTGATGGGGGGGCACAGGATACCATGCGTACAGGTGTCTACCTGTATGATATCAGTACGAAACTGGCATGGCGCCCCTCTCCAAGGCAGCGGCTCACCGTGGGAATCTACGGGAGTTCGGATGATCTGGATATTCGGCTGCCGGTAGATCTGACCGCTTTGGGTTCCGCCAGTTCGATCCTTCCCCTAGGCAGTTGGTTACGCCCCTCAAATCTTTTTTTTGAGTTTGATACCCGATGGAGTAATCGCCTGATCAGTGCACGCTACCGGTATCTGCACGCAGATCGTCTATTCGTGAGCGCAACATCGTATGCGACCTCCTATCGGGCGCATGAACGCATCTTTGTTCGTCCAACGACCAGTTCGTCCGTGAATTCGGAGTATGGGGTGAGTATACTGGATATTGGCGTGAAACTGGACATTGATTATTATCTCTCTCTGGCAAACCATATTCGGGCAGGCATCTCACTGGTCCAGCGTACCTTCTCCAGTGAATTAGATGCATTTATTTTGCAAACCAATATCATCTCCGAAAGTATAGATGAGGACAGTTCACTGGATAATACCGAGATTATTCTGTACGCACAGAATACCTGGACTCCAACGCCCAGATTACAGATCCAGCCGGGAGTTCGTGTCAGTCAATTGCGGGGGCGTAAAGACTTTCGACTAAGCCCCCGTCTGGGCATTCAATATGACCTGAATCAGGCGAGTATCTGGGTGGCAACCGGTGTGAATGTACAGTATCTGCATCAGGTGCGGGATCGTTACTCGGTACTGTATGATTTGATTTCCTACCGCTGGGTGCCTGCCAGCCGTTCCGTAAAGCCTTCCTACAGTTACCACGCCTCCGCGGGCGGCAGCATATTATGGGGAACCTCCTTTACGGCAGATATAGGCCTTTACCTTCATCGGACACATGGGCTTTTACTTCCGCGGAATGAAGGGCAGAGCGGAGACAGGCTACTTGGCCCCGGTATTGAACTGGGTACGATACTCGGCCAGTATACCCGGGGGAAGGCAGTGGCACACGGACTGGAGGTCAATCTTCAGTATGAGCGGGGGAGTTCTCTCGTCTGGATCAGTTATGCTGCCGGCAGATCCCGCAGCCGAGCACCTGAACTCGGAGAAAGGCAGTTCCGTCCGGGACGGTTTGATGTCCCTCAGCAATTTCAGATTGCCCTGCAGCGCACGAAAACAAAGTGGTCGTACGGGGTGAACGGGAACTGGCGCAGCGGGTATCCCGTTACAGTTCCCGAGGCCCGCTATGCAGTAGGGGATCCCCTGTCGGAAATACCAGAGCGGTTTCTTTACTTCCCCACCATTAATAATGGCCGATTGCCCGCATATATAAATTTCGGGGTACAGGGAGGCTATCAATTAAATGTGGGCAATGTGGCGGTGCAATTCCGGCTGGAAGTCAATAACATCACCTTTCGCCGGAATGTGATTGGGCGTGTATATGATCCCACCCTCCCCGACGAGGTCTTCGTCACATCCAGAAAGGGACTCCCCCTGTATCCACTATTTGAAATCACTGCACGATTCTAGGGATGAAGTTCAGGTGCCTGCTGCTTGCAAGTATGATTCTGGCCGGATGCGATGCCATTCAGCCAGAGGCGACTTCGCTTCTGGTTGTGGAAGCCTTTGTGGTGTCTGAGCGGCCGCTGCCTGCAATCACACTGAGGCAGGCAGTTCCCATTCAGGACCCCTATTATCTGGATGCGTCTACGGCGGCCACGGGTGCCCAGGTAGCACTCGTGATGCAGGGGGCGAATATCCCGTACACAATGCAGCGCCCCGGGGTGTACGTGCCGTTCGATTCGGTGTTGGCGGTTCCTGGGGCCGAACTTGAATTAAGGGTTGTATGGAATCATCAATCGGTCACCGCCCGGAGTCGAATTCCTCCGCGCATCTCTCTGGACAGCCTTGATATTGTGGTTTCGGACACTCCAATGCCCGGATTACTGTTGGAGTCGTTATTCATTGATCCATCCCTGGTGGATTCTCTGGGGCTGCGGGCGCTCGGTCAGATTGCGCAGGAAGGATTGATTCATCTCATAGAGGCGACGCTGTACTGGGAGGGGAGTGCGACACGGGCCGGGGATGACTGGTGGATGCGATTGCAGCTGCTTCCCGCACTTGGAGGGGATCAGCGGCTCGGTAATTATTTTTTGAGTCCAGAGGTGTTGCGGCGGGAAACCGAGATTCCCTATATCTATACAAGTTTTCGGTCCTGGTCGGGATCCTACGCGGTTCAGGTAACCAGCGAGACGGATCCCGTTCCCGCGCATGCTCTTCGGGTCAGTATTATCCGATGCACGCAGGCATACGCAGACTTTGTGTCGGGCAGTTTGAATCCAGGCGAGGTTGAGCCTCCATCTAATATTTCGGGGGGGCGCGGGATTTTTGCGGGGATCGCTCTGGATACAATGACCGTACAAATTCGATGATGGGCAGCATGAAGAGACATTCCTGTAAGACCGGCACGATCACTGCATTAAGTCCACAGGCCGGGGATCGTAACCGGACCTCTGTCTTTATTGACGGAGAGTTTTCCTTTGGGATATTGACGGATCTGGTTGGTCAGAATAAATTATATGTAGGCAGAGAACTGGATGAAACGCAGATAAGGACCCTGTTGCGGGACGAAACGGTACTTCGGACAAGATCCACAGCATTGGCTTATCTGGCGTATGCGCCGCGGACGGTTTACCAGATACGAAAATATTTAGTGGAGCGGGGATGCCCGGAGCACGACATTCAGCAGGTACTTCAGGATCTTATGGAACTCGGCTATTTGGATGACCGCAAGTATGCGACGGATTATGCGACTGCGCGGTTTAATCATAAGGGCTATGGGCCGGAGCGGATTCGCCGTGAATTGTCGGCGGACGGGGTTTCACCGGAGGATATTTCGGAGGCAATTAACGCCAATATCCCCCTGGAGGTCTTTGAGGAGCGTGCAAAAAGTATGGTGGAGCGATTTCAGGATCGGGTGCAGGGCAGCGGTCCGAAGCGAAAAAAGAAACTGATTGATTACCTGACAAGGCGGGGATACGGGTATACAATGGCAAGGGAACTAGTTCAAGAGGTACTGTATCAAAGTGAGTCAGGTAAAAATCGCAGGTAACGCACTACGGGATCATCTCGGCGGAGTCCAGCCTTCAGTTGCGATGATTTTGGGATCAGGGTGCGGAGCTGAACTGGACCATGTTCACTGGGAGTTTGCAGTTTCGGGCATTCCCGGATTCGTATCTCCTTCGGTTGCCGGACATCTAGGGCGGATCACCGCGGGAACCTTTGCAGGCCGGGAAGTGCTCTTAATTCAGGGGCGGGTTCACTGCTATGAGGGAATATCCATGGATCGTGTGACCTTTCAGGTAAGACTTATCCATGAATTGGGGATTCGAAACATTATTTTCATCAGTGCGGCAGGGGCAATACGGACAACATTGAACGCGGGCGAGATGATGTTAGTGGAAGACCACATCTGTGCGCAACCCCTGACTGCAACTTATCGGACACGTTCGGTGTATGATGCGTTCTGGAGGGAGCGCGTGATTGAAGCTTGTAACGGTTCGCCTGTCTCCAGCGGTGTCTATGTTTGGACCATCGGGCCGAGTTATGAAACTCCAGCAGAGATTGCCGCATTTGAACGTAGAGGCGGGGACGCAGTTGGAATGAGTTTAGTACCCGAAGCGATGGAAGCTTCCGCTTTAGATATGCATGTGCTGGCAGCTACGGTGATCACCAACGGTGCGGCCGGTTTGGAGGGCAGGGAGTTAAAGCACGAAGATGTTCTTCGTGCTGCCGGGGCTGCACATGCGAATCTTACAGATTTACTGATCAAAGCCGTAGTCCAGGCACCTCAGTTCTGAAAAAACAGTTAACTTACCGCTAACATGATATTTTTATCACAAAACCAAATTGCAGCGCAATGAACGACGATTATGGGCATAGCAGTGGCGATTGGGATGATGCGCCGCATTCAGGCAGAGAATCCCGGTACCGCGACGAAGTATTTTCAAGAAGGGTCCCCGCAGGGCGGCGTACCTATTTCTTCGATGTTAAGGCAACCCGCTCCGGTGAAGATTTTTTCATCGTCATCACCGAAAGCAAGCGGGTTGGTGAACATCGTCACGAGAAGCACAAGATTTTCGTGTACAAGGAAGACTTTGCCAAGTTTATGAGGGGCTTGTATGAGGCTATGGAGGATGTACGGACTGAACGTCTGCCTGACTACGAATTTTACGGCTACCCATCTGTTGATTTTCCGCCGAGGGACGACGACAGATAACTTGATGGAGCCATGATCCGCTTGATTGCACCTGATCAGTGGAGACGCAAGCCGGTCAGTTTGGATTCTGCACTGGAAGCGCAGGTTGCAAAGGTGATCAAGAGGGTTGCAGAACATGGTGATGCGGCGCTCTTGGAGTACACGAGCCGGTTTGACCGTGTTCAGCCCAAGTCTATCGTGGTTCCCGCAGCGGCCATGGGAGCGGCATGGGAAGAAGCATCACCGGCGTGGCAGACCGCGTTCCAGAACGCTTCAAACAACATACGCCGGTTTCACACGCGGCAGTGCCGTGAGAGCTGGTATATGGACGACGGCGATGGGGTCCGTCTGGGGCAGCGCATTCTGCCGATAGATACTGCGGGTCTGTATGTGCCCGGTGGCACCGCGGCCTATCCGTCCAGTGTTTTGATGACCGCAATCCCTGCGCAGGTGGCCGGGGTCGGCAGTCTTCATCTTGCAAGCCCTCCGGATCCCTCTACCGGACTCCCCCGACAGGAGGTGCTGGCCGCTGCCTGCGTGTTAGGGATTGAACATGTGTACGCAGTCGGCGGCGCACAGGCGATTGCCGCATTCGCATTCGGGACGGAGTCCGTCCCCCGTGTGGACAAGATCGTCGGGCCCGGCAGCGCATATGTTACCGCCGCCAAGAAATTGGTCTATGGTCATGCAGATATTGACAGCCTTGCCGGTCCCAGTGAACTGGTGGTGCTGGCGGACGCAACGGTCAGGCCGGACTGGATTGCCCTTGACCTGCTCGCTCAGGCCGAGCACGACAGGCTTGCTTCCGCAATTCTGGTCACCCCGGACGAAGCGATTGCAAAAGCAGTTTGTCAGGCACTGGAAGAAGTGCTGCCGATGATTCCGCGCAGTGAGATTGCAGGTTCGGCACTCAGGGAACATGGGGTTGCCGTGATTGCTTCATCCATGGAGGAGGCAATCTGCATGGTGAATACCATTGCTCCGGAGCATTTGGAACTCATGGTGGCAGATGCATGGGAGGTTTTGGAGAAGATTCGTCATGCCGGTGCAGTCTTTGTCGGTCCCTGGTCTCCGGAGGCGGTCGGGGATTACTATGCAGGCCCGAACCATGTGCTGCCGACAGGCGGAGCAGCAAGATTTTCATCGGCCCTGGGAGTTGACGATTTTATTCGGCAGCAGAGCGTGGTCGGCTACAGTAAGCAGCGTTTGGGGAATGCTGTACATGAGATTGCTCTGATGGCACACAGTGAAGGGCTTCATGCACACGCACGCAGTATAGAAGTTCGGGTGGAAGATTGATGGCAATCACAAATCGCGCACTTCCACAGGTCAGGCGTGAAATCCAAAGGCAGCGACCGTACAAGGTCGGTGTCCCGTCTGGGCAGATCACGGTTAAACTCAATCAGAATGAAAGCCCATTTGATCTGCCGGATGAACTCAAGGAAGCGGTATTTGAGAACTGGAAAGAGATCGCCTTTCACCGGTATCCGCTGGAACAGCCGGATAAACTTGCAAAGTTGACTGCAGCGCAGATTGGATGGGACCCCGAAGGGATCATTATTGGGAACGGATCCAACGAACTGACTTATACGCTGGGATTAACCTTTATTGCACCCAATGCCAAAGTGGTACTGCCCCGCCCTATGTTTTCGTTTTATGAGCGGGTTGTAGATATTTTCGGGGGGACTGCGGTATCCATTGCTCCCCGGGAGAACCTGCAGTTTGACACCGAAGGGATTCTTCAGGCAGTGCAGCAGTCGGCTCCTGCAGCTGTGGTCATCACCTCGCCCAATAATCCCACAGGCCTGGCACTTCCTCTGGCGGAGATTAAAAAGATTGCCGGAGCAGCACCGGGACTGGTGCTGATTGACGAAGCATATATAGAGTTTGCGGATGAACCAAGTATGTTGACAATATTGCGAGATTATCCGCATGTGATTCTTCTAAGAACATTCTCCAAGGCATTTGGCCTGGCGGGGATACGTATGGGCTATCTTGTCGGGGATCCTGCATTAATGCGGGAGGTGATGAAGGTGCGGCCCCCGTTCATGATTGATCGCTTCAGTATTGCCGCAGTCAAAGCAGTTCTTTCGAAACCCCGATTGATTCGTGACCGGGTGGACCGGATTCGTTCCGAAACGAAGCGCTTAATTCAGGCGTTGCAGCGGATAAAAGGGGGGCATGTGCTTGCCGGACAGGCAAATTTTGTTACCTTTCGGGTTCCTGGCAACAGTAAAGAAATGTTTATGAAACTTGCAGAATGCGGTATCTTGGTCCGTGACATGAGCGGGTATCCGGAATTGGCGGGGTTTTTGCGCGTGAGTGCAGGGACACCGGAAGAGAACAGTGCGTTTCTACATGCGTTAACGCAGTTATTGAGCATTACAGTCTGAAAACGATGGCAATGCAGGAAGAACTTATTCCAGTGGAAATTGTCGGGTTGTCAACCAGCCCCAGGAGTGGCGGTGCGTTTGTTTTGATGCTGGGAGAAATATCTGGAACACGAAAACTCCCGGTCGTGGTCGGCGAAAATGAAGCCACCGCCATTGCAGTTGGTGTTGAGAAGAAAACCCCGCCCCGTCCTATGTCGCATGATCTTCTGTGCAATCTGATGAGGCATGTGGGGGCAGAGGTGAGTGACATTCTGATTGACGGGTTGGCAGATGGCACTTTTTTCGCCAAAATTCGATTTTTTTTGAATGGAGAGCATCTTGCGCTGGATTCTCGTCCAAGTGATGCGGTTGCGATTGCAGTGCGTCTGGATGTGGACATTTTGGTGTCCGAATCCATCCTTGAAGAGGCGGGAATCCCATTAGGCGAAGGGGAGTCTGCCGCCCCTGTGGAGCCCGCGGTGCCGGCATCTCCAGTCGAACAGCTGGAAGCAAAACTTGCACGGGCCATTGAGGAGGAGGATTATGAGGAAGCGGCACGGGTACGTGATGCTTTGGCGAAGTTGAGAGAGTAGTTCAAGATCGGATTGCCAGTCAGTCATTCGGTCAAAATGGCACAAAAAATGATTCCCTCCAAGGGAATAAAGGGCAGATCACGGCTTTTCTCTGCGTACATAACGGACTATCCCCGACTGGCGGACTATTATGCCGGAGACTGGCGTGAGGACAGCAGTTACAAAGCAGTTGCCCAAAAACTCACTGCAAGCCCCGTGGACCGCCGGATACTGGTAGATGTTCTGGAGGAGCAGAATGCAAACTGGGAGAATGGGACCCTTGCCGCGCAGCTGCGAGATCCGGATTCACTGGCCGTGGTTACCGGTCAACAGGTTGGAATTTTTGGGGGACCTCTCTACACATTTTACAAGGCCCTGTCTGCGGTTCGGTTGGCAGAGCGCCTGACCGGAATGCTTTCACGGCCGGTCATTCCGGTTTTCTGGATTGAGGGGGGAGACCATGATCTTGATGAGGTGCGGCAGATCAGCCTGATCGGTACAAAGATCTGGTACGAGGGGCATCGTCCTCCCGATACCGGCAATCTTGGCAGCGTCGGTTCTCTGGTGTTCGATGCAGATATGGATCGTGTCCGGGCAGAACTGATCGGCCATTTGCCGGGGAGTGAATTCCGGGATCAGGTACTGGGAAACTATTATTCTGCATATCGCCAGGGGGGCACCTTTACCGATGCATTTGCACATACCTTAAAATCTCTGCTGGGCAGGGGGACGATGGTGTTCATGAACCCGGAGGACTGCCGACTGAAAGAATTGACGGCACCGCTGCTCCGGCGTGAATTAAGAGAGTATGCAATTACCTACACCGCCCTGAAGACGACCAGCGATACGCTGAAAAACAGTTATCATGCGCAGGTACATGTCCGTCCTGGAAACGTCTTCCGGCTCCGCGGTTCGCTGCGGGAATCACTACATCCGGGCAGCGAGGGTTATCGCCCGCAATTCTCCGAGGCGGAACTCATTCCCATTGATCAGATCCACAAAATTCCGCCATGCAGTCTGAGTCCCAATGTGGTGATGCGACCACTGGTACAGGATTCGCTTTTGCCCACGGTGGCCTATGTAGCAGGTCCGGGTGAAGTTGCCTATTTTGCGCAACTTAAAGCGCTCTATCGGTGGGCCAAACGCCCAATGCCCATCATTTTTCCACGGGCGAGTCTTACGATCATTGAGCCGAGAATTGCGAAACTGATGGAGCGTCACGCGTTGACGGTGGAGGAGTTGGCTGACGAGATTTCAGAACTCATGCGCAGACGTGTTCTGGAAGGGTCCGAGTTTGCACAGGCATTTGAGACGGCCGGGCAGATGCTTGATGCGTGTGCAGACGGGGTAAGACCTGCCGTGACCCAGGTAGAGGTAACCCTGCGACCTACGGTAGAGGCGACGCTGGTGCAATGGAAGAAAGCGCTGGCGAAGTTGCGGCAGCGTACCGAGCGTGCAGAGAAGCGGCATCACGAACAACTGATGACGCAAATTGAGCACTGTAAAGCTGCGCTATATCCCAATGGAAATGTTCAGGAGCGGGAATTACCTGCACTCTATTATTTGACGAAGTATGGTGACAGTTTCGTTGAGCAGGTACGCTCCCAACTTCGTATTGATCACGACGGAGCGCATCAATCATTGATGCTGGCGTAATCCGGATTTACAGGCCGGAGGGATTCACTGTGCGCGTAGTGAGTCCAGCGCCTGTATCATTGAAGAGGCAATATCAGGATATGCTTTATACTGATTGGTTGTCTCTGCCGGATCCTCATCAAGATTGTACAACTGTCTGGGCGGAGCATCCGGGGGAATCTCAACATTGGTGAAACCACCGGATCCCTGCCCGTCAATCAGTTTCCAGCCCCCCTGTCGAATGGCTAACAGGCCATGGAAGGACTGATGTACGGCTTCCTTGCGGGTGCTGGATCCGCCATATAGAACGGGTAACATGCTGAAACTGTCTATGGCCCGGTGCCGGGTTCCGGTAAAGTCGGCAAGGGTTGCAAAGAAGTCAGTGTGTACCACGAGTTCATCAGTGGTGGAACCGGCCTCTATCACGCCCGGCCACCGGGCAATAAACGGGACGCGATGCCCGCCCTCATGTATATCTGCCTTCATTCCCCGCCAGGGATGATTAGGTTCATGTTCAAAGATATCAGAAACTGCCCTTGGCCAATACGCGCCATTATCGCTGGTCACGATCAGGAGTGTACGATCTGCCTGATTATTTGCGGCCAGTGCTTCAATGATTTGCCCAATTGCATCATCCACCATCACGACAAAATCCCCGTATTCGCCTGCCTGACTGCTTCCAGCAAATTCTTCGGTGGGGAGCCAGGGGGTGTGGGGGGCCGCTAGCGGCACATAGAGAAAGAAAGGCTCTTCGTTTTGAGAGCGTTCGGTGATGTAATCAGCTGCCCGCTGTGCGATTACGGGTAGCACATCTATATGATCAAAATCGGGGGCCATTGGGCCGGATCTCCAAAAATTCCCGATGCAGCAGCTATCGGGATTGTCACCATATTCCGTGGGGAGTGCGGTAGGATGCTCATTTTCCACCCAGACATAGGGGGCCATATCCAGTGATGCAGGAATGCCGAAAAAGTAATCAAAGCCCAGGGCACGCGGGCCGGGGGCAAGGGGGGCATTATAGTCTGTAGAGTCGGCATTTCCAAGTCCTAGATGCCATTTACCGATGGCGGCGGTATGGTATCCTGCCTCGGACGTGATATCGGCAATGGTGACACGGCTGGTATCAATGATCAGGGGCGAGTATCCTTCGGTGACACCGGATGCCAACTGCGGCAAGCGCCATGCATAGCGGCCGGTTAACAGCCCGTACCGCGTAGGTGTACAGACTGCCGAGGGGGAGTGCGCATCGGTAAACCGCATCCCTTCTGCGGCAATGGCATCCATGTATGGGGTTGGCGTTGCCGAGTTGTCGTTATAACTCCCTAGGTCTCCCATTCCCATGTCATCGGCCATAATGAATACGACATTGGTTTTTTCGGGTGAATTGCAACTTACGAGAAAGACTAGAAGGACAAACAGGGGTATACGTGTCATTTGGTGAGTTAGCAGATCAAAGTTGTACATTTTTGGTACGGACCAAGGTTACGAATTGGGTATTTGTGGAGCCGTGAGACAAAATCCACTGCCATGTTAAGTTACTGCATGCAGCCGATCCAGTGCAGGGGGCATTTTGCAGGAATTTGGATTGCGTCATATTTCATCGAATCATCGTATTCAGAACTAGACAGAGACAGATTCATCAGGATACGGCTACTTGCACACTACGCCTTGTTCAATCCATCCGAGTGCGGTTGGTGCATTGGCGGCGGGAGGTTCGATACAGCCGGTCTTTATGGTATGTGGTTCGGATGAAATCGTGCCCCATTGTGTACTCTTGCGGACAGGGTCTGATTTGAGGGGCATCCTGTCCACGCATTTTGGGCGTTCCATCTCTATGTTCGGGCAATTTCGCAGAATTCCGGATAATGCATCGGCTTCTTTTCGATCCATTGTAAGGCCGTATTTTCGCTTGATTTCCACGATCCGGTTCGCATACCAGCAACGGTTGTGACGCGGGAGCCATTCGCTCGCATCATAGGCAATCTTCTGGCGGCGATTGAGCAGCGGGGCGGCGTGGGTGAGGTTCAGCAGATCTTCTGCAAACTCTTCGCGAACCTGAGATGAAGCGGCACATAGGCCGGAATCGTGCGCTTCGGAACGTGCCACAATATGTTCAATGTCGGTTTGCCGGATGGAGACAAAGCATCTCATGCTGTAGGGAGAGAACAGTCCACCCTGATAGATGGAAATTTCCGGTTCTATGGATTGAGAGTAGGGGTAGTCTCTGCTGCTGTAGGAACTGCAGCGATCTTCGGGGCGGATCGGGATTCCCCGGAAGGTGTCTGCGGCAGATTGTGAGATGGCGGCAGACGGCAGAAAAAACAATCCTGTAAGGAAAAATGCCCCTGCCATCTGCAGGATTCTTTTCTTGCGTATGGTCAGGAAACGAAAACTCCACAGCAACCGCGTATCCGAACGTATACACATTTCTGTTTGATCAAGTGCCATGATTACAGCTGTTTTTTCTTTAACACCGCAAATTTAGTCTGGTAAGATGCCATGGACAGGGGGAAGACAGAATCATCGTTCACAGGCGATCCCGTCTTGGTCACCGTCGAGTTTCATTGCGTCATCAGAAGTGGCATTGAACCTTCGATAGGGGAGTTTTTTACAGCCGCCCCAGAAATTTTCAGGGATACACACGAACCAGTCCGGGTAACTGGAATGACAGTTCATGGATTGCATCAGGGGGTAAATTTTCTTCAGATTCTCGTATTTGTGCGCGGCAATGATCCGATAAGGCGGCAGTTTGGGGAGGGGAGGGCGATCCGTCTGGCACCCAGGGTCCCGGATATCTGCCAGGTTATCAAAATCATTGTCAACTCCATCAGTGCATGCGGATCCAGATTCGTAGGATTCGGGGTCCGGACGTGCTCCTTTCTGCATCCACTTTTCGGGGATACTTTGCCAGATGTCTTCGTAGTATGTATCAAACTGCCGTGTCAATTCGGGTGAGTTGATCAGGATGGTATTCTCGTCGTTGGCCCATTCTCCGGCAGATGTCCAATTCATAGAACCCATGACCAGATATTGATCATCAATAGAGGCCGCCTTCATGTGCATCTTGCCGCCCCAGTTCTCAATCTTGACCGGGATTCCAGCTTCCCGCAGTATTTCGTGTTTGGAATACTCATTTTTGGCGGAGGTTGCATCAATAATGACCCGAACGTCTACGCCGCGCTGGTGTGCGGCAATCAGATCCGCCGTGAGATACTTTGCGGTAAGGAAGAAGACGGCGACATGGATGCGCGTTTCGGCTTTTGCAATCAGTCCGCGTACACCGTAGCGGAGTGATTGATCCTGTGGGGAGAACCAGATTGTCACTTTTCCGGATCTGAGTTGGAATTCTTCGATCCCATCCGCGGATTTTGAACAAGTCCCGTCTCTTTCCCAGAGTTGTTCAAATTCCTGTGTATAGATGGATGCAACCCGTCTGGAGTGAAGGATGACGACTGCATTGGCATTGTAGCCACCCGTGCCGGAATTAGACAGGTTGGCCGAACCGGTCCAGATGTGTTCGTTATCAATTATAAAGAACTTGTTGTGCATGATACTTGCAGCGGCAAATTCTTTTCTTGCGGCGTGACCGGTGACGAGGATGCGTTCCTGTCCCAGATCATAGGCCAGACACTGGAGCGGGCCACTGAATCCGGAGGGCCTTTGCCGCTCACAGGGAGGCACTTGAGTAAACTCATCCCGGCATTTTTTCTCCCGCACAGAATCATCTCGAATATTCCCGATCTCCCGTTCCCATACATGTGTGGAACTGTAATAGTTTTTGTTCTGGGCATCCTTGTCTACATACCCCCTCAGGGCGACTCCCCGTTCCCGTGCCCGGAGGACTGCCTGCAGGAGTTCAGATTGCATGCGTGTGCCATAGACGGCAAAGTCAATCGTCTCCTCCGCCTGATCAATCAGCTTTACCAGAGACGTACAGAGTTTACTGTCACACTGATCAAGGGGTTGATCAAACTCTCGCGGGTCCTGCAGGACGAGTTCAATATCAGGTTCGGCAATGCATCCGAGCAGGATGAAAACAGCAAGTGCGGTCCACTTTAGAGGAGCGTTGCCGAACAGGTTCATAGGTTTGAAAGGCGGTTTGCACTTCAAAGATAAGTACTTTGGGGTTGTCACGGATTCATCGGGATCCCATTACAAATGAAAATCCGGGCATTTACCGCGGCCCATTCCATTGAATCGTGTTCCCTAATTACTGGAAGCTTTGGCCTCGAGTTCTTCCAGAGAGATCAGCAGCTCCTCGGTTACCCAGCCATATTGCGGGTTAATTTCCAGTGCCCGTTCAAACGCATCCCGTGCCTCTTCCAGATCTCCCCGATCCATGTATACCACTCCGAGGCGTGCATGAACTTCATCGTGTCCCCACGAGGGCTGGAATGGATGAGTGATGTTTTCTTCTTCAAAAATTTTTAGCGCCTCATCAAATTCTGCCTCTGCCATTGCCTTGTCTCCACCTACAAAGCCGGGAAGGTTATAGTTGATGATTCCCTTCATCAATTTGATGCGTGGATTGTCGGGTTCCAGTTCAAATGCTAGGTCTCTAGCCTGACGGTATTTGCGGCTGAGGCCGACGGCCCGAAGTGGTCTTACAGAAATTTTATGAACATACGAACTTGAGAGCAGCATCCATGCGTCTGCAAATGCCGGATCAATCGCTACCGCCGCTTCCAGATGTTCAATAGAGTTATTGATATGGTCTAAGCGGACACGATTACCGGCCTCCTTCACACCTTCCCGGATCATATTGGCCATTGCACTTGAGGCGGCAGCAGCATAGTAGTGGGCCCAGACGGAAAGGCTGTCATCATCGGTTAAAGGTTCGAGGAGTGATCGAGCTTCTAGAATCTGATCATAATCCCGTTTGTCTGATCCATCATCTAAAACATCCATTCCCTCTCGCAGGAGATCCCGATTTGATTGTGCCTGAACTGTTGTAATGCAGGGAAAAAAGCATGCAAGCGTAATTATGCCTATGTAGTTCATCGGATTCAGGTGGATACAGTGACGTTCTTGTTTAATCAACTCAAACCATGTTCTACTCATTACCGGTTCAAAGGTTAATTGAGGGGCCGGATATGTGAGTAATCTGATAATGTTAGATGATCTATATTGTAGTTGCATTTTAACCTGCACAACTTCTCATGCCTCGAACTCCTTGCTCAAGCCAGCCCCTTATGGATCTCATTCGTGAACGAAAGGTCGTCATGTATGCCGACCTACAAAATGCACTTGGTGCCGTAAGCCGACAAACGGTATACCGTAAGATGCTTGAGGTCGGAGTCCGATCCAGCTATTCTCACGGAGGGCGCTACTATACCCTGGATGAATGTGCAGACTATGATGCGAATGGACTTTGGTCGTATGGCGAAATTCATTTTTCCCGTCACAATACTCTCAATGATACCTTGGTGTATTTGGTGGATCAATCTCCCCGCGGTTTGCGTGCACGGGATCTCAAGCAAATCGTGAAGCTTGAGGTCTTAACCATATTGCACCGGCTCGCCAAAGCCGGTCGCATGTTCCGAACCAAAATCGGTGACCATTATGTCTACTTTTCGACGAATGCAGATCGGCGAAGGCGGCAACGGCATCGTCCTGCTGCTCCACCCATTCTCGGGACGACCACCTTTGTGGAGGCGGTGCAGCGGTTTTGTGGAACCCTCAATGAAAAGCAACGGCGATTGTTTGCTGGATTGGAGGCACTTCGTGCGGACAGTGGAGGGGACGGGAAAGTCGCGGATCTACTGGGGATGTCTCGTACAACAGTGACCAAAGGTCGGAAACAGCTTTTGTCGGGAGACTTTGAGGAGAAGCGCATCCGCAAACCCGGCGGCGGCCGGAAAAGCATTGAAAAAAAACCGAATTCAACGAACACTTTGTGTGCATAGTGGAGAGGGAGACGGCGGGAGATCCAATCCATGGAACCTGTTGGGTTCGAAGGACCGCCGCCAGCATTGCAGAAGAACTGGGACTTTGGGGAGTTCAGTGTTCGGACACTACGGTGCGTCGAGTCTTGTTAGATTGGGGGTTTAAGCAGCACGTGAATCGAAAAATGATTGCGACCGCAATGCATCCAGACCGTGATGGGCAGTTCAAATTGATTCATATTGTTCGGAATTCCCCCTGAGCAAATTCATCTGAATACACACCTTTTAGAGTCTCAAAAAGAGCGAAAAATAGATGGTTTGGCTATCTATGATACGCAGGTGTGCTGTCTAACTCTGCGATCATATTTTACCCACGGGCCGCTAGGCCCCCGGCGGACAAGAGAATAATCTAGGCCCGTAGTGCAAGTGACTGTGAAGTCTTGGTTCAACCCCGAGACAAGAAAATTTTTTACTGATTAAACATTTTTGATACAAAATACTAGTAATCTTGAAATTCAGGAACTATCGTACGGTTTTAGTGCAGTAAAAATCATGAATCACGTAACAGTTCAACTGACAATACACGTACAAGAGGTACTCCACTACGGTAATCTGTGATAAACAGTCTATCACCCGAACCAGGATATATCAATACTGGAACGAAAGGGGTTTCGTTTATGGGATCGGCTAACCAGTCAATGCTGTGCCCTCCGACAAGATTTCGGTCCTTGTCAAACATTTCAACAAAAATGATTTTACCACTCCCCCTCTGGCGTACAGAGAAATGAGCAAGTATATCATCATGTGTTACACTGAGACCGACAGACCAGCAATTTACCAAAGCCACATCCCTTTCATGAGAATAGTTCAACTCAACAGCAGCGGGATTGCGATCAATTTCTGATTCGCTAATGCTAACGATAGGTGGTTTATTTGGGGGCGTTCCCTTTAGCCGATAGCTGGGTTCAGGAGCCGCTAAATCAAGGTCATATGCCAATAGATTCCCGTCACATACGGGTGGAGCCATGATTAGGTGTTTACGCCATACTATGATTCGGCCAAGGTTAAAATAAGTTAGTGTATTCATAAAAGACATATTTGAGAGCGGCCAATCTTCGAAATCTACAAATCGGTCTCGGAGGGTAGAAAAAGTGGAATCCCAACGATGAACGAGTCTGCTAGTTGAAGAGATACGGTACAGGCCAAGGTAATCGCCATTATATGGGACAAGGTCACGCAACCATAGAATAGAATTCGGCGAGGTGCGAATAGTTTTAATTTCTCCCGTTGGAAAGATTGTTGTAATCCTAGTATTGAATTGATCATATACGAGAATTTTTCCCTGTGGTGTAACCCAGCCTGCAGAGATACTGTGGAATTCTCCGGGCCCACTCCCCCTTTCGCCTAGCACTCCTAATGCGTGGCCGTTAGAGTCAAATACTTTGATCCGCATTGACAACTGATCAAACACGTATATGCTGCCAGAATTGTCAGATCGCACTACAACAGGATCACCAAACATATTAATGGGATCTTCTTCAGATGTACCCAGCACGAAATGTTCTTTCAATTCCATGCGAATTTCTTGCGCACCGGCAGGTGCTACACCGCCCTTCAATGCAACCAGCAATACAGCAGTCAACAGCAACCAATGCTGTAAACATGCTTTATAGTTATTTACCCCATAAAAAAACATTTTAATATATGATTAAACAGTCAAGTGACCCTTTACTCCCCCATGCCCAATTCATATGATGGTACAAGCAGGGCGTAAAAGTGGGGGCGGATGCCTGGAAAGAACGAACTAATTGAACAAGCAGCAGCCCAAGAGTATTTCGTTCAACGGACTTTTTCACGATCTGATGCGGTACAGCTGCCGCCCCCAAAGACGCAGTGTTTATATCCTCTAGCACAGCCGCTCCAGCCTGAACCTGAGGACGGAGCACATTTGTTATCGGGTGTACCATCATTCATACAGAAATAGCAAACGCTCAATGCCGGCTGGGTGGGTTGCTCAACCGGTACTATTGTTTAAGATTTGTACGGACTACATCTGTGAATCCGTCAATTTCACCGAGGCATCCATAGCAGACTTTAATTCCTAACTGACGGGGTTGCATAGCGGCTTCTCCAAGTCTGGATACCTTAAGTATCTGGGGAAAGTACACATCAAATTCGGGCGCTTGAAGCAAAAGCATAAAGAGGTATCTCACTTGTATGAGGTGGTCATCACGGACAAACCGGACCCTCGAAAAGGGCTGCGGTATGCCAGAAGTCTGACCTTTATCCAGAAAGCAACACATGAACAAAAATGTCGGGCTTCCGGTGGATATGTGATCCGCACCACGCATCTCGGCTTGAGCGTCGAACAGGTAGCACGAATATACTGGCGACTCACGGAGATTGAGAGTGCCTTCCGTGCCATGAAATCGGACCTCGGACTCCGTCCTCTGTATCACCGCAAAAATAATCGGACCGAGTCGCACATGTTCCCCACCATTCTGGCGTATCCTGTCTCCCATTTGATCCGTTTTCAACTCAAACAGGCGGGACATCATCATAGTTGGGATACAATCCGAACGGAACTAACCAGATGCAGCGGGTCACCACAAGCCTGCCCAAAAGTAAACACTGCTGCATGGTCACCGAAATTGATCAGGATTTATCGCCGTTACTGGCGGAACTCTTTCACATTCCCGGATTCTGGTACGACCTGATGAAACCCGAACCAAAACCGAATACATCAAAGAACCCGCATGGATATGATTTTTCTTTTTTGGGTGGCCGAATGGTTCATTTTTAACATGGTGTCTGTGATGCGAGGATGATGTCGATGGAACCTTTACGGATGTATTGGGATACATGCCCCGGCCGAGTTCGCATTCTGGGCTTGGCTGGTCTTGTCTCGGCAGCGATGAATGCCGAAATGAGGCAGCGTTACACCTAAAACCAATCCATTTATGAACAATGAGCAATCTCGTATTTTCCCATGCAGGTGAAAGCAAAAACGCCACCAAGTTTGTTGGCGAGTCAAGAAGTTTTCAAATTACCATTGATGAACCCCCTTCGCTGGGAGGAAAGGATGAAGCTGCCAATCCAGTTGAGTACACACTCGCTTCTCTGGCAGGCTGCTTGAATGTTGTAGCCCATCTGGTCGCTAAAGAGTTCGGGATTCAAATCGAATCTCTCAAAATTAACGTTGAGGGTGACCTGAACCCTGGTAAGCTGTTGAGTGGGGATTCTGCTGAAAGAGCCGGGTTTTCTGATATTCGTGTGAAACTTGATCTGGAATCTGATGCCGAGCCGAAACTTCTGGATCAGTGGCTGACCGTCGTGCGGGATAGATGCCCTGTAACGGATAACCTCGCAAATGCGACCAATGTTGTCATTGCGCTCTGAAGCGTCGGCAGTCATACAGATAATGATGGCTACGCCCTGATCGTCTATTATGTCCGAAGACCGCCGAATTGACTACATTGAGTTCCCGTCTGGAGATTTTGAACGCACCAAAGGCTTTTACCAAAGTGTGTTTGGATGGACATTCGAGGATTATGGTGAGAACTATACTGCCTTCAATGATGGTCGGCTGGATGGTGGTTTCTATCGATCTCCGCTGAAATCTGATCCTTCTCTCGGTGCCGTACTGGTCGTTCTGTATGCAGATGATTTAGAGGGAACCATGGAGCGGATTACCGATGCAGGCGGGCAGATAAGTAGACAGATTTTTTCTTTTCCCGGTGGTCGGAGGTTTCACTTCCTTGATCCCAGCGGGAATGAATTGGCAGTATGGAGTGATTCGTAGCTGGTCAGAGGGATTGGATATCCGTTCAATGCCTTGAATCACTCTCTACAGGGGGGTACAGGAAAGCCTGACTTGAGTGTCTATTTTTGCAATGTGCAGGTCGGCAATTGAGTTTACAATGAGATCGGCCTCTTTCAGGTCATCAGGCAGATTGGTTGTCTGAACCGCAATCACTTGTGCCCCGGCAGACTTGCCGGACTGGATGCCTGCGGGTGCATCTTCGATAACGATGCAGTGCTTAATGTGTTGGCTTAGCCCCCATGCAGCACGCAGGTAGGGGTACGGGGCCGGTTTTCCCTGACCAATATCGTCTCCGCTGACAAACACCTTTGGCATCGGCAATCCGACATGGCGAAGCATCCGCAGGGCGGATGTGCGCGGTGCACTTGTTGCAATTGCCCAGCGGTCTGCAGGGAGCTGCCGAAGCAGGGAGGCAACGCCTGGAAACAATCGCACATGTTCCAGATGACGATTGGCGGCCAGTCCCTCCCGGTAAGCCTCAGCTTCTATGATCGGGTTCAGATGGGGAGCCACCAGCCGGATCGTTTCCGTAACCGGGCGGCCGTGATGAATTTCCAGAATATGGTCCAGCGATACGCGCCGCTCCTTTGCCCAGATTGCCCAGTGTGCTTCGTAGACATGGTTGGAATCTATAAGTACACCGTCAAGATCAAACAGTAATGCGTCACAGGTAAGAGTTGTCACAGTGCCATAAGAAAATGAATAGAGGTGCTTCAACAATCTGATACATTATTCGGTTGGGATGGTATAAAGCGCCGGCTTGAGTATCTTCATATTCCCAGGAACATAAAACAGAACGGTTGTGCCCATACCTTCACGGTCAGAGCGCATGATGTCGGTGCAAATGCCCGTAATGGGATTTGTGGCAGATCTTATGCGGGATAATCCAGGAACCATTTCACTCGGACAGGGCGTGGTTCATTATGCTCCCCCGGCGGCAGCGCTCAAAGCCGCCGCCGAAGCAGTCAACCGTCCAGATACCCATGGTTATGGGTATGTCATCGGCAGGCAGGAACTTCGAAGTGCATTTGCACAGAAACTCAATGCAGAAAATCAGTTAGATCCCGGCTATGAAGTTGTTGTGACGGCAGGCAGCAACATGGCGTTCTTTGCATCGCTATTGGCGGTGACGAGCCCGGGCGATGAAGTGATTCTGCTTGTTCCGTACTATTTCAATCACGAAATGGCAGCGCGTATTGCCGGCTGCAAACCGGTATTTGTGAAACTTGGCGATTCGTTGATCCCGGATGCAACTGCCATTGAGCGTGCAATCACGCCCAGAACCCGTGCAGTCGTTACGATCTCACCGAATAATCCAACCGGGATTGTATACCCCCCGGATGTGCTCAAGTCCATCAATGACCTGTGTGCTGCAAACGGCATCTATCATATGTCCGACGAGGCATATGAATACTTCACGTTTGCGGGAGCCAGGCATTATTCGCCAGGGAGTGCTCCCGGTGCACATGCGCATACCATTTCACTTTTTTCCATGAGCAAAGCGTACGGGATGGCAGGTTGGCGACTGGGATATATGGCGATCCCGCCGCATATTCTGTCCGATGTCCGGAAAATCCAGGATACGAATCAGATTTGTCCAGCAATGCTGAGTCAGGTTGCAGCACTCCAGGCGTTAGAAGAAGGGAGTAACTATTGCAGGCAGTATCTGAGTTCCATGGCCAAAGTACGTGCAATGGTTTTACAGCGTCTGCAGAACATACAGGCCCCCGTTAAGATTTCTGTTTCAGAGGGTGCGTTTTATTTTCTGTTAACGGTGTGTCCGGACACTTTGGACTCGCCGCTTGATGCGAAGACACTCACAACACGTTTAATTCGGGAGTATGGCGTGGCTGTAATTCCTGGAGATACATTTGGGCTGGAAGGGGAGACCAGTCTTCGGATTGCGTATGGTGCCCTTCAGGAATCAACATTGACCGAGGCATTAAACCGCCTGGTCCGGGGACTTGAAGGGCTGACGGGCTAACCAGTGATCCATACGTATGAGACTTTTAGGTAATGGCGAACGCCTCTCAAAAACACACCGATCTCCTTCATTCCCCGGATTGAATCGGAGGCAGTGCAGGCATGTGATTCATGACCGCCTGCAGTTTATTTTTTGCTAGTTGAGTCTGCTCGTCAAGCGTAGAGTCCGCCCAGTTCCGTAATTCATCCGGGTCCTGGGCCCAGTTGACAAACCTGCCGTCTCCATAGAGCTTCCATGTATGGTCCTGCACCCATCTTGCGGGTGTAAACCGCCCCCATCTCGGATCATAATGGCAATAGATCCAACTGCGTACGGTATCTGCCTGGCCAGTCAACTGGTCATAAAAACTCAGTCCATCTGACCTGAAGTCGTCAGGAATAACCATCCCGGCTGTTTTCATCAGGGTTGGCAGGAAATCTGTAAAATCTATCAACGCATGATTGATTGTATTCTCCGGGATCGTTTCAGGCCAGTAAGCAATGAGGGGTACATGTGTCCCGGCCGTTACGGGATCGGCTTTTCTGCCCTGAATAAGACCTGTTTTGTACCGGGAGGAGATGCCTCGGTGCGTTCCATTGTCGGCTGTGAATAAAACCAGTGTATTGCGATCAAGTCCTAACTCATGCAGTTTGCCGGTGATGCGTCCAACCAGATGATCCACATACCCCACCATGGGAGCGAAGTACGCGGGATCACTATGTGCAGTTCGAACCTCAAGGCGGTCAAAATCAGGATGATCGGGCGGTGGCAAAAATGGGTCATGCGGCAGAGCCATCGGGAAATACATAAAGAAGGGTTCATTCTGATGCCGTTCAAAGAAGTCCTCAATATAATCGGTATAGAGATCCGGTCCATACAGATCGGGGAATATTTCAGGTGCCTGTCCAGCGTAATGTATGGTAGGGGACTTGTAGCGGCTGCCGCGCTCTATATATTGCCAGAGTGCAAATTCCTGAAATCCCGCTTCATCTGGAGTCGCACCGCCCCGTCCTGCGAGTTCCCGCTGATAGGTATTCCCGTATAACTGCCATTTTCCTGCAATGCCGGTTTTGTAACCGGCATCCCGAAGCAAATGGGCAAATGTCCGTTCGGCTGGATCCAGCAGCCCAAATCCAATGTAATTTCGAAAATTATATTTGCCGGTCATCAACTGCACCCTCGTCGGTGTGCAGAGCGGTGTAGAAAATGCGTGTGTGAAGCGCATTCCGTGTTGGGCGAGGGAATCCAGATGTGGTGTATCATAACTCAAACCACCATTAATTCCCAGTGTCTCGTAGCCCATATCATCGGCCATAATGAGTACGATATTCGGCGGATGCTCTGGTGCACAGGCAGCAAGCAGCAGCAAAGGCAGAAAACGAACGACCAAGGTGGAAGGAATAACAGATTCAAAATTCATCATTGCTTCCAGATATTTGCCGGATCAGGATAAGAATCAGATATTGGTTCAAACGGACAGGGGAAGCCGTGATGAAAGCATGCTGCGGGTTATTCGGATAGCAGCCAGGTTCGTGCATTTGCAACGATACGTTTGTAGGCAGCAAGGTCATGGGCGCGTTCATCGTGGCCAAGTGTATTCACGACAATTCTGGCATCCCCAACCTGACGGGCCCAGATTACTGGATACACCTCGCCGGTTTCATGGGAGCGTCCGATAGCAAGAATGCTAGCATTCGCATCCGGCAGGAGTTCTGTTCGGTACAGTTCATCGGTGATCTCAAATCTGTCCGGCAATCCATCCATGAGCGGATGATTGGGCTGGAGTACCTCGACCGAAAAAGCTTGCAGAGTTTCGTGGCTGCGGGCACCGCCGCCAACCAGAAATTCATTGTAGGCAGGCCAATCTTCCCAGTTATACCAGGAGGCAGGGTGGGTAATCATGAGTGGTCGGCCGGCCTTCACATGCTGCATGATTGCCTGACGGCTCTCTGGCCTCTCAATCAGTTTATTGTTTGCAAGTGCGAGCAAGGAGGCATTTTGCAGCAGTTCGTCAAATGTTCTGTCGGGAGTTTCAGTGTACACATAGGTTCGATCTCCCGCTCCAAACAGGACCTGGCCATCCGAAAAACCAAATACCTTTGAGTGATAATGGGACTGGGAACTGCGACTGGCGCTCCCTGCCAGATACACAATAGCGGCGAGGTCGGCGTTGGAACCCGCCCATGACCAGCCTGCGTCATTGCGCCGCAACAGTGGAGGATCTAAAATCTCCAGGGTCCCTTGCATCAGCGCCCAGTGTCCAGGTACGGTACACAGGAAGGGATAGGTCCCCTTGGAAAGTGGTCCAATGCTAAAGGCCGCAGATTCACTTTGCGATAATACACCGGTAGATCCGAGAACCTGTTCGGATCGGGAAGGCGGGATATATTCGGTGTCGGCACTGGAAGGGTTGGTCATGTAGCGATCCAAATCCTGCCCGAATGCCTGCGCATCGATCCCCGGATGCAGAAGAGCAACATTGTGGAGGTCGGGATGCAGGTTCATAAAATCAATTGTGATCTCCTGCCCCGCAAAGGCCTTAAGGGTTGAAGTGCTAAATCGCATAAGGCCGTCTGGCGCCGTCAGTATGAGACGGGCAGGGGGGAAGCCGCTCGGCTCCCTTTTTTCAATCGGATCGGGTTCACGCCTGACCATTCCAATAGGTGCCATGGCATCATAGGCCGCCACAATCCATGCATCTCCACCTTGTATCGCTCTGCGTGCTTCGGTGAGCATTCGGGGATGCGAAAAGGGACCAAAATCCCCTGCTGCCAGAAGAGCAGTCAGACGAATATGGAGATCTTCATCTCGAAAAGCACCGTGCTCAATGAGGAGTTCTGCACTCTGACGGGTCGGAGGGAGGGTCTGGATTCCAGCTTTGCGCACCGCAGGAGATGGATGGGTCAACGCCGCGGCAGAAACGCTTGCCAGTGCATCTTCTGCTCCCAGCCCCTTCAGTACCCACAGCGCATGCACTGCACCCGGATCAAAGCCGGTTTCATCCAGAGCATGGCGGGTGACGAACTCAGTCAGATCGTCTTCCAGCCCCTCTGCGGCGCTTTCAAGCAGCATTCGCTGGGCTGTAAGGCGCCAAAACTGGTTGGTACTCTGAAGGGCTTCCAGTAGACCTTCGGGATCGTCATAAGAGAGGCTTTCCGGGGAAGGCGATGCACCAAACGTGATAACATAGACGCGTCCATGCTCCCGGTCACGCAGGGGATTCAAGTGCGCATTACCGGGACCGGGGTTGTCGTTCCAGATTTGATTGACCATGCCCCGCCGGTCAGGATTGTGCTGGATCACCGGGTTATACCAGTCTGCAACCCACAGATTCTCGTCAGGACCGATATCGGCAAAAACTGGCGCAACCCACTCATCACTACTGGCCAGAATATTCAAAATTTCTCCTTCCGTCTCCCTCTCCACACTTCCATCCGGCTCCATTTGATTTGCATGCACGACATGAGCAGTGGGTTCGGCCACCATCAGGGCTCCCCAGTACTGAGATGGAAAGCGGCGACCATTGTAGGGGAATGCCCCCGCAGCGGCCGTGTAGCCATCCCGAAAATCCACCTGCTGAAGTTGGCGCGGTGATGAATGTCGTACCAGATAATGACTTTGAACATTGGCGACATTCATACTCGCTTTGTATCGCAACGGGATCCCCACGACAATCGCATGATTATTATTGGCGGTTGATCCATAGATCGTGTTATCCTCCCCGATCCCGAGCCCCCATGTATTGTTGTTGAATTCTGCAATAGGTTCCAGTCTGGTTCCATCGGTTCGTACACGGAATACGCCTCTGCGCAGGATCAGTGCCTCTGGATCAGGGGCGCGTCCAGGTTCAAAGAGTCCACTGTAGCCAACCGCTCCCCAAAGGAAATTGTCAATGCCGATTTTCAGATTACTCATCACAGCGTGGGTATCGTACGTGCCGAAGGCATTCTCCACAACCACATGCTTTCTGTCCGCGCGGTCATCACCGTCTGTATCTTCCAGGAATACCAGGTCCGGTGCCTGCCCGACGATGGCTCCTCCTTTGATCAGAGCAATCCCGGTGGTTAAAGGAAGATTTTCTGCAAACCTTATAAACCGGTCCGCTTTGTAATCGCCGTCTGTGTCTTCGCAGATTGTAATCCGATCCGTACCCGACTCTTCACCAACATGGTCGTGTGGGTAGTTGGTTGATTCCACAACCCACAGTCGTCCCCGCTCATCCCAGGTGAGTGCAATTGGGTTAATAATATCCGGTTCATGTGCAAATACATGGACATTAAAACCGCTGGGCACCTCCAGACGTGTCAATGTTTCTTCAGGGGTCAGGGGGGCCTGGAGTTCATGGGTGGTTACGCTGTTGCTTGTGGAGAAATAATGCAGACTGGCTTCTCCAGAGCAACTGCACAGGAGCAGGAGAATCAAAAGAGATGGTGTGAAGGAGTGCATGTGAATCAGGAATTACGGGGCCGAAGTGTACTCCATGGTTTCTGGTCGGATAAATCTTCAGCGAGCGGTTGGTTAAGTTCCGTCGGGGTTAATGCCACAAAGAGGGTCGCAGGGGTATTTCCGGTATTGAAGGAAGCGTGAGGTACTCCTGCGGGGATCACTGCCGCATCTCCAGGGCCTAAACGTTGACAGGTATCGTTAATCCATTGTTCAACGGTCCCCTCCAGGATGAGGATCAATTCTTCACGGCCGGGATGCCGGTGAAAGTCATGCCCCTTGCCAGGGTGAATCTCGGCTTTTGCAGCAAAGAGGCCTGGGGTAACGGGGGCTGGATAATTGATCCAGATATTGGTTCCCTGATCAACAGGTTCCACAAAATGGAAATTTTCAGGTAGAAAGAATTGTCGGGACATTAGCGTTTACGGGCTGCTGGACACGGGATCTGTTTGAACTCGTTGGTGATCTGGATCAGTGATTCTTCAACCCCCATACGCTCAAGGCTGCTGGCTCCCACAAATCCAACTGTGTCGGAATGTTCATTGATGTAGGCAGCGTCTGATGGCGTACAGATGGGGCCTCCATGGCTTAGGAAGAGAATGTCTGGCCGGATGCTGCGGGCGGCTTCGATAATTTCCTGCGTGCGTGCGGCCGCTTCTTCAAGTGTACAACTGGCATCGGTTACGCCAATAGATCCCCCGATTGTACAGCCTACATGCGCAATGATCACATCCGCGCCCGCTTCGGCCATCTTTCGGGATTCTTCCGGTGTGGCAACATAGACGATCGAGAACAGATCAATCCCGTCTTTCTGTGCCAACGCGACCATGTCTATCTCATGTTGCACACTCATGCCGGTTTCCTCAAGAACCTGTCGGAACAGGCCATCTACGATTGCGTGAGTGGGAAAATTATTGATCCCGCTAAATCCCATGTCTTTCACTTTCAGGAGATGATGCCAGATGCGCCGGCGCGGATCAGAAGCATGGACCCCGCAGATTACAGGGATCTCCTTTACCACCGGAAGTACTTCAAATTCACCGATTTCCATGGCGACTGCATTCGCATCCCCATAGGCCATGAGTCCAGCGGTTGATCCATGTCCCGACATACGAAAACGTCCCGAGTTATAGATAATCAGAAGATCCGCACCGCCCTTCTCAATAAATTTGGCACTGATTCCCGTACCGGCCCCGGCAGCGATAATCGGTTCCCCGTGATCCAGTTTGGCATGTAGTCGTTCAAGAACTTCGGTACGTGTGTATGGATTACCAATTCCGGTCCAGGGATTGGGCATAAGGATCATGGGTCAGTTGTGGCTATAAGATAAGGGCAGATCAGGATCATTGTGCCCATTTCGCAGGAATATCATTCTTTGAGTAGGTAATCATCAGCGCAAAATCTTATATTAAAGGTTCGTGCAACACCGAAACAGATGAAATCCAGAACGTTTACCCGTCGCAGTTTTTTGAAAGGTATGGGAGGCGCAGCCGCGCTCCCCGTCATTATACCTGCATCCGCTCTTGGGCGGGGCCATCGCCCCGCTCCCAGTGAACGAATCAATATGGGGTTTATTGGAATGGGCAGTATGGGGATTAATAACCTGCGGGGGTTCATTGAAAAACCGGATGTTCAGGTCTTGGCGGTATGTGATGTGAATACCGCCGGGGATAACTATGCCGGAAGTGGACTGAAAGGGCGTGAACCAGCCCGGGAGTTCGTTGAATCAACCTATGCCGAGAACCGTGAGATGGCCTCGTATGCTGGCTGTGCCGGGTATAAATTTTTCTGGCAGATCCTGGAACGGGAGGATATTGATGCCGTGTGTCTCGCACTTCCAGATCACTGGCACGCGTACATGGCCGTGGCAACTGCCAAGGCAGGGAAGGATATGTACAGTGAAAAGCCACTGGCTCGGACAATTCGTGAAGGCAGGTTGATGGTAGAAGCGGTGAGGAAATATGGATCCGTTTTTCAGACGGGGAGTCAGCAGCGTTCGGATCCGCGGTTTCGTCATGCATGCGAGTTGGTCCGCAATGGATATATCGGAGAGATTCAGAAGGTGTATGCACAGGTGGGGGGGATATCCCGTTCCTTCCCGCATGGGGAGGAACCGGTGCCGGATGGCTTTCTGTATGAGTTATGGCTTGGCAATGCTCCACCCGCCCGGTACCACAGTAAGCGGGTCAGTGGGGGATACAATACAGAAGAAGGGGCTTGGCGGGCCTGGAGGCCCTATTCTGCAGGGCATATAGCAGACTGGGGAGCACACAATTTTGATATTTCTCTCTGGGGGCTGGGACTTGACCGATCTGGTCCAATGCAGATTGTTCATGCGAACGATGCCGAAGAAGAGGAACTCACACTGATATATGCGGATCACCCGCCGATCATCAAGAAAAAGGGGCCGCATGATGGAATGATTCAGTTCATCGGTACCGATGGATGGGTTGGGGTTAGCCGAGGGGATATCTGGGTTTCGGATGAACGTCTGCTGACGCTAGAAATGAAACCCAGCGATACGCGCCTCTATCATAGTGATGATCATCGAAGAGACTTTTTAAATTGCATCAAGACGCGAAGCCAGCCTATATGTGATGTTGAAATTGGTCACAGTTCATCGGTTGCCTGCCTGACCAGTGAGATCTGTATGCGCCTGGAACGCACCTTGGAGTTTGATCTGGTGAAAGAGAAGTTTCGTGATGAAGAGGCCAATCGCCTAGTGGGCAGGAAGATGCGGGGGCCATGGTCATTGTAATCAGGGATGCCGGATATGCTGAGGGTTGCAGTTGGTGCGTGGTTATGTTCGTCACCTAAATTCCCATCATTTTGATGATTACACAGGCAGCCCCAAAAAGATTGTATTGCGGTTTCGTACAGGCGTGCCGACATTAATTGTTTCTTGATCTCAACAGGAAAAACTTCATGACGGTCAGGGCCACTCGTCCTCCACTTGATGCGACGGGCATTACTCTTTCAGCCCTCTGTTTTCGGCACTTCCTTGCAGTGCCGCTCGTTGCTACAGGAATGTTGGCATGGATGGCATCTGAAGTCATTCATATCGGCTTAACCATCGCCCTTGCCGGGGTCATTGTGTTTGTGGCGCGGCCCAGTTATCAGCGGCACCGCCATGCGGTGGTGCCTGCCCTGTTGGGGGTGGGCCTTACCGTACTCATCGTCGCTATCCTCGGTGAGGATGTACTGGGCGAATACGCCGAGTCAGGCCTGACGGCGCTTGGCTGTCTAGCGTCAGCAACTTTTTTTCTTGATGACACTTATGCCTCCGTTAATATTTGCACCATGGGTGATGAATTTTGCGGACACCGTTAAATTGGGAATGTCGAACTTGCGAAAAGGAACTTCCATGCTGCATCTTTATCTGGCGTAGTGACAGAGTCTCTGTCTTGTGTTTTTATGCTCTCTTGATCAGCGAGAAGTCTATGACCTCCGTCTGAAGTTCCGTAGATCCTATTCCCTTGCGATGGGAATCTGGGTTAAATGCTGCTGAATCGCACCAATCATGCTTTGTGTAAGCGCAAGATTGTTTTTCTCTGCCGTCCATACTTCGTGGAATCTTGCGACTGTCTCGGCAGCTACATCCAGTACAAGTTTTTGCGGCAGGCGTGCTTTTGCTGCCAGATGGGAAAGTTCATCCCGCGAAAATTCTGCAAAACGTTTTGTACGGCTGAATTTTAGTGCAAAAAATTCATCAGGGATATAACAGATGGTTGAGATAAAATCATAGGCGGGAGCCAGAGATGCAGTATGTTGATCCCGATAGATGAGTGACCAATTCTTCAGATGCGCATCTGCATTACCGATGAGTACATTAAAAACCAGTCGCCGGATCAATTCTTCAATGTCCGCCTGTTGGCCCTCCACGCCCACAATGCCTCCGATAGTCCGCATGGAGGCTTTGTCGTATTTGTACTCTGGATAGATTCGGAAAATCTGTGCGAAGTCCTCAACATGAACAGGGGTTCTATCGATCATCCGGTCAAACCGGTCAATCACAAACGCATGGATACCGAAGGCTTCAATTCCAGAGGGCAGGTTTTCGATCTGATCAACCTTGATCAACTCGGTATGCGGTACATCGATTCCAATTGCCCGTGCGAGCTCCATCATGCTATACTCGTTTTGGGGGAGTGCATTGAACTGTTGAGATGGCAACTTAAGGATCCGGTCGCCACCGATGCCCTGTACGGGAATGGTGATCCCTTTGCCTGTATTCTTTATTGCAGAGAGTTTTAACTGCACGCCTGCCAGAGAAAACCGCAAGGTCTTTTCCTGAAATTTTTTTTGCTTTGCCCCACTCTTTGCAGTGGGCGGGAATTCCTGCCCGTCAGCAGGTTGCACAATCACTGCACCCGGCAAATCCTGTCCGAGTATCCAAAGAAGAAAGAACTCACGCACACTCTTGACCCGCGCCTGTTCTGCCAAATAATGACGCAAAGGCCCTTCCGGTAATAGATTAGAGAACCAGGGAATGAGCCGTGTCTGAATCGTACCAAAATTGGTCATTAACTGCCCAAGCGAGTCCTTGAATCCCAGTCCAAGAAGCGGACGGTGTGGATCGTTGATATAGTCCTGTGTGAAGGCAAAGAGGCTGCGGTCTGCACCAATGTGAGTCAGCGTTCCAATTTGTTTTCCATGGAGAAGCACTTCCAGGATGGAAACATCAGACATGACCATCCTCCTCGTCAAGAGAATAGGCGGGTTTTTCGGATAGACTTTGATTGCGCGGTGATTGTGAGCGTTCAATTTGGTTTCGCAGGGCTTCGGTTCGCTTCAAAAGGGCTTCAAATTTTTCAGCATCAATTGGCATAGCATGAAGCCGTTCCAGATATTTGACCCATCTGGTATAGTTTTTCGTCTGATCCGCCGGAATACGAATCCGCTCAAGAAAACGGATCAGTTCCTGCAGGTATTGAACCTGCTTTGCGGTTTGATCTAATTGAGTAAGTCTCTGCGTTACATGATCAACGGCAATTTTGCCCCGGGCAGAGAGTTTACGGCTGATCGTACTCTTTGGCGATGTGGTCCGAATAATTGACTGAACGGCGGGGAGGCATGTTCGGGGCACAAGTTCCAGTTCCAGTTCCAGTGCTCGAAACAGTGCCACCAAACTCGAAAGCCGCAGATCAACGGCACCGTTTTCAAATTTTGAAATTTGCGCCTGCTGTACACCAGAGATTTCACTCAATTCCCGTTGACTCAGTCCCAACCTCACTCTCGCTTTTCGGAGAGCAGTACGGAGATGATCGGATTCGTAACTCATATCAATAGTTGATCAGACATCAATTCAGTTATTGATATAGTATTGTATGTCAAAAATGCAATCATGTTCCAAGCTTGGGGTCAGACGAAATTTTTGCATGGAGGTCACTTTGATGTAAGCCGCCGTAATAGGATGGAACTGCTACCAATGCATTTACAGATTTACCGATCTGTTTCACGGCAGTAATTCTTGTCTCTCCTGTTTGCAGAACGGCGCTCGGAGCGTGATCAACTTCTTTGACTTCTCTCAGGGGAGAGGCTCGGGTTACTGCCAGGGTATTCGGCCGCTGTCTCGTATATACTGTCGCAATGCGGCGGCGAGTTGACGGAAGATCTCCGGTTCGGTTGCGGACAGGTCTGTGGTTTCAAGCGGGTCCCGCTCCAGGTTATACAGTTCCAGTGGAGCATAGGGGCTGTTATGCAGCAGTTTCCAGGGGCCTCTGCGAACGGCTTCAATGGTTTTGCCGCTAAAGCGAACTCCTCCTTCACGTCTGGAGAAAAAGATGATCCGATCCCTGTCTGGCGGGGAACCGCCACGAAATGAATCAAAAAAGCTGAGTCCGTCGATCCTGTGTGGAATCCGAATTCCAGCTGCTTCAAGGATCGTCGGATAAATATCCATTGTCGTTAGCACAGTATTGTTCTCGCTGCCTGCAGAGGTATGTTCTGGGAAGGAGGCAATTGCCGGAACCCGAATCCCCCCTTCATACACTGTGCCCTTTCCCTCTCGCAGGGGCCCGTTATTCGCCCCTACATTCAGCTGCCCACCATTATCACTGACAAACATCACGAGCGTATTTTCATCAAATCCGTTTTCATGTAAGGATTGGAGAACCTGCCCAATGCCTTCGTCCATGTGCTCAATCAGGGCGACAAGTCTGGCTCTTGTGGTATCGATGCCTGTCTCTCGGCGGAGAATGTGATCAACCCATTCATCTGGCGGCTGAATGGGGGTATGCGGAGCATTATAGGAGAGGTACAGGAAGAACGGTGCGGAGGAACTGGTACGGCTTTCAATGTAACGCACGGCCCAGTTGGAGAACAGGTCGGTTGCGTGTCCTTCCGGGCGAATCGTTTCCTCGCCGCGGCGCATGTAATTGAGACCATGCCGCCGGTGATGGTAGTAATCATCCATCATGTCTCCCAGAAATCCCTCAAAATGCTCAAACCCCCGATCTATCGGACGGTCGGGGGCCTCCAGCCCGAGATGCCATTTGCCGACCATTGCAGTGTGATATCCGTGGCTGCGAAGCATTTCCGGCAGCAGGTTTACACCCTCTGCGAGGTTCCCCCAATTATTTGCGGCATGTGTACGAATGACTCCAGGGACACCGACCAGCGGGGGATATCGGCCGGAGAGCAGGGAGGCTCTGGTGGGGGAGCAGACGGGGGAGTTCGCATAGAACTGTGTGAAGCGAACGCCATTGGCCGCCAGGCTGTCCAGAGCCGGTGAGTGCAGATCGTCGGCCCCGTATGCCGACAGATCGCCGTATCCAAGATCGTCCGCTACAATGAGGACAATATTCGGTTTTTGGGCGACAGCAGCAGCGGTCCAGAAGACTGGCAGGAGGAGTAACAACAGCCTTGGCATATCCCAGTCGGTATATGGTGTAGGTTAAATCTCAAGTTATGTGCCCAAATCAAGATATCCGGCTAAAATGTCGCAGCAGATATTTTGAGCAAACGTCCGATTTTGGGTGATTCTTCGTGAAGATAGCAATTTTAGTTCCTTTTCACTGTAGGCAGTGTCTATGATCTTCATTCGGGATTCAGTCGGGTGGATTTTGAGTCACAGGTCCCCGCACGGCAATGAGTTGCAAAGTTCGGGTTTTGTTCGTAGTATGGTGTCGTACTAGACTCTGATTCGGTTGAATTACTTCACACACTCACCTCGCATACGGGATCCCCAAAAATCCGTTTTGGTGGCTCGCCAGATATTGTGGCTGGTATACAGACATGGCAAAGTCGTGACACCGTTTCAATTAATTAAACTGGCCTATATCAGTCATGGGTGGATGTTGGCCTTGCATGATCGCTCACTGTTCCGTGAACCGGTGGAAGCATGGCCTTACGGCCCCATTGTGCCCAAGATATATCATAAATTCAGAAAGTTTGGCGGGAATCAGATCACGGCTTCCCGGAAGGATTACAGGGATCATTTTGACGGGTGTGAGTTAGACATTATGGAGCAAGTTGTCAATGCCTATGGTGACTATACGGGCATTCAACTGTCCAGTCTCATGCATAAGCATGGAAGTCCCTGGGACACGACGATGACTATGTTGGGCCCGAAGGCAATAATCTCCAACGATTTAATCAAACTATATTACCGAAGTCTTGTATCTGCCCGGAGATCGCATCGGTAATCGGTAGATAGATGCAGGGAATAAGTTCTACGGTTCTATCAGGCAGTTCCAGCCTGATAGTATTTGTTTTTCGGTGATTTTGTTGGTGATATACGCGCTTCCAATCTCCTGGAGGAGGATGAGGCGAAGGCTGCCAGATTGAACTTTCTTATCATAGTACATCGCTCGGAGCAGTTCTTTGGGATCAAGGTGACGGATTGAGTTCCGCACGGGCAGTCGCTGCAGGAGAGAATGGATGATTTCGTGCGGTAGATCAGGGTTGAGCATTGCAGACACTCTGGCGGCGGCACGCATGCCAAGGGCAACGGCCTCTCCGTGTGTGAACTCTCCGTATCCTGCAATTCGCTCAATTGCATGCGCAAAGGTGTGTCCAAAGTTCAGAATTGCCCGTCTGGAGGCTTCCCGTTCATCTTCACTGACCACCTCTGCTTTGATCTTGGCTGCCCGTAGGACCATGCGCCGGATGATGGCTGGGTTCCGACGAAGAATGCTGTCCCAGTTCACAGACAATTCCTCTGCAAAATCTGCATCCGCAATCAATCCATGTTTGACCACCTCCGCAAGCCCGCTTCGCCATTCCAGTTCTGGAAGACTCTGGAGCAGATCCAGATCGGTGAGTACCAGTTTTGGCTGATAAAATGCTCCGATCAGGTTCTTGCCCAGAGCATGATTAATTCCGGTCTTCCCTCCGATAGAACTATCCACTTGTGCAATCAGAGATGTCGGCAGGTGCACCAGTGGCAGGCCGCGAAGCAGGGTAGCCGCAGCAAAGCCCGCCAGATCTCCAATCACGCCTCCGCCAAGTGCAAGAACCGGAGTTTGGCGATCAATACCTGCTCCTAAAGCTTGATCATAGATACGCTGCAGCAGGTTGGGCTGTTTAGACGACTCCCCTGGCGGAAGGAGGATTGTCGTAAGATTTTTCCAGCCAGATTCGTGGAGGATATCCTGAAGTGTTTCCAGATAAAGGGCAGCCACATTGGTGTCGGTCACAATGATGCAAGGTCCCTTTCGAAGTCCATTTGCATCTAACGAGGACGGCAGTGCCTGCAGACCGGAAAACTGAATCGGGTACGCACGCCCATGATCCAGCTGTACCTGCACAATAGCTTCGCTCATAGGATCCGGGTCCAAATTCCGGGGCCGGCTGCGGCCCCGGAATTCGGTTCATTTGAGTTTGCTCTGTTTCGTGAGCAGGCTGACTATTCAGGCTTCGTGAGTGCAGTCATTAGAGGCAGGAACTCATTCGTATCTTCGGTGACCGGCTGAATCCGCAGCACCTTGACTAAAAAGGTTGCACCCGGTTTAATGTCTTTGTATGCACGCCGGAAGTCTCGAATATTTTTCACGGGCTCCCGATTGATTTCCACAATGACATCGTTCGGGCGCAGATCTGACTCATCAAACGCTCTACTGCTTTCATCAATGGATTGAATCCAAACCCCTTCAATCTCTTCAGAGACATAAAAGCGCTCTTCCAGTGTTTCCTGATTCAGATTCTGAAGCTTAAGTCCAAGTTCGTCCAGATTCCCCTGATCGTCACGCTCCGTCTCATCCGGTTCGTCATTGCGCGAAAGATTTTCAGGGAGTGATCCCAGCGTGACTTCAATTTGAATTCGTTCCTCTCCGCGGATAATATCAAGCAGGACCTGATCTCCAGGGGCTTTATTTCCGATGGTCGCTCTCAAAAGCAGGTAGTCAGCGAGTTCTACCCCGTCAATGCCTGCAATGATGTCACCGGCTTTCACGCCGGCCTTATCGGCGGCGGTATCTTTCTCTACCCGTCTGACCTGTGCAGAGCCTGGAGGTGCATCCATTGCGGTGGCGAGGGATTGGGATACACGGTCAAATTGTATGCCGAGGAATCCGCGCTCTACGCGCCCCTTATCAATGAGCTGAGTTGCTACATTGCTCACAATGGAGACGGGAATCGCGAACCCAATCCCGGCATTATTGCCTGTGGGGGAGAGGATCGCGGAATTGATGCCGACCAACTGCCCACTCATGTTGACCAGAGGCCCTCCTGAATTGCCCCGATTGATTGCGGCATCGGTTTGAATAAAGTCTGAATAAAGGTTGATCCGGGCGAGCCGGTTACTGGTGCGCCCGACAGCGCTCACGATGCCCGCGGTGACGGTATTATCCAGGGCTTCGTCCAGTGGGGACCCGAATGCCATCACCCACTGCCCGACACGCACATTGCCTGATGGAGCAAGGGTCACGGTTGGCAGGTCGGTTTCATTAATCCGGATCACTGCCAGATCCGAATCCTGGTCACGGCCGATCACTTCTGCGGTGAGGGTGCGGCCGTCATAGAGCAGGACCTGTAACTTGTCTGCACTCCCGACTACATGGTCATTGGTCACAATGTACCCGTCAGAGCGGATCAGGACACCTGAACCCAGCCCTTGACGGACCTGTGGAAGGCCTGGAATACCATTATTCGGCATGAACTGCTCAAATGGAGTGCCCTCCCACGGATTACTATTGCTCTGGAGTTCAAGCTTCTCTGTGGATCGAATCTGTACGACAGAGGGGTTCACCGCCTCCGCAACATCCACAAAGGCCTCCTCCCATTCCAGGCGTGCACTTTCAGATGGAGCCTGCAGGATGGTGGAGCTGCCGGCCCGCAGATCTGTGCCGACCTTGTGCCCCTGATCAAATAAGTTAACCCCCAGGGTTGCCGCAAGGACACCGGCAACAAATACGCTGACGGTCAGAATGATGGTTGGAACAACACGGATTTTGTTCATTGGACTGGATTAAGATGTTAGGATTTTGTTTGTGAGTAGATACGAAATGCAAACAACGGGCCAAAGCCTTTTCGTAGTATTATTGGCCGCCGGGAATGCCGGGTTGTGTCATATTTCGCACATCAAGTAGTGCATCAAGTGTCGTTTCGTCCAGAATATCCATATCCCGAACGACATCTCGTACCGTACGCCCAGAGGCGACCGCTTCTTTGGCAATTTTGGCGGCCATATCATATCCAATTGCACTGTTGAGCGCAGTTGCAAGAGATGGATTCAATTCCAGAAGTTCCTGACAGCGGGCACGGTTGGCTTCCAGATCAGAGAGGCATTTATCAACGAATGCATTGCTTGCACCGGCGAGCAATGCAATACTTTCCAGAAGCGTAACCGCCATGACCGGCATCATTACGTTCAATTCCAGATTTCCATGCTGTCCACAAACGGTCAGGGTTGTATGATTGCCCATGACCCGTGCACAGGCCATCATCATTGCCTCACAGAGTACTGGATTTACTTTCCCGGGCATGATGGAGGAACCGGGTTGGAGGGATTTGAGGGAGAGTTCGGCAATACCACTGGTAGGACCACTGGAGAGGATTCGGATGTCGTTCGCAATTTTCATGAGCGAAACCGCAACGGTATTGAGTGCACCGGATGTCGACACAATTGCATCCCGTGCAGATTGCGCCTCAAAATGGTTTTCTGCTTCTCGAAAGGGTACCCCGGTTGACTCACTGACATAGGCGAGGGTCCGTTCGGGGAATTCCAGATGACGATTAATACCGGAGCCGGTTGCTGTCCCCCCCAGAGGCACCTCACACAGTTCCGCCTGTCCGGTCCGTACACGACTGATTCCCCGTGTCACCTGCATGGCATAACCGCCGAACTCCTGCCCCATCGTGATGGGGGTTGCATCCATGAGATGGGTGCGTGCACTCTTGACTACATCATCAAAATTTTGACTTTTTTCCTGTAATGCACGCTCAAGTCGGGTGAGAGCGGGGATGAGATGATCTTCAATCTCACACGCAGCAGCGACCTGTATGGATGTGGGCACCACATCATTCGAGGATTGGCACATGTTCACCTGATCATTCGGATGAACCTCCTGATCTGTGAGCATTTTGGTGGCCAGCCGGGCAATGACTTCGTTGGCGTTCATATTGCTGGATGTGCCGCTTCCTGTCTGGTAGACATCAATCGGGAACTGATCGTCAAGGTCACCGGCAATCACAGGTTCTGCCGATTTACAGATGGCATCTGCAATAGAGTGATCCAGCATTCCCGTATCTGCATTCGCCTTTGCGGCCGCATGTTTGATTTGCCCCAGTGCCCGGATGAATGCACGAGGCATGCGTTGTCCGCTGATCGGGAAGTTGTCTACTGCCCGCTGCGTTTGTGCGCCATAGATTGCATTGGAAGGGACGCGCACCTCCCCAAGCGAATCTGTTTCAATTCGAAAGTCACTCATGGTGTATAAATGAAGGTATAGGAACAACTAATATACAACGAAGGCTATGGGAATACTATCCAAAAGCAGCAATGAGGGGAACCTTTCCCATTCAGGTGGACAAAACGGGGACAACCGGGAAGGATAGTGCCTCCCCGATTGCCTACACAGCACCATCCGCTTGATGCTGTGCCCGTTTAAGGATTATAAGACAAAGTTGCTGGTTTGTTCAAGGAAACGGCAGTATGCGGATATCTGCTTTCGTCTGCGAGGCGACAGGAAGACCTGCCGGTTCCTGAGTGAACCGGCGGGTCTTAACCGGTATCTCTGGAATGCGGCGCTGGCAAAGTATCCGTCCGAAAATCTATCTATACCAAGGATGTTCATATATGGATACTGAAGATGTGATCTGTACCTGTCGCTAGACAGTACCAGTATGGAGTTGGATCCAAAACAATAGGGGATGATCTGCATTGGTCGTCCTGTGATCTGGAAAGAGGCAGGGGCAGGTCTAAATTCCAGAAAGGATCTGGCGGATGCCTACAAGCAGCTCTTCAAGAAAAAAGGTAAGGCAGGCAAAAGCTTCGCCGTAGACTTATCTGGAGGACGCAGATTTTCAAAGAACGGGTATTTTCGGTTAAAGCCGGGCATGTATGTGAAGATGCTGCGATTTTATTGAGTGAACCGTTACACAAACCCCGTGCCCAAGACGGCCCGCATCTTTGAAGAGAAAGGAAACTGGTACATGACGGTCGTCTACGAAGTGGACGCGACCCTGCAAGACGCGGACGGCATTGGGGTCGACCGTAATTGCGGGCAGGTTGCGGACAGTGCGGGAAGGATCTTCTATCTGACCGACACCTCCGGTATTGAAAAGCGCATTCAGAAGCTTCAACGCCGACTATCGAAAAAACAGAAAGGAAGTCATTTCTGGAGGAGACGAAAGAAAACCATCGCACGCCATGAACGCAAGATCAAGAACATCCGAAGGAATGACTTGCGTCATATTGCCTTATCGCTCACCGAAATCTCTGCGCTTGTAATCCTGGAAGACCTGAAAACCAATGGTATGACCGCAAGCGCGAAAGGAACGGTCGAGAATCCGGGCAGGAAGGTGAAGCAGAAAAGGGGACTGAACCGCTCGATACTGGGAACAGGATGGGCGATACTGGAGCAGTTCCTGCGAGAGCGAGATGTGGTGATCAAGGTGCCCCCGCATTCTACATCACAGACATGTAGCAAGTGTTCCTGTGTGAACGCAAAGAACCGGCAAAGGCAGTCCGAGTTTCTATAACTGGCGTGCGGGTATCAAGCGAATGCGGACACGAATGCGTCCGTAAATATCCAGGCATCGGGGGATGGCATGCTGGCACGAATTGTGCCGAACGGATTGTGGAGCCTATGGTTGACCTGTCCTTGCGGAGCGCAAGCCTGCAATGACAGGCAACGGGCGATGAAACACTAAAAAGACCATGAGAGTTGTTGCTCATGGACATAATTCCCAAGGCTATAAACGAATCCTATACCTTGTTGTAATATATAGATTCAAAACAAATCGAAGGGGTTCCCGTGAAGATCATTCGGACAGTTCAAGAAATGCAGGTATACGCGGATATGCAGCGTATGCATGGCCGCAAATTAGCATTGGTCCCAACCATGGGCAGCCTGCATAAGGGGCACCTGTCTCTTGTAAAACGTGCGCAGGCGGAAGCAGATCATGTTACGGTGTCTATCTTTGTCAATCCGACCCAGTTTGGGCCTAGTGAAGACTTTGAAGCCTATCCGCGTGATTTTCAGAGAGATTGTGCGTTACTGGAGGAGTTAGGCGGGGTCAGTGCGGTCTTCGCTCCGAGTGAAACAACACTCTATCCTGCGGGATCCGACCAGCAGCGTGTATGGATCACTTGTCCGGAAATGTCCAGCCAACTGTGCGGCAAATATAGATCGGGGCATTTCAGGGGAGTCCTGACGGTGGTCATGAAACTGTTCGCGGCGTGCAATCCCCACATCGGGGTATTCGGTCTTAAGGATATTCAGCAGTTTGTTCTGTTGAAGAAGATGATTGAGGATTTGTCGCTTAACATAAAAATTATTGGAGGCGAGACAGTTCGTGAAGCGAATGGTCTGGCGTATTCTTCCCGTAATGAGTACCTCACGGCGGAGGAGCGTCATCAGGCAGGGATAATTTCGGAGGCGATCTACTCGGCAGTCCAGATGATTGAAGCAGGGGAGAAAAGTCTTGAAACGGTAACCGGCAAAATACATGAGACGATTGGCAGCGTGCCGCAGGCAAAATTACAGTATGCAGAGATTGTCACTGCCGGTACACTCCAGCCGGTTGAACAATTTATGCCGGGCATGCAGGTGATTATTGCGCTTGCGGTATATTTCCGGCAGATTCGTCTCATTGATAATGCTTTTGCTCTTGTTCCAGCGCAGTAGGTTTGCGATCTATGCATGCCTTGGCTGTCTGATTGCAGCCCATCATCCGGCCTATGGCCAGAAAGATACCATGTATCCAATTCTGGAGGATGGTCTGTTTGGATTTATCAACAGCAGCGGTGAGGTCATTATTGAACCGAAATATGACGGAGCGAAAACATCTTCCGAAGGGCTTGCTGCGGTGCGACTTGGCTACTCGTGGGGATTCGTTGATCTACAGGATTCCGTACGTATTGCGCCGCAATTCTCGTCTGTTTTCCCGTTTTCGGACGGTATTGCCCGTGTACAGTCTGGGCAGTACTGGACTTTTATTGACAGGAACGGAGAGCGGATTACCGATGAGTATTTCATGTCTGCGTTGGATTTCAGCAGCGGTTTAGCGCCGGTACGTGTGCGACCGGGCACGGTTGCCGGACTTGAACCCAAGTGGGGGTTCATTGACCGGGAGGGCGAGATGGTTGTACCGGACCGATTTGTTCGTGCGCTCCCGTTCTCGGATGGAATGGCCGCCGCTGAGGTCACCCGAAAGGTGATTGTGGTCAGCATTAACACGCGTTGGGGCTTACTTGCTCCAGACGGTTCATGGATTGTTGAGCCGGAATTTCACTCCATGCGGAATCCCTCGGAAGGTCTTGCCCTTGTCCGCAAGGGCCGGCAGCGCGGGTTCATTGATGCCACCGGGGCCTTTGTGCTGGAACTGGACTATGAACAGGTTTTTTCGTTCAAAGAAAACCGGGCGCGGGTGAATGAAGGGGGTTTATGGGGATTTATTAACCGGGAGGGCGAGGTTGTGGTTGCGCCCGGTTACCAGAGGGCGGATGATTTTTCAAATGGCCGTGCGCTGGTGTTAACGGGGGACGGATATGGATTTCTGGATTCAACGGGAACCATGGTGATTCCCCCTCAATACGAGAAGGCCTCCTCCTTTGACCGGGGGCTTGCCTGGGTTACTCTGGACGGGAAGTCAGGATACATTGATACGACCGGTATTTTCGTCTGGCGAGAAGACGAGTAGGTTCGATTAGAACAGAATATTTTTTCTCTGGCTCACTCAACAAAGGCTGTGGCATAACCCCCGGTGACACAAAAGACATGTAAGGGAGCGAGCATTGGGTTGTCTTGTTCCCCCCACAGTCCCGGAAACGTATCTTTGTAACCGATCCGTCTCACCGCTCGTTACGATTCTGTATGACAGTGTCCACGAACTCCAATACCGCTGAGCATGCTTTTTCCCATTCTTTACTATTCTTGAAGGACAGCGAGTGGCCGCCGTGCGGCCATTCCCTGAGATCGACTGACTCACCAAGTCGGCCAAGCGCATCGTCTCCGCCCAACTGCTCGGCTTGCGGCAGTATGCTCACGCTATAGATGCCTTCCCCGAGGTAACCGGCCTGTACGCCGAAATAGCCTTTCCAACTCTTTGAACCATTGGGCCTCGGATCCATAAACCGGAAACTGATCCCTGTTTTGCCTATCTGCTCCCATGGGCCCTGCTGTGGTAGACGCTCTCGAATGTCGTTGCACACACGATCAAAGTACTGTTCGTAGCTGTGCTCTTTCAAATAGTGTCGCAAGGCTTGGCGTTGCTCAGCCGCAGTGACGGCACGAGGGCGCATCTGGTTTCCGCCATCTGGACTTACCTTTATTTGTCGAGCCAACAAGGTCTCGCCATCCCGACGGTACCCATGGAAGGTGATGACCGAGAGTTCAATTGCCCCTGCTGATACGAATTGCGCCATTCGTTCGGTGGCTTCATCAATGCCAAAACCGACCAAGGCCATCCGCGGCGGTAACAAGCGGGACAGATCATCATCTCCGAACGTGTCGGAGTACCACTGTTCGAAGTTCTCAATTCGCGGAATACCAGCTTCCCCCGAGCGATCCGAAATGTGTTTGGCAACTTCTGCCGGGGTCATGGAATTCAGTGCCGAAGCATAGTCCAGAATCTGCGTCACGGCATCCCGTGCGAGGTTGCCACGCTTCAATTCGTAGACTACCAGGCGTCCGTCGCCGTCAACCGCAAGTAGGTCCAACCATCCTCCAGCGGTTGGTGTCTGTCGCCCAACCAACTGTAGCCCAGTCTCAATCATTTCCGGGTTGGAAACCAGAACGTTCTCAAACTCCCATTCGGTAGGCATCTGTGAGAGCTTTGGGACGGGTTCGATTCTGTTTGATCCGTCTACAGCCCACAACTTGAGTTCCTGAATCATCGCTTGGTAACCCGCTGATAAAGTACTTGTTTCGGTGTCGTGTCTCCAATAATATCACTCATGCCCGTACTGACTCTCTTTTCCATCGGTTTAAGGATCAAGTGTCACAATATACTTCACTCGTCTGAAAAGATCAGTTGCACCTCCATCAAACTGTACAACCATAGTGTCAACACACAATTTATAGAGCCACTAATTCAGTGACCACATAGCCTCGGAGGGGGTTTTGAAGTTCATTGCTTAATCTAAGCCGTCAACGTTGCCATGTTGAAAATCTGCCTGATCATGGGTCTATCGGGAGTGGAACCTTCGAAAAGGTACTATGGTATACAAATTTATAAAGTTAGGTATCTTTTATGCAAAACTTCCATCGTACACATGTCAAACGCTTGATAGAATTTATATCAGGTACTTCCGACATGCGGCTTATCGCCATTATTGGTCCTCGTCAGGTTGGCAAAACGACCATTGCGCTTCAGGCCCGCCAGAAGTTGGTTGAAGCAGGGTTTACATGTCAGTACATTGCCATCGACAATCCACATCTAAATCAGCCGGGCTGGCCTGGAGATGCAGGCATCTCTGATACCACGCTGATCAAGAAATTTGCGAATCCAAAGACTCTTGTGAACATATGGGAGAGTGCCCGTGAGGCTTCGCTAAACTCTCCCCGGGGGCATGTTTTGTTTCTGGATGAAGTTCAACTCATTCCACAGTGGTCAAATTATGTGAAGGGGCTGTGGGACAGAGATCGTAGGGACGGCTATCCCCTCCGTGTGGTAATCCTGGGATCAGCAGTCTGGCAGATGCTTGTTGGCCGTAACGAGAGTCTCACAGGTCGTTTCCGTGAGTTACCCGTCAGTCACTGGTCATTTAGAGAAATGACCAAGGTGTTCGGCCTGACGGTTGAGGAATTTATGTTTTATGGCGGCTATCCTGCCTCCCTGCCCGACGAATCGGAAAAATCGCCGTTTGACTATTGGCGCGACTATATTGGAAAGACAATTGTGGAATCAGTAATTGGTCGGGACATCTTGTTGCTGAAACAGATCAAGAAACCTGCCCTGATGCGCCAATTAATAGACATCGCCCCCAACTACTCTGGTCAGATCATGGCATACAATAAACTTTTGGGGTTACTTCAAGATAAGGGCAATGCAACTACGGTTAGGCATTACTTAGACTTACTTTCCGATGCAGGTCTGACGACCACGCTATCTCGATATACTCCAAAACCACACTTGGGCATCGCATCTCGTCCCAAGTTTAATGTTCTAAACACGGCATTGATGACGGCATTATCAGGTTATTCGTTCGAGGAGGTCCAGATTGATCGATCCTTTTGGGGCCGTGTTGTAGAGAGTGCAGTGGGGGCCCATCTATGTAACACGCGGAATACGGCTACCCATATTCATTATTGGCGTGACAAGAATGGCGATTATGAGGTTGATTTTGTTATCTCACGCGGCCCCCATCTTGTCGGCGTGGAGGTTAAGAGCGGCAAGCAGCAGACACATCGCGGATTAGAGGCATTTAAGGATCGTTTTCCACATGCCAAAACAATGATCGTGGGTCCAGGTGGCTTTCCGTTCCGTGAGTTTTTGTCGTTGAATACCGACGAGTGGATTGAATATCTGTGAATCCAACCATGCAGCGTATCTCTCGTACGGTCACACTCATTGAACCCCAGAATGATCTGCGTTTTGGGAAAGCTGGACTGTCATTGCAGGACTTTGATTGTGATCATGGGTATGTTCTTCTGGGGGAGCCGGGAATGGGCAAGAGCACAGAGTTTGAATCTGCAATTGATGGATTTGATGGTAGACATTGTATTTTGGCCCGAAGATTTATCCGGGCCAATTTTGACCGTCACCCAGAATGGCGAACCCAAACAATTTTCATTGACGGGCTTGATGAAATGCGTGTTGGTGGGGGAGACCCAAGAGCAGTATTGGACAAAATCATTTATGGTCTGGAAACCTTGGGGAGACCCAAATTCCGGCTGTCCTGCCGCGCTGCCAACTGGTTGGAGGCTGGTGACCGGAATGAGCTCGGTTCGCTTTTAGGCCTAAACGAAATTCCTGTACTTCAATTAGATCCGCTGAATTATGAGGGCATTCGGGAGATTGTTTCTCTACGGCGGCAGGATGCAAATTCGTTCATTCAGCAAGCCCATGAGCGCGGCATGGATGCCTTACTCGGGAATCCGCAACTTCTTGACTTCCTGATCACATCCGTCAAGGAAAAGGGCTGGCCTGACAGCCAGTCGAAAATGCATGAAAACGCCTGCCGGGAACTCGTCCGAGAACGAAATGACGAACATCGTGATGCCCGTTCATCCGATTCACTGCAATCCCAGGAAGCAATCTTAACCGCAGCTGGAAAGCTCTGTGCATGCATGCTGATCGCAAACAGGACTGGTTGGGCGAGCAATGATACGGATGACTCCGAGATTCTATCTGTCCGTGATTTGGAAAGCGACCAAGGTTTCCCCATCCAGGCAGCATTTGACTCAAGGATCTTTGAAGGTTCGCCCAGTTCCAAAGTTCCGATCCATCGCCTTATCGCCGAATTCCTTGGAGCCCGCTATCTGCACAAAAAAATCCAGAGAGGCCTAAGCGTCCGGCGTGCTCTCGCCCTTCTCATGGAGCACAATGGAATTTTTTTACCCGATCTAAGGGGACTGGCTGCCTGGCTCGCTGCGTTCAACGAGCAGGCAAGAGCAATTCTGATACAGATCGCTCCAATAACGGTGGCTTTCAATGGAGATGCCAGCGGTTTCAGTCCTATTGAGCGAAGTAAATTACTCGCGAAACTGGAACAACAAATCCATTTAAATTCCGAATGGCCTTCTGCTGTAGCCCTTCGTGCCTTGACCGGCAATGAGGGCGTACCAATTATCCAGCATTTAACGAATTCACATGAACGTTCAAAAAACAGGCAAACGCTGGTTTATTTGCTCCTTCGGGGATGCTCACAAATGTATCTTGATACGAGCATGTCAGACTGGGAGACCGATCACGAAAGCCTGCTGAATATTGTTCGTGATCATAGTTGGCAATCAAGTGTTCGTTGCGAGGCACTCGGTGCTTTGAGCCGGATATCTCATCAGATTCCGCAGTGTAGTGCTCTATTGCGAGACCTCCTTGAGGATGTGCAGGAAAAACGTATATCGGACGAAGAGCACGATCTGCGGGGCACATTACTTCATCTTATGTACCCTGACAGACTACGCCCTGAGGAGATATGGGATTATCTCGTGGCGGGGCCGGTTACTGCTTATTTGGGTGGTTATCGAAACTTCTTTGCAAGACTCGTTGATAGGTCAAATGAGAGCGATGTCAAAGAATTACTCAACTCTCTTTGCGACCGTGCCTCCGAAGCCATTCCAAAATTAGAGGATCAAAAACTTGCAGATGTTGTGCTCCGGCTTCTTGCAAGGGGGTTGGAATTGTTTGGAGGTGAATTGAGTATCCCGGAGTTGTACCGATGGTTTACACTGGTTGAATTCTACCATAATTCGTTACAACTTTCCCCAGTTCACACTTCAAACTCAAGTTTTAGCCAGCACGATGAAGCGGACAGTGCAATCCGTAATTGGCTGAATCAGCATAAGCGTATCCAGTACAGTCTTATTGAACATGGTCTATCCATTGAAGAAGCGAGCATTGGGAGCAAAGTTCTTATTGAAACTATAGGATGCAAATTCGTGGGCAGGAATGCGCCAGAAGGATTTCGATTGTGGTGTCTTGAGCGTGCGGTACAGCTCTGGGACTCAAATCAAAATGTGGCAGGAGAACTCGCATCATGGTCCGTCTCTAATCTGATGCAAGTGGGCGGGGAGCCGCCCCTCTCGGATAAGGAGGTCAGTTCCGTAGTGTCTGGTACGCCTGGATTGGTCAAGTGGAATGATCAACGCCTAAAGATTAGGGCCCAAGATGAACTTGAGTTCAGTGAAATCAGGAAGAAACAGGCGGAAATCCGAAGTGTCCACCAAAGACAAAAGCAGGAAAAACTTGAAATTCTTCGTCAACAACAAACTGAGTTGGAAAAGGGGCAATGCATGCCTGTAATTCTTGATGAACTTGCCCATGTTTACTTTGACAACTCTGGCACAAATGAAAATAATCCAGAGACTTGCCTGCGGTCATATTTTGAAGATGATGAGGGACTCGTTGAGGCAACGCTGGATGGGTTTCGCAGCCTGCTGGACCGGGATGATCTCCCGGATCTTGGTCAAATTGCCCAGTTCTATGAAGATGGTCATCGATCCTATTTTGCACTCCCTTTTCTTGCAGGAATGGAAGAGGCATACAAGGTTAATGAGGATCTGAGCCATCTCTCCGAAACGGGGATTCGGCGTGCATTGGGATTTTATCTGACTACAGACTCTCCTCGTCAGCACTACTATCATTTAATCAATTATATGGGCGGTGACAGCACATCTCCCGCATGGTATGAGCAGGCATTAGAGCGCTATCCAGAGGCTGTGGCTGATTCGTTGGTTTCTGTGCACAACGCAACGGTACGCTCCAAAAATCCGCCGAATTCCGAAATGTACAAGATGGTCGATGATTCAGCCTATGCTGATGTGGCAAAACTTGCTGTATCCCGAATGTTTACGGTATTTCCCTCCCGATGCAGTGCCCGTAAACTGGAATCTCTAAGTTTGGTCATCTGGAGTGCGATTCGGAACAACGGAATGTCTAAAAAAGAATTGCGGAGTATTATTTCAAAACGACTCAATCGTAAGCGGATGGATATAGGCCAACAAGCCCAATGGCTAGGTGCAGGGTTGTTCGTCGACAGAGACATCTATATTCCAATGCTGATCGACTTTCTCTCTGCCGGAGACGAAATTCGCATGCATCATGTTATTCATTTTCTCGTTCCTACGAACTATAAACTGCTGACTCCACAAAACATCAATGAATGGACTTCTGACGAGATTCGCCAGCTTATCCAAACATTCGGGAGACGAATGTACCCATTTATTTCTCAAGAACGTGCAGGTATTGTTAGGGGCGAGCAGAGAATCAGAATGGAATTTCAGTTTCTCCTCTCACACTGGCTCGGAGAACTAAAAAAGCGCATCTGTGATGAGGCAAGGAAGAATCTGGATATATTGGCATCCGATTCTGATCTATCAATATGGGAGCGAGAGATTGTACTCGCTCAGGGAGAACAAGCTAGACATCGCCGAGCGGCAAAGCATTCGGATCTAAGCTTAGAGAAAATTCAGAAAACCCTGAATTGTGGCTTTCCGGCAAATGCTGCCGATCTTGTCAGTCTGACGCTTGATGTCCTTGAAAAGTTAGCAGGCGATATACGTAATGGTCCAGCCAGTGCATGGCATCAATACTGGGACTGGGAGCGGAAGCCTCGTAGGCCCTCACAACCAAAACCCGAAAACGATTGCAGAGATGTATTACTTTCCGGCTTAGCAACGATACTTGAAGGGTATCAGGTTGATGCACAGCCGGAGGGTCGCTACGCAGATGAACGAAGGGCGGATATCCGAATATCGTACGGCTCCGATCTAGCGATCCCGATTGAAATCAAGAGAAATTTAAGCATAGATTTGTGGCGCGGCATCTCTGAGCAACTTGTACCAAAATACACACGAGATCCAAAGTCTCATGGCTATGGAATTTATCTGGTGTTCTGGTTTGGGGCAGACTCCATGAAGGTTGGGGCCCCAGATGGAGGGATTCCCGAAGAAGCAATAGAACTAAAGGATGCACTGGAAAGGCGGCTTGATCCAGAACTGCGCAAGAGGATCCATGTTGTTATCATTGATGTGGCTCCGTCTGGAAGATTAGCGGAGAATAAAGGGACGGACACCTGAGGGCGCATTACCGCCGCACATAATACTGGTCTTGTAGATCAATATGCATACCATTCGGTTCACCTGCAAAATTTTTTGACGTAATATGTCAGACGGATTACCTCAGCAAGATGCCCAACTGCTTGACGGCCGTGAGGAGTTTCACGTTCACGGGCATGGAGTTACGCAATCACTTCAGTTGATTGACTATTGGAGGTAGTCAGGATCCCTCCTTGCGGACAATACAACACGTGGGATTCTTGCGGAGTTTCTAGTTGCTGCGGCACTGGATCTGCATAAAAAGCCGAGACGGGAATGGGATGAAAGTGACATTCGGACGGCCGGAATTTCCATTGAGGTGAAATGCTCGGCGTATTATCAGACATGGCAACAGTCCAAACCGTACACGATCACATTTGGTATCGCTCCTCACAGAAGTTGGAACGCGGAAACCGGAGAGTTTAGAGAGGGAATCAAGCGATGGGCTGACCTTTATGTGTTCTGCGTTTTTCGGGGGATCAGTTCGGAGGAATGTCTGGATTTGAGCAAATGGGACTTTTATGTCATTGCCACCAGGATCTTAGACAGGAAAATTCCAAACCAG
>JAJEFL010000069.1:0-45545 GCA_022820435.1 Rhodothermales bacterium
GTGTACTCAAGGGCAAGTTCCTGCAGTTCAGATGTCATATTATTCATTCCTTTCGACCTAAGATCCTGGTCAGGCGAACGATACGAGATCGGTTGATGCACCACTACAGGATCACTTTCAGGCCAAAGGGGCTCGCCATCACTGCTTTCTGCATAACGGTAGAACACCCCCCGTTCAAAGCAGGCAATCTGACGTCCAAGGTAACCTCTCTTAACTGCAGTTAATCTTGGAAACTTGGGTTGCCTTATGCCATCATAATTACGTACGACACCTGACTCGGGGGAATAGACGTAGATTTGAGTTGGGCGACTGTCAGGATTCAGAAAATAGACCGTATCCTGCCGTTCACAGAATGATGGGCGACTACGCTCAATATTCAGGATTCGCTGATTGCAGGAGCCGTCTGCGTTAATAGAATAAACCCCCCAAACCGTGGTCGCAATCATGCTCCCGTTTTTCAAAAATCGGGTACTGAGCAAATTACCGTCATCTTCCGGGCTGCATCGTGTAATTTCAATCGTACGGACATGGCGCCCGGAAATCGAAAAAACATGTAACTCTCTATTTACGTCATCTGTCACCAAGAACTCACCCTGATCAGACAGATCAACAAAAGTGGTCGTGCCGATGAGTACCGAGGCATCCAGACGGACCGTATCCACCAGAGTAAACAGGTCATCGAACTCCATAAAACCTGACTCCACCACTCGGTAACTTGATTCTGATGGCTGACACGCCCCGATGGTCAGCAACCACAGGAGGGAAACCATCCAGCCAAGCCGATGCAGAATATTCATGTCATTCAACGATAACTGTCTCACAGTATAGGCAGGAGCCGCCTGAACCAGCCCCCGCCGAACAACAATTGTCAGACTCACAGCTATCGCTGCAAGAAATATAAGTTCCGCAAGATGTGGACAGGCAGAGTTGTGACCTTCGTCATAATCAAGACCGACACCGCCAGATGCCTGAATAATCTCCAAGCGAGGCAGCAGCAAGAACACGAAGATTAAAATTGCGCAACATGCACCCGTAAGTGCATAAACGAATCTACTTTTTGCCCTTGATGTATGGGTTTTTTGTTGCTTGAGTAACGGAAACGCAATCAGTCCAACTTAGTCCGAACTCAATGGTTCCCGGGAATGTGAAAAAATCTATGATTCACCTTTATCCTGATCTTGAGAGCTCCAATTGGGATGTCCAGATGGAAATCTATATCCGTGTTTCTGCTAATATGATCTCTGAAAAGGTGCTCTCTCCGCGGAATTCTGCAACTGTATCAGATCAGGTTGATCTTGCAGACCATCGAGAAACACTGAATACTGCAATTCGCCTGTCCATAAAAACAGCGAATTTCTGGATCATATCAGGAGAATTGCTGCATCTACGGAACCGTTACGTCAGATAACGGTGCAACGGCGTTGCTGAAAAAATCTGATTTCAATCCATGAAGTTCGTTTACCGTACTGCTCTGCTTGCAGCCGTGTTTCTATTCTCAAATGCCTCCGGTCAGGATACGATTGTGGCAGAAATCGAAGGGCAGCCCCTGACGCTGCAGGAATTTGAGCAGGAATACGCAGAAACCATCGGCGGCCGCACCGCCGCAATGGATGACTCGCTGGGAGAGTATACTGATTTTCTGGACCGCTATGTGAATTTTCGGGTGAAGCTGAAAGAAGCCCGCGCTATCGGCTACTACGAAGATGAAGGCCTCATCTCGGAAATCAATGGCTACCGCACCTCCTTTGCAAGACCCTATCTCATTGACCATGAGATTCTGGAGCCGATGGTGGAGGATCTGTTCGAAAAACGCAAGGAATACATCCACGCCAGCCATATTATGGCCGTCTTCCCCCAGAATAACCCTTCACCGGCGGATACGCTGAGAGCCTGGGAAAAAATACTTGCACTCCAGGATTCGGTTCAACAGGGGATTCCGTTCGGGGATCTTGCCGTCCGCAGTTCCGAAGACCCGTCTGCAGGTAACTCACGATCCAGACGGGGATATCGGGGAGATCTCGGGTGGTTTACAGGTGGTCAAATGATTGATGCATTTGAAACTGCCGCCTACAGCACTCCCGTTGGAGGCGTATCCGATATCATCCGCAGTTCCTACGGATATCATATTCTCACCGTGCATGATCGTGAGGCAACGAAGCCGGACTACCTCGCCTCCCATATCCTGCTGCAATTCCAGGGAGACACGCTGGCCGACTCCGCCCGCACCTACGCCAAAATGGATAGCCTGAAAACGCTGATTGATCAGGGCATGGACTTTGCCGAAGTCGCAATGAACCATTCGGAGGATCCGTCAAGCGCACCACATGGCGGCTCACTCCAGGGGAGAATCTCGTTCCGAAATCCCAACTTTGATCCAGCCTTCCATGATGCACTGTTTGCGCTGGAAGCCCCGGGCCAGATGTCTGACATCGTCGAAACCCCTTTCGGATTGCATCTGATTCAATTAGACGAGATTGCACCGGTGCAAACACTGGAGGATTCCTACGACAGACTGTCACAGATGGCACAGGCGCTCCCCCGCAGTAAAACTGCGGAGGCTGCACTCGCAAAGTCGCTGCGTGAACTCTATACAAGCACGGTGGATACGCTGCTGTTAACCGACCTGATCGGAGAGGTCCCCCCTGACTCGGTTCAGGAACACCTTCAAACCCTGGCTGAAGAGGACTCAGTCGGAACACTGCCGCTGATCATATTGCAGGACTCAGTCTATACGCTGAAACAGTTTGTAGACTTTGCCTCCACGCAACTGAATCCGTTCAACTCCACACAGACCTCCATAGAAAAAACGCTGGCACACACCGAAACATTCCTCAATGATAAGGCGATCTTCTATCGTTCTTTTGAACTGGAACATTCCGATGAGGACTTCAAAGGAATCATGCAGGACTTCAAGGATGGGCTTGCAATCTTTAAGATTATGGAAGATTCCGTCTGGAATGCAGCTTCTCAGGACTCCATCCGCCTGCTGAAACATTACGAAGCAAACGCGGAACGCTATCAGTGGCCCGACCGATACCGGCTCATTGAGATCTATGGCGCCTCCGATTCCCTCCTGACCGACGCAATAGAACTGCTGGAACTTGGAGGCACATGGGAGGACCTGAAACACAAGATTGTCGCAGACTCAACCCGGAATTTACATCTGGATACCGTACTGGTCGCCGAAAATACCGACAGTGTCTATGATCATGCAATCGGCCTGGCGGTCGGTGAGCATACGGAAATCCTTTCTATACGCAGCCGTAAACTCGTGTTATATATGGACGGAATGGAGCCCGCCCGGGCAAAAACCTTTGAGGAAGCACAATCCGATGTCATGGCGGATATTCAGGTTGAACTCGAACAGGCGCTCCATCAGAGACTGCGCGACAAATACGGAGTAAAAACGTTTCCTGATCGGCTGAAAGAAGCCTTCCAGAAACCATGAGGATCTGGCCGGGGCTTCTTGCCCTGCTTCTGGTCGGGTTCACGGGCTGTCAGCGGCAGATTTCATCCGATGAGTTTGTTGCCCGCGTGGGAAATGCCCACCTGCTCCAGTCAGACCTTGATGCCAGACTCGCAAATCTGGCCTCCGGCTTTGATACGACCGAAGCACGCAAACAAATCATCGACCAGTGGATTGACCATGAACTTCTCTATCAGGAAGCCGTGCGACTGCGCCTCTCCAACCGGAAAGATATTCAACAGCACCTGGAGGAGAGTGCCCGTGCAGTGCTGATCGACGGACTGATCTCCGACTACCATACACAGGCAGATCATCAAATCACACCGGTTGACGTGGCAACCTACTATGAAAACAACAAAGAGCAGCTGCGTTTTCTGGAGCCGTTTACACACATCCGTTACCTGAGTCACACCAGCCGGGATTCGTTAGAATTGGTCCGACAACTGCTGAGCCAGACTGCCAATCCGGATTCGATGTTTGTTAGCCTGATTGAACGCTTCAGTCACTCTGTCGCCGATGTGCTCAGGATGAATCAGAATTATCTCCCTGAAGCCAGACTCTTTCCAACGCAGCCTGAACTCAGGAACCTCCTGAGAAACACCCATGCCGGACAGCCTCCGCGAATTTTAAGAGGAGACTCTCTGTATTATTTCCTGCAGGTCATGGACCGGAACCCGGCAGGTACCATCCCGGAATTGTCCTGGGTGGAAACCTTCGTTCGAGAACAATTGAAGATCCGCTTCAGGAAACAGAATTATACGCGGAGCGTTCAGCGCCTGCGTGCCGAAGCCGATTCCCAAGAAGATATTGAGGTGAGGTGAGAATATTTCTCCCGTGGACCCACAATATCCACTAATTGTCCCGCATCATCCGTTCTAGTTGAATTCCTGATCTCGTCTTTTCGCTTACATCCGAATGCCCAAATACGCCCACATTCTTCAATCACTCGCTCTCACTGCCATATTCCTGCTTCCACACTCCTCCGTGCTGGCGCAAGACGAGGATGTAGTAGATGAAATTGTATCCATTGTCGGAGAGAACAAAATTATACTGCGCTCCGAGATTGACGGACTGGTGCAGAATATTCTGATCCAACAGCAGGGACTTGAATATAGTGACGAACTCTGGCTCCAGACGCTGCAACAACTTATTGACCAAGGCGTGCTCGCGGAGCACGCACGCCGGGATACCAACATCGTGATCACGGAAGATCAGGTGGATCAGTCGCTGAATCAGCGGATCCAGATCATGTCACAGCAACTGGGCAGTGAGGCCAAACTGGTGGAAGTCTACGGCAAAAGCCTTGTACAGATCCGGGCAGACCTGCGGGACGAAATACGGGATCGTCTCCTGGCAGAACAATTTCAAGGCTCCAAACTCCGAAACCTGAAAATCACCCCCACCGAGGTGCGGGAATGGTTTGCACAATTCCCCACTGATTCTCTACCTGTGCTCCCTGAAATTGTACGTGTATCCCACATCGTTAAGTATCCCGAACTTCTTCCCGAAGCCACCGAGGAAGCTCTGGAGATTATCAGTGCAATCCGGGATTCCATTACCACGGATGTCAGCACACTGGAAGAGTTGGCCCGCCGCTACTCCGAGGATACCGGCTCCATCGAGACCGGGGGGAGATACGAAGATATGGCTCTGGCAGACCTTGTCCCGGAATTTGCCGCAATTGCCGCCCGCATTGAACCGGGTGAATTATCCCAGCCGTTCCAGAGCCCATTCGGCTACCATATTCTGCGCGTGAACGAGCGCGTCGGAGATGTCATAGACTTCAGTCATATCCTGATCAATATTGATCGATCACGCTCGGATCCATCCAGAGCCATCGCCGAACTTGAAGTACTGCGTGATTCCATCCTGACGTATGATCTTCCCTTTGAACTCATGGCAAGGCGCCACTCTGACGAAGAGGCTTCCTCCGAAATCGGCGGACGTGTCGTTGACCCCAACTCAGGAGAACGGGATCTGTTTGTCGATGCCCTTGGCCCTGACTGGAAAGCAACCACAGACACCCTCGAAATCGGGCAGATCAGCCAACCGGCAGAGGTTACACTTCTGGATGGAAATATCGCCTGGCATATCGTGCTGCTCCAGCGCCAGGTCCCCTCACACCGGGTGAACATTGAAACCGACTATTCCCGAATTGAAACCCTGGCACTGGAAAATAAGCGCACCCTTGAGATGCGCCGGTGGCTGGATTTGCTGCGCGAAGATGTTTTTGTTGAATTTCGCGGAAAAGCACTCGAAATGCAGCCGCCATCCGTAAATGCTCCAGCCCGCTACTGATCTCATGTCTCAAGTACCAGCGAACGAAACATCCTCCACAGAGGCGGCCTTCCCCGCTCTTGCCGAAGCCCTGCCCCCGGCATGCAAACGTCTGGAAGGAGAGATTGCCAAAATCATTGTGGGACAGAAAGATATTGTGCGGAACATTCTGATCTGTCTGCTGGCCCAGGGGCATGTCCTGCTCATTGGTGTGCCCGGACTCGCAAAGACGCTGCTCATCCGCACTCTGGCAGACGCACTGGCCCTGCATTTCACCCGGATTCAATTCACCCCCGACCTCATGCCCGGTGACATCACCGGCACCGAAATCATCGAGGAAGATAAACGAACCGGCGGGCGGGCGTTTAAATTTGTTAAAGGTCCCATCTTTGCCAACGTTGTGCTGGCCGACGAGATCAACCGGACCCCTCCCAAAACCCAGGCCGCACTTCTGGAGGCAATGCAGGAACATCGGGTTACGGCCGGCGGGAATACATTTGAACTGGAGGAGCCGTTTTTTGTACTCGCCACGCAAAACCCCATTGAACAGGAGGGGACCTATCCGCTCCCTGAAGCCCAGCTAGATCGGTTCATGCTCAACCTTTGGCTGGATTATCCATCTCTGGAGCAGGAGATTGAAGTCGTTCGCTCCACGACCGCCGGACGGACCGCCACGGTGGAGCCTGCCATGACCCGGACTGAACTTATTGACTACCAAAAACTCGTTCGACATCTCCCCGTGGCAAATAATGTGATTGAGTATGCGGTTCGCCTGAGTGCAAGTACGCGCCCCAACCGTGAGGGAGCACCAGACTTCGTGAATGAATACATCGCATACGGAGCCGGCCCGCGTGCCTCGCAGTATCTGATCCTTGGTGCAAAAGCACTGGCCGCCATTGACGGAAGATATACGCCCCTGATCAGTGATGTACAGTCTCTGGCCGTTGCAGTGCTGCGCCATCGCATCATCGCTAATTTTAATGCAGAGGCAGATGGGATCTCCGTAACGGATCTGATTGAGCGAATCCTTGATACGGTCGCTACGTAGCATCCTTTTCGTGTGGGGATCCCCCCATTTATATCTATGACCGCGATCTGCTGGTTCACTGCCGGCGCGTGATTCACATGTCTCTGCGATCAGGCATCCTCCCGTCGCTGCACCGCCCCTCATCGGCCAAAAATATTCGGCCTTCCTCATGGTTTTCCATCGGGCTGGGATACATGATCGTGTCGGTCTTTTTTTTCAGCCTGATGTCCTTATTGGTAAAACTGATTTCTGCGACCATCCCGACAGGACAAATTGTGCTGGTTCGAGGGGTCGTCGGGAGCCTGCTGGCCTACTGGACGATCCGTACCCTTCGGATCCCGGTCTGGGGAACCAATAAAAAACTGCTGATCTTTCGAGGGGTGACCGGATTCGGTGCGCTGATGTGTTTTTTCTGGACACTGATTTATCTCCCGCTTGCCGAAGCGACGATCCTGTTTTATGTGTCTCCCTGCCTCGCTGCGATTATTGCAACCATTATCCTGCGGGAGCACCTGACTATGAGGATGGTAATCGGCTTCATAATCTGTATCCTTGGCGTGATCTTCGTCATCCAGCCCGAATTTATTTTTAGTGTGCAGCGACTGCATCTGCCATCGGTTGCGGTGGGGATCCTGGGAGCAATCCTGGCCGCCCTTGCATTTGTATCCGTGCGCAAACTCCGTGAAACGGACCATGCGATGGTCATCATTTTCTACTTCTCCTTCGTATCCGCACTGGCCGCGGCCCCATTCGTTTCCGTGCACTATGCAATCCCGTCTCCTGCAGAGTGGCTGATCCTGATTGGGATCGGGATCTGCACGCACACCGCGCAGGTCTTTCTGACACGAAGCCTGCACCGGGAACCCACTTCCCGGGCCATGGGCATGAGCTACGTTCAGGTCCTGTTTGCCGTCGTCTGGGGAGTTGTTATTTTTGGAGATTACCCCAATCTCCTGTCTCTTGCCGGAATGATGCTCGTTGCCGGCGGAAGTGTCATTACCGCGCAGCGTCAAGCGTCTACACATCCAGATCTTCCGCCTTCCATGCATTCTCCATAATGAAACGGTAACGGACGGATGAATCCCGTCCCATCAGGCCGGCAATCGTTGCCTCTGCGCGGGTTTTCTCGGGGATGGTCACCTGCAGGATCCGGCGCCGCGCCGGATCCAGTGTGGTCTCTTTGAGGGTCTGCGGCATCATTTCGCCCAAACCTTTGAAGCGCTGCACATCAATTTTGATGCGGGAATTCCTGCGCTTGAGCCGTTTTTCAATCCGGCTTTTTTCTTCTTCGTCCAGTGCCCAGTAGGTCTGTTTCCCGGCATCAAGTCTATACAGGGGCGGCTCGGCAACATAGATATGCCCCTGATCAATGAGCGGGCGCATGTACCGGTAAAAGAACGTCAGCATCAAGGTGGCAATGTGATGTCCGTCCGAATCCGCGTCCATGAGCAGGATCACCTTATGGTAACGCAGTTTATCGGGCTCAAGGTTGGCCCCCATTCCACACCCAAGTGCCTGAACCACGTTTGACAGTTCGGTATTATTCCGCAACTTCTGGGCCGTCGCCTGTTCCGCATTCAACACCTTTCCGCGCAGCGGCAGGACTGCCTGCGTTTTTCGATCTCTGCCCTGTTTTGCGGAACCGCCCGCGGAGTCTCCCTCCACAATAAACAGTTCACCTGCAGCGGGATCCATGGACGAGCAATCCGCCAGTTTTCCCGGCAAGGTGAGCCGCCTTCGCTGCCGTGCCCTGGAGCGGACCGACTTTGCCGCCGCACGGCTCGCCTGACGGGCCCGCGCGGCCTGAAGTACCCGGGCGCCAATTGCGTCACTGGCCGATGGATGAGAGTTCAGGAACTGCTCCAGCGTAATGCGCACTGTGCCGCTCACCTGTGAGCGTGCGGAGGGATTATTTAACTTATCCTTGGTCTGCCCCTGGAATTGCGGATCCACCATAAACATATTGATGACCCCAAAAAGCCCTTCACGGATATCCTCGGAGGTCACCTCTACGCCGCGCGGGATTGCGTTATGGGTATCCATCCAGGATCGAACGGCCGTTCGGACGGCATCCTTGTAGCCCTGTTCGTGCGTCCCCCCATCACTGGTGGGGATTCCGTTGACGTACGATTTGAGGCATTCACGCGTGGACTCGGTCCACTGGAGTGCAATCTCCAGCCGTGCACCATCCTCAAAGGTGTCCTGCTGGATGGAAAAAACCTCTGGATGCACCGGCGATACGCCATCCGTCCGGATCAGATGCCCGAGGTAATCCACAATGCCTCCCTCATGCACATACTCCACTTCCTCCCCCTGATTTTCATCACGGAAAAGGATGCGTAATCCGCGATTCAAATAGGTTTTAATCTCAAGCTGTGTGCGGATGCGGTCTGCATCAAATGTAACCGAATCGAAAATTTCCGGGTCTGGAGCAAAGTAGATACTGGTTCCCGTTAAGCGCGTACGTTTGTTGAGATCCCTAAGTTTGCTCACCGGCCGCCCCCGCTGAAACCGCTGCTCATAGATCGTACCTCCACGTTTTACTCTGGCGACCAGTTCTTTGGATAGCGCATTTACGACGGAGGCCCCCACCCCGTGCAAGCCTCCGGAAGTCACATACTGATCCCCCTCAAATTTCCCCCCGGAATGCAGGGTCGTCAGGATCACTTCCAGAGCAGGGATTTTCTTCTGCGGATGGGGATCCACCGGAATTCCGCGCCCATTATCCTGGACTGTCACACTTGCTGCATCTTTATGGAGCGTCACTTCAATACAATCTGCATGCCCGTTGACCGCTTCATCCACCCCGTTATCCACAATCTCCCAGAGCAGATGATGGAGCCCGGGCTTGCCGGTGCCCCCGATATACATGCCGGGGCGCTTGCGGACAGCCTCCAGACCTTCAAGGACAATAATATCTGCGCCGGAATAGGAACTCATGGTAACTGGATTTCTATCGGTTCCGCGGGGACGGGAGACAGTTCGCCGCGTTGAATAATTTTGCGTCCTTTGCCGCCCCTGCGCGTAACCTCGTACTTGGTTCTGCGAATGATCTCCTGCCGCCCGCGTGAAGTTTCGGCGGCTGCACCCTCCCGCATCTGGACACTCACATTGGCACCAATCAGGATATCGTCTGTCCCCATCCGCATCCCGATGACCCCTTTCCCCGGCCCCCCGATCACAGGGATCTCCTCTACCGGAAAAATTAGCGCACGGCCCTTCCGGGAAACCACTGAGACAAATTCATCCCCCATCGCCGGCCACACCCCAAAAATCTCATCCCCCTCACTCAGACGCACACAGAGTCTCCCCTTTCGCGTGGATACATCGGAGAACAACTCCAGCGACTGCCGAACGACCATCCCCTTCGCGGTAAGAGCTACCAGATACCCGAAAGCAGGCATTTCTTCCTCGGAGGTTTTGCCTGTTCGAAAAATTCTTGGATCGCAGGGAATCACACCGATCACCCGCTCCTTATCCTTAAAATCAAACAATTTCTGCAACGGGATCCCATGCCCGGTCGTACTGACAATATCATTGGTCCGAACGGTATATGCCCGTCCAAAATTCGTCCAGAGCACCACGGTAAACCGTGTCCCTGTACCCAGCACCCAGCCAACCTCATCCCCCTCCCGAACACGAATGGACTGAATCTCGGTATAGGACCGCTGTCTTTTGATCCAGCCGGCACGGGTCACAATCACTACCGCATCTTCGTCCACAATAAAGTCTTCTTCCGAATACTCATAGATGCCTTCCTCTCCGGTTGCCAGTGTGGTGCGCCGTTGCGTGGAAAATTTCTGCCGGACTTCTTTTAACTCACTCCGAACCAGTTTCCAGCGTGCCAGTTCGTCCGCCAGCAGATCCCGGATTTCCTTAGCCCGTATCCGCTTCGTTTCAAGTTCCTCCCGTACGGCATTGATCTCCAGTTGTGAGAGTTTATAGAGCCTCGTTTCGAGGATGGCATTTGCCTGAGGCTCTGAAAGCAGAAACCGGTGACGTAAACGCTGTGCTCCGTCGGCCTTATTCCTTGAAGCCCGGATGATCTTGATTGCTTCATCCAGTTCATCAAAAATTCTATCGAAGCCATCCAGAATATGGATCCTCTCTTCCAGCTGCTGCAATTCATAGCGCAGCCTTCGCGTGACCACCTCCAGCCGGAACCGCAGAAAATGCTCGAGCGCTTCCTGCAGATTGACCCGCTTTGGCTCGCAAACCTGTGGATTCACGGTCGGGAGCAGACAGGTCAGATTGACATGAAATCGTGACTCCAGAGGCGTATACTTGTACAGATAGCCCATGGCAGCATCCACATTCGCTCCCCGCTTCAAATCCATCACGATCCGAATATCATCCGTGGACTCATCACGGATATCCAGTAGTTGCGGGACCCGCCCATCGCCAATATGATGGGCAATCTTTTCAACCAGATCGCTTTTATTGACGGCATAGGGGATGGATGTGATGACCACCTTTGACTTGTGTTCCACCTGATAAGTCCCCTGCAGAATAATTGTCCCCTCCCCTTTCTCGTAGATCTGCTGCAACTCCTCTCTGGAGTTCATCATCCTGCCACCGGTTGGGAAGTCCGGCCCTAGAATATGGCGATCCAACAGGCGCTTGATTGCATTGGAGGGCCAGGCATGGTCGGATCGCCGAAGCAGGGATTCCACCATGTAAATGGCACCGCTCACCACTTCACCAAGGTTATGGGGCGGAATACTCGTCGCCATCCCGACCGCAATTCCGGTGGCTCCATTGACTAGCAGGTTCGGGACACGCGCAGGCAGGACCACCGGCTCGGACAGGGTTGCATCAAAGTTTGGCCGGAACGGGACCGTATTCTGGCGGATCTCCTCCAGAAAGGCCATCGCCAGCGGTTGCAATTTTGCCTCGGTATACCGCATTGCCGCCGGACGGTCCCCGTCAATAGATCCAAAATTACCGTGCCCATCCACCAGCGGATCACGCAGAGAGAAAGCCTGTGCCATCCGTGCCATTGCATCATAGATTGCACTGTCCCCATGCGGGTGGTACTTCCCCATGGTATCTCCGACAATCGTCGCACTCTTCCTGTACCTTGAATCAGGATATAAACGAAGCCCCGCAAACATGGCGTACAGGATCCGGCGCTGCACCGGCTTCAAGCCGTCCCGAATATCCGGCAGCGCTCTGCTAGTAATCACCGACAGCGCGTAATTCAGATATCTTGAATTCGCAAGTTCATGAAGCGGCGCAGAGGCTGTATGGTCCATTCCCGCAACACAGATCTAAGTTGTTTCTCTAAAAATACTGCCAAAATCAGGATTTCCCGGCTGCACATGTCTACGATTTAAGAAAAATATGTTCAGATGCTGATGCAGGATCAAATCCTATCAACGGTGATACGATCTTGCGTTGAATTGGGGTCATACTCATCGCAGACTGCGAAACATACATACACTGCCACGAACTTTCGGTATTTCCGAATAGTCCTGAATGGATCTGAACGGGGACCGACAGCGGACTCTGGAAAACCATGAACGGGGGGCGCGGCATAATCGTGGAATCCCGACCAGCCTGATCACGGTGATCAATCTCACGTATGAGCGGGATTGATCACGAAGACACGGGAGCAGTCCCGGGGCTGTTTAGCATCCCGACAACAGCGGTGGATGCCGAATCCCCTCAAGGGAGGCTGCAGCAGAGATTCCAATAGACGAATTCATGCTCCAGAGAATTATCCGAATCCATGAACGAACGAGACGGTGCTTGCATTCCGCACACCGGAGGTCTACCACGATCCGGCCGGATGTATCTGATGTACCGGGGCGCAGAACGGGAGCGGTGACAGATTAAGTATACCACCGCGGGGTGCACTAGATACGGTGGGAACATACACTGCAGGCGAGCGGCGTGTACTTCGGGCAGATGCGTCTGGGTGGAATCCTGCGCCAGGCGCAGAACATGATACGGCGGCAGCGGGGCAAGTGCAACGCGTGCCCGGATCGCCCAAAGGCGAAGGATTTCTCAAGTTGAGCCTCTAGTCACCGCCTCCGTGGTGCCCCCTCATCATTCGGCAGCGGAACAAACAGTGGACAAAACCATTCCCCATGCTATCCATAGTTGCCGCTATGCGCCATGAGTGATTTCGTAAATTGGGGAGACCATATAGATGATCGGGGAAAAACCCAGTACTTCCACGGCCGGGACAACATACTGAATGCCTTCCGTATTCGACTCAAGTATGCGGCGGATGACAGGTCGAAGGGGACCACGTTCCTGATCCAGGCCGCACCCGGGGCAGGCAAGAGCGCCCTGCTCCATGAGTGTTCGGGGGTGGCGGAGAAAGACGGGTGGAAGGCAGCAGAGATTCCTTTGAGTGCACTCTGGGATGTCCCCACCCTGCTTGCTGCATTGGGGCGGGGCGAGGAGACAAAGAAGAGGGGGAGTTGGTCCGGGGGGATAAAGGGGAGACTCGGAGTACTGTCCGCGATGACAGTAGGTGCCCGGATCAATTATAAATTCAGGAAAATCACCGCCCCCCGCGACACGATTCAGGTATTGCGGGGCAGTGAAGGACGGCTGGTACTCCTTCTGGACGAGGCGCAGGTGCTGGCAAAGCGTACCCCAGGCGAACACGCCGCTCATGTCACGATCCTTCTTGATGCGATCCATAATGGTAAACTGAGACGGCCGGTGATGCTGGCTGTCGCAGGACTGAGTTCCACGAAGGAAGCGTTCCGCAAATTCGGTGTGTCCAGATTCAAGGCCAATTGCTACGCCGAGTTGGGCCCGCTAAAACCGGAGGCAGAGCGGAAAGTCATAGCGGACTGGCTTCAGATGGAGGGGCTGGCCCGTGGGGATATCCGCCCGTGGGTGGAGGCGATCCGGCAGGAAACGCACGGCTGGCCGCAGCATATCGCTTCCTATGCACAGCCGGCAGCACTCCAGGTGCGGGCGGAACGGCGGCGCATGACCCCGGCGGGGCTGGAGGCGGTACTGGAGACCGGCCGGGATCAACGTACAAAATACTATAGATCCAGGCTGGATGGGTTACCAGAGCGGCATCGACAGGCAATTGCTAAGGCCTTCGCAGCCGCGCGGGCGGATTCCACACAGACGGATTCCGTGATCCTGGACTACATTCAAGATGTATGCCGGGAACCGGGGGAGGCCCAGGAGATGTTCGCCAAAGCCCTTGCGCAGGGGGTGATCGACAACCGGAACGGGCGCTTCGCCATCCCGGTTCCGTCCATGCACGACTGGCTCCTGGAGAATTACGGCCCGGATGGGGGAGAATCCCTGCCAGATTGACCTGCACTACCACCCGGACCATCACCTAGTCGGCCATTGGGCACAATATATCCGTCCAAAGAGTCGGGACTGAATCAGTAAAACGGCGCGGCACAGAGTGATCCGCGGTGCGGTGGCTCTACAAAAAAAACGCACACTGGAGGCATATCTGAGCCATCAAGAATCCCGCTCAACTCCACCTTCCTCACGCCTTCTCTTCCACACTCTCCAGAAGACCGGGTCCACGTCGGCTGCCTGCACATCAACGTCACGCAGACGCTCCTGCCTTGCACTCTATCCAGACGCTCCCCACTTCGGCTGGGAGCGTGAACCCGTCCCTCAATCCGCGTCGGCGAACACCATCCTCATTGACAGCACGCCCGCTCCAGACGACCCCAACGGGGCCAAATCGGCTCAACATTATCGGGCCTGCGAATGACTTCCAGTACCCCGTCAGAGGCTGTTCCCGATCAGACTTTCCGCCCTCGCCCGCCTGCCGGATCGTGAGAATCTGGCAGGACCAGAACGAGTCCGCACCGCCCGGGAATATGAAAATCGGGCAGATGAAGCCCCGCGGGACTAGTCAGGTTCTCTGGTCTGAAACACTGCCGTAACACTTACGGATAGGATTGTACACAGAATCCGATGGAATTGCCTACCTTAACACAGGGATCCTTTTTGCGCCAGTATATATTTTTGTTTCACAAAATCATCCTCGACATGACCTTCTTTGACTGGACCATTGTTGGCCTCTACTTCCTGGCCGCCATAGGGATTGCCCTGTACTACTCGAAACGTGCGGGGCAGAACACATCTGAGTTTTTCCTGAGCGGACGTCGAATGACCTGGTGGTTAGCGGGCATCAGCATGGTTGCAACGACGTTTGCGGCCGATACACCGATGGCCGTCACCGAACTGGTGGCACAGGATGGCATTGCCGGTAACTGGATCTGGTGGAATTTTGCATTTGGCGGGATGCTGACGGTATTCTTTTTTGCACGCCTGTGGCGGCGGTGCGGGATTCAAACGGATGTTGAATTCGTAGAAGTCCGCTACTCTGGACCGGCGGCGGCCTGGCTTCGCGGCATCAAGGCGATCTACTTCGGCCTGCTCCTGAATATCATCATCATTGGCTGGGTCTCGCTTGCAATGGAAACGGCCATCCATGTCCTTTGGCCGGAACTTACCATCTTTGGACATGCTGAAATTTCGGTCGGCGGGCTCAACATGAGTGCCGCATTAGTGGTTGTCAGCCTCCTGGTGATCTTGGTCTCCGTTTTTGCTCTGTTGTCCGGCTTATGGGGCGTTGCCGTGACGGATGTCATGCAATTTACTCTGGCCATGATCGGCTCCATTCTGATGGCAGTATTTGTACTTCGGGTTCCCGAAGTCGGCGGAATCGCCGGTCTCAAATCCCACCTGCCTGCAGAGACCTTTCGCTTTTTTCCCACCATTGGGGAAGCCTCGGGGGCGGTTGCCGCGTTTGCGCTGTCAATTCCCGCATTTGTTGCTTTCATCGGGATTCAGTGGTGGAGCAGCTGGTATCCGGGTTCGGAGCCGGGGGGCGGCGGGTACAGTGCCCAGCGGATGATGGGGACCACCAGCGAAAAGGATGCGACCTTTTCTGCGCTTCTGTTTACGATTGCCCATTACTGCATCCGCCCCTGGCCGTGGATTCTTGTTGCGCTGGCTTCACTGGTCCTCTACCCTGATCTTACACATTCGCGGGAGGGCTTTATCCTCGTCATGCGGGATGTCCTGCCGGTTGGTGTCCTTGGTGTCGTATTTGCGGCATTTTTAGCCGCATTTATGAGCACGATTTCCACGCAATTAAACTGGGGCGTTTCCTATCTGGTGAATGATTTCTGGCGAAGATTTGTGAGGCCGGACCGCAGCGAGCGTCACTATGTTTTCATTTCGCGTGTACTAACATTCATCGTTGGATTGCTGAGTATCCTTCTGGCGACCCAACTTGAATCAATCAGTCAGGCGTGGGCTCTGATTATTACCGCATCGGCAGGACTGGGGACGGTTCTGATCCTTCGCTGGTACTGGTGGCGGATCAATGCATGGAGTGAACTCGTGGCGACATTGGCTCCTATTGTGATGGTACTTCTCACTTTATTTGGGGTCCCGATCCCTGGAATTCAGGCTCCCTTCCCCGCCAACTTATTCGTTGTCGTCGGGGTAACGACCGTCCTCTGGCTTACGGTCACTTTCCTGACAAAACCCACGGATGCATCTACACTTGAAGCATTTTACATTGTGGTGCAACCCGCCGGGCCTGGCTGGCGCCCGATGGCGGCCCTGCACCCGGATGTCCAGTCGGATGCGTCTCTCACTTTGATGGCACGCCAGTGGGGGGCAGGCGTTGTGCTGGTGTATACATGCCTTTTTTCCACGGGATATTTCATTCTGGGCAGTAATTGGGCTGGAATACTGACGTTATTCGTTGCCGCCGTCTCAATCATCTATCTAAGAAAGACGTTTGATCAAAAAAAGAGCCCTTAAATTCCACAGAATACATCTGGAATCATGTCCGCATTAATTATTGTCGGTGATCGGGTGCTCATAAAACCCGATAGCGGAGAACAGCAGACAGAATCCGGGCTGGTTCTGCCTGCATCCGTAGCGGAGCGTGACCGGATTGGATCCGGACGTATAGAGCAGGTCGGCCCCGGCCATCTCATCCCTAATCCGGACTACTCCGACCATGAGCCCTGGGCCGAACCCAAAAAGATTGGACGATATCTGCCGCTGGAGGCAGCGGTTGGCGATCTGGCTTTCTACCAGCGTAAGGAGGCCATTGAATTCACCTACAAACAAACCAGATTCTTCATCGTAACGCATCATGCAATCCTTGCTCTGGTCAGACCGGATCACGAAGATGTGATCAATGAACTTCTTGATTCAAACCGGCTTTAGGCCTGCACATTCTCCGAATTTCAAGAGATGGTCTCCCGGCGGTTGATTTTGGATCCTGATCGTGTGCATGGCATTTGGAAAATAGCGGCCCGATCACTGGATGCGCCAATCCGAATCGGAGAGGGTGGCGTGAGAGAGACTCGAACTCTCGACCTTGCGATTATGAGTCGCACGCTCTAACCAACTGAGCTACCACGCCATGTTCACCTTGAACGAAGACAGTCCGAAACGGGTTGCAATCAGTTATGGGGACATCGGGTACATAAAGCACGATTTCGTTTGAACGCATGCACTGGAACGACATTATCGGACAGCAAAAAGTCATTGAGATCCTAAAACGTTCGGTTGATTCCGGGCGTGTTGCTCATGCATATCTGTTCCATGGTATGGAAGGGATTGGAAAACGAGCAGTCGCTCTGGCATTTGCACGGCAGTTACAATGTCCAAATTGTGAGGATGAGCAATCCTGCCTGCCTTGTAAACAGGCATCCCGGCTGGAACATCCCGACATTGAGGTTCTGATTCCTGAACCCAGTGATGCAAAACCCCAGGATGTCGCTGAACGGATTCAGCGTTTGGCCGAAGACCCGTATGCCGCGGTAGACTTTGTTCGCGCTCCCACATTGGGATCTGCAAAACGGGAGACTGTAAGACTGAAGCAGGCCTTTTATTCTGTGGAGCGGATCAACCTGCATTTACGCCAGAGGATGATGATGCGTCCCCTCATGGGACGCTATCGCATCGCAATCATTACCGATATTGATGCAATCCGCGAACAGGCGGCAAATACATTCCTGAAACTTCTTGAAGAGCCGGGCCCCGATACACTGTTTATCCTGACGACATCCCGAAAGGACCTGCTCCTGCAGACGATCCTGTCCCGCTGTCAGCATGTGGCATTTGAGAATCTTTCGCCGGAGACGATCTCCAGAGCACTGCATGAGCGTAAGGGAGTGGAGATGGGACTTGCCGAAATTGTCGCGAATATGGCGCAGGGATCTTATCTGCGTGCACTGGAACTCACGCAGAGCGAAGAACTCCGACGGGACCGGGAACGCGTTCTGACCTTTCTCCGACTGGCCTTCACCGGAAAGTTTGTTCCGCAAACGGATCTGATCGCAGAGATCAGTCAAGTCAGCCGGGATCGTATTCGAAATTTACTGCGGCTTCTTTTGAGTTGGATTCGTGATGTTGCACTGTACCGGGCAATTGGAGAAAATGCACCGATCACAAACCGGGATCAAAAGCAGGAGATTTCAAAATTCAACCAGAACCTTCAAAGTGCTGATCTGAATGCTATGTGCAGCCTAGTAGAAGAGGCGCTGCTGTTGACCGAATCCAATGTAAACACGACCCTCTTGCTGACGAATCTGTCCATAAATCTGGGCAAATCGATGCGAAGCCCCCATGACGGCAGGCTGTTTCAGCCCCTTACAAGTTTCAGGACCATCTCCTCGTAGCACAGCTCCTGCAAAAAGTCATCCTGTCAGGTCTGGATTCCTGTCTTTCACAGGGGATCCTTGAACGTTGTTCGATCCAGAGCGTAAATTCTGTTCCGGTATGCAAGACCTCTTTCTGGAATAACCGAATTCATCATGGCATGTAATGCAAACGGTTCCTGCGGCTGTCGTGAAAGTTCACTGGCTGGCTATGGCGGCGGTGGGTGCAGCGATAGTTGCCCATCCGTTCAAATTTTTGACTGGCTCCCGTCATCCTCCAAAGATGCCGGTCGGGATCACTGTGACCTAGTGGAGGTCGCATTCAAGGGCCGGCGCAGGAAAGTGTACCAAAACAGACGAAATATATCTGTCCGTGCGGGAGACGACATTATTGTTTCTGCGCAACGAGGCCTGGATTATGGACAGGTCGTGCTCGCCGGTGAACTCGTACATATTCGTGCAAGGGCAAGCCCGAACTATGGCCAGGTCCTGCGTCTGGCTTCATCCAATGATCGAAACATTTACAACCAGAACAAGGAAGCGGAAAAGGAGGCCCTGCTTGCTGCAAAAGCAACCATTAAGAGACGTCAGCTTCCCATCAAACTCGTTGATGCAGAATGGCAGTTTGACCGAAAACGGCTCTCCATCTTCTATACTTCGCAGACCAGGATTATGATGCGGCCGGTCATTAGCGAACTTTGCCGGCGGTTTAAGACGCGTGTCGAATTTCTTCGTTTAACCCCCCGTGAAGAAGCGGCCCGGGTCGGTGGACTCGGGGTGTGCGGGAGAGAACTCTGCTGCTCTTCCTGGATGCGGCAGATGCCCCCTGTGTCTGCATCGGCTGCAAAAAAGATGCACTTCCCCCTTACACAGGAACGAATGACCGGACGGTGCGGACAGTTAAAGTGCTGCTTGAATTACGAACTGGAGCAGTACATGAAGATCCTTGAGGATTTTCCTCGAAAAAATGCGAAGGTGGATACCCATAATGGCCCTGGGCGGGTCCTGAGCATGAATATCTTCTCGCGGACAGTTCGTGTACACCTTAGCAACGATCTGATCGAGGAATTTGATCTCCAGGAAGTGAAGTACATTCCAAAGAAGCGCCCCTCGCAGCGAAGCCGTAAACCCGCCCGCAAAAAGGGCCGTTCAAAGCGGCGTTCCAAATGAGATACCGCCCGGATGGATCATCCGTATCCGCCCGAAAATCCATCTATACTGAAGATGTGATCTGTACCCGTGTGGAGTTGGATCCAAAACAATAAGGGATGATCTGCATTGGTCGTCCCACGATCTGGAAAGAGGTAGGGCAGGTCTAAATTGCAGGGAATAGAATGTATTTAATCAGATGGGCTAATGCGAATCCTGGAAGACCGATGTCCCAAGGAGACGGCCAGTTTACGAGAAGGATCGGAAGAAACGCTGACGCTCCATAAACTGGGGGTGGCCAAATTACTGCGGGATCGGCTCCGAACCACGAACATTATTGAGAGCATTAACGGCGGACTTGCACACACGACCCGCAGAGTTACCCGATGGTGCAACTCGAATCAGCGCCAGCGATGGATTGCCGCGGCGTGTCTAGACATTGAAGCGAACTCCCTAAACTCCATTCCCCAGGACTGGCAGTGGGAGGGACTGCTCCGAGCACTAAAACGAAACAGTCAAACTAAAAAACGCTATCTTATACCCCCAAAAGCTTCATAAACTCCAACTAACAATGGCGCATCCCCCCCTGACAAGCAGATAATGTGATTATCGCAGCCACGAAAAGCAAATTTCCTACAGCAAAGAGATCGTTCATTTCAGTGTTCCAGTTAAAGGGTTTTGTTAAAGGCAACAATAAAGCATGATGCAAAATCTCCAAATCGGACGATTTTTTGAATATTAATGCATCTGACTTCGTCTGTTGCTTCGGAACTCAGGCTGGGTTCCAGGTGATAATATCCGTAGAATTTTAGCAACCAGCCGCCACTAGTCTGGGGAAGGGGAACTCTCTACCATAAGTTATCTGTTTTGGGGCCTCTGACCGGTCTGCGACGACCATTCAGATTTCGGATTGGTATTGATAATCATCGTCCATATCTGGAATGATGGAACGAACTGTATAAGCAACATAGCGCCCATTAGGAGCGGCAGTGACGCTACCAAGTTACTGAATCCAGAGTAAATCACTGGTAACAATGGGTTCCCGCTCAACCTGAGCAGTGACGCTGGATACACAAAAACAAAGTCCGAGTAATACGATGCGCATGGCAAAGTTAAATGATGGTAATCTGCGAGATATACGCCGAAGCGAAAAGATCGGCCCAAAGGAACGAAAACAGCCGTCACGGTACATAACTCTACAGGCGAGAAAGATCTCATCCTGTTCAATTCCCGTAATCTTCAGAAATAATCAATGATCTCCGTCGCACTACTTCATCGAAATTTCAGAGGCGCAGCCAAAATAGCGGCCTGCGGAGTTCGCTTAGCCTGCATTACGCTTGCGCCTTGGTATGGTACATCCGAATCAGTTCCGCCTGACGTCTCGCCTCACTCGTACCTGGCTTCGGTTCAACGTAACGAAACTCTGTGATCTCATGGCAGGTCTTTGTGGTTGCCTTAATGATCTCAGTAAAGGTCTCAACGCAGTCTTCATAGGTGGATTCAGAGATATCCTGCATGAACAGAAAGTTACTGAACAATTCTCCCTCTTTGTTGAAGAAGTCTTCGGTCAGATAGATTTCTCCCTCTTCAGTCTGATGAATACTGGTGACAAAGGGGGCATCCTCTCTGATACCAGGATAGCCCCATACAAACATTCTTTTCTTTTCCTTCATGTCTGAGTACCTATCGTGTACGCTCCTGAAACTGTCTGACTGTGTCTATCGCACCGCTGTAACGGACACCCTCAACTATAAGATCCTGAGGTGTCCGAATCAGGGCTGTTCAGGAAAGAGCGTTACCTGTACATAACGATCCGTCAGCCATGTTATGGCCGCCTGCTGTAAATCTGCTGCCGTCAAACTGTCCACAAGTTCATCATAACGCAGAATATCCAACGGTTCCGAAATACTGTCGGAATAGTAGGAGCTGCGCAGTGCACTGACCCAAAATCCGTTCTCTTCAAGACTGATGGCACGCGCCTGACGCTGCTGTTCCTGTACGCGTGCTACGTAATCCTCTGACACACCATTTTGTTTGATTTCTTTGATCGTCTCAAATACAGCATTCGTCAATTCTTCTACACGTTCCGGGTCGCAGCCGAAGCTAATTGAAAACCGGTACCCCTCTTTCGGACGGCGCAATTGCACTGCACTCACACCTGCCCCATAGACCCCACCGCGCTCCTCTCGCAATTCTTCAAACAGAAGAATATCCAGAAGCATCTCCAGAGATTCCATGTGATGGCGTGCCTGCCGAGAATCTTCATGGGGCCCATTGAATGTAATACTGACGCGACTCTGCGGCTCCTCGCCTTTATAAACAGTTTTGACAACTGTACCCTCAGGATTCTGTACATTTACATCCTTCCATGTTTCCTCGCGATCCGTAGCGGGCAGTGTGCCGAGATAGGTCTGTGCAAGTACCGTTAAGGTGTCAACATCGAATGCACCCACAAAGATGAACACAAAATCATCCATGTCGGCATACCGATCCTGATAAATCTGCAGGGCATGTCCCATATCTATTTGGTCAAGATCTTCCGGTTTCGTCGGTCTATAGCGTGGATGATTCATGTACAGTGTTGTACGAAGTGTGTCGCTGAATGCCGCATCAGGCGAATTCTCCCGGTTTGCGAGGAAGGTGCGATTCAGGTTGATCCTGGACAGGAATGCGGATGTATCCAGACGGGCCTGTGTCGCACGCAGATGGATTAACTGAAACAGCAGTTCCAGATCTTCCGGGGATGCCTCTCCGCTGAATCCTTCAAACAGAGAACTGATGGATGCAGACACGTAGGCCCGCTTTCCTGACAGTTTTTTCTGCAACTCCGTCTGATTAAATGCACCGACTCCACTGCTGTTTACCGTTGATGCTGCAAACGATGCGGTATTGTACTCCTCGTCACTGTACAGAGATGTACCCCCTTCGCTGAAGGAGGTAAACCGCACTTCGTCCGCCCGAAAATCTGTCGGCTTCATGACCACGCGAATACCATTCGCCAGCGTGATTTCTGAAACTTCAAGTTCGGGAATGGAGCGTTCACTCACCACCGCTGCCACCTCCAGTGTCTGATCAAACAGAGGGACATCTGATGTGGCATCAATGTAGGGGTCTACGACGGTGCCATCGTACTCTGCAAACGTACTTGTGAGTACATCTTCGGTAATCCACTCAAGGGATGGCTTTTCCGCCAGATTCACCGTGACTGCCCGATCCCGGCTACCCAGCGCTTTCGGCAAATAAGCACTGACTTCTTCCAGCGTGATGGTCGGTAGAAGCTGCTCGGCAAGCCGGTACTGATTGATGACCCCTGGAATCGGCGTGTCTTGCAGAAAATGGCTGACATAGGATGCTACAAGTTGAGCCGAAGGCGTATTCTCACGCTCGTTGTACGCTTCTTCCCGTGAGCGCAGGAATGATTCCTTAAATCGTGAGAACTCGCCGGGCATAAAGGGATGTTGCTTAACCCGCTCAACCTCAAGAATGAGGGTGCGAAGTGCAGCAACCAGGCTGTCTTCGTTTGCATATGCAGTTAAACTGAATTGGGGCATACCTCGGACAACTTCCCCCTCACCCGCGCCTGCGGCAACAAACGGCGCACGGGTACCATCCTGAGCAATCTCAGAAAACCGTCTTGAGAGCATTCCCCGTGCAAGAGCGCCTACCATGGACCTACGGTAGTCGGCAAGGGTTTTCATCGGAACCACCGGCTGCCGATAGCCCACCGAGACTACTGGAAAGAAATCGTATTCCGGATCACTCACAACCTTGTAACGCGTCTCCATCGCCGGCACCTCAAAGGTGGGGCGTGGCACTGGATTTTCTACGGGTTCAATGGTGGCAAAATGTTCTTCAACCAAGGACTTCATCGTTGGCACATCCAGTGATCCGACAACGACCACCGCCATCAGATCGGGGCGGTACCAGGTTTCGTAAAAGCGGCGCACGGTTTCGTGGGAGCTCTGTTTAATGACCAGTGTATCTCCGATTGGCATCCGCTGCGCGTAGCGGGATTCTCCCAGAATAACCGGGAGTGTCTCGTCCAGCATGCGCCCGGATGCGCCCCGTCTGCTGCGCCACTCTTCAATCACAACACCGCGTTCTCTATCAATTTCTTCGCCGCTCAGCGTTGCGTAAGCCGCCCAGTCTTCCAACACCTGAAATGCCTTTCGTACCACCTCCATGCTGTCCGTAGGAACCTGAAGTTGGTAAACTGTTTCGTCGAAGCTTGTGTAGGCATTGATGTCCGGGCCAATCTGCATACCGATCCGCTGCAGAAAGGCCATGAGCGTCTGTTTTGGGAAGCGGCGCGTACCGTTAAAAAGCATATGCTCCACAAAATGGGCCAGTCCCAGTTGATCATCATCCTCCAGCACACTGCCAGCATTTACGACCAGACGAAGTTCAAGGCGGGATTCCGGTTCATGGTTTTCCCGCAAATAGTACATCATCCCATTCTCCAGTTGGCCAATGGTAACAGCACTGTCAGCGGGAATGGGCTGCTCCAGCTTTGGCTGGGCCTTTGTGCACACAGCGGAAACGATGACGGCTACGCAGAGCAGGCAACTAGCCAGTGCAGTTTTGAAGGAATTCGAACGTGTGATCATGGTACTCATTGGGGGCAGATTGTATGAAAAATGGTCCAATTCCGGTCAATGCACATCTGGCCATAAGGTTCAATCTTGCATGTACAACAGGGCGTTTTTGGGCGATTCAGTTCTTGCCCCTTGTCCCTAGACACGCTTCATCAACCAATTGATGGCCCGCAACCATCGCTTGCGTAAGCATTTATATTTCCCATTACTCACCGAACTAAGGGGCATGACTTCTACGGTCATATCCCATGTGAATGCATGCAGATCGGTATTCCCGGGAAAAGTGAACACTACATCTTCCACTTTTGATAGTTCTTTGATTGCTTTGGTGGGACGGTATCGGATGGTTGGGCTTAAATTTCGACTTCCTCCAACCATATTTTTACAGTCCTATGAAACATTCACAATCCACTTCTGCATCCTCCATATGATTTGGAGAATGATTGCGAGTGCATTCAAAGCATTGGATTAATTCCCGGTCAAGCCATTGTCATTAATGACTTTGAACTCAATTTGGCTACTGGTGGCGTCAATCACTTCGATCTGGATGTCTCGGTATGTGATGGGTGTATTTCCTGCGGGGAGGAGGTCATACTCAAGGTCAAGGGAATACGCAGGTCGGGCATTTTCTAAATTATTTACCCCAGAAAACTCCCGATATGCAATTTTTATGGTTGACTCATTTTTGCCCGTGTATGTGAGTGTTCTAGCAGCCTGTGGATAAAGTCCAGAAAAATCTGAGGAACGCTTTTCGGGTTGATCTTTGGAGATTAGACTGCTCAAAATAGCCATAGAAGAGAAGTTTTTCGCCCCTTGGAGTCCCAAAAAGGGCGAAAAATAGATGGTTTGGCCATCTACGACACGCAGTTGTGCTGTCTAATTCTGTGATCATACTTTATCCACGGGCTACTAGTGAAACTTTCGCTTCTGATAACCGGCTGATTAGCCATCCCCTGGACAACCCGATCTCCAAAAGATCGTTTTGAACTTGCCCGAATTACAATCATTACTTCGCCGACATTAGCTACAAGGGGTTGGCCTATCTCGTAATTTGTCTCAACGAGAACTGAACTTGGAGCGCAGGACAATAATACACCAACGGTCAGCAAGAGCACAAACAGTCCATTTTCAGTGTTTTTGGTCATGATTCTTTCGGATTTGTTTAAAGGATAGATGTCGGGCTTGCATCATCATCCGAAGAAATCCTTCGCCCGGATGGGCTTGGAACGAGATGTCCCGCTTATTCACCACAAGCGCAGGTAGCGAGCCCGCGCCTCAAAGTGGCTGTTCTATTTGGCGAGTAACCCGACGTGTCGGACTTCTCGGATAAAGATGCATAACTCATATACGACTTTTTTTACTAACCTGAATTTCCATCACTAAAATTACGGGCGGCTTTATGCACAAGTACGACATTTCGCTTCGGCTACAGCAGGTTTCCCAAATTAATTTTCGGCCAAAATTCACTCTCTTTAAAATTTTTCGTCAAATTTTCTTAATGTAGTGATATTTTCTCCACGAACGGCTAAGCCCGGTCTGGACGGGCCGCCGTTTTGCGGTAGGGCTCGTAAAATTTTTTTAATGCGGCAATATCACCCTCCATATCGCCGGTAGGTGTATGCGGGGGGCCAAATCCCACCGTGCGGCCGGGATAATCAAAATAGGCGGGGACGATCACCACCTGTGCTCCCTTTGCAATGTGATAGAACCCTGTCTTCCACTGCTCCACCCGGCTCCGCGTACCTTCAGGCGTGACCGCAAAAATAAATTTTTCGCGCTCATGAAACAGTTCAATGACTCCCTGGACCATCCCATGGTGCTGCTCACGATTGACCGGATTGCCGCCGCAGGCACGAAGGATCGGGCCAAACGGCCATCGAAAGATCGTATGCTTTGCAATCCAGGATCCCTCCATGTCCAGAGCAAACATGACGGCCATCGCAACAAAAAAATCCCAGTTGGACGTATGGTAAGCCCCGATCACCACGAATTTTTGGTGATTGGGCACAGTCCCCTCAACCCGCCAGCCCAGACTTGCGAGTACCCAGCGGGCACACCGCATCATCCCTGGCTTCGCTTTGCGCGCAACGTTCGGCCCAAGATCCGGGAAAGACATTCTATAGAGGAAGAATCGTGCGCACCCGAATAACGCCGTCAATGGCCCTCAGGCTTTCCAGTACAGATTCGGTGATTGCGCCGCTGACATCAATTACATTGTAGGCCAGCGCCCCCCGTCCCTTATTGACAAGGTTATCAATATTATGGCCTGTATCGGCCAGGATATGGGCAAACTGGCTCAGCATACGCGGCTCGTTCCGGTTGACAATCTGGATCCGATGTCTCTCCGGGCGAAGCGGGAGCCGGACACCTGGAAAATTCACCGAATTCAGAACATCCCCGCGCTCAAGATAATCACGCAGCTGCTCTGCCGCCATCACCGCACAATTATCCTCGGCCTCAGGCGTGGAAGCGCCCAAATGGGGGACCGGGAGCACTTTTGGGTGCTGCGCCAATTCCGCATCCACAAAATCCGTCACATAGCAGAAACAGATCCCGCTATTCAACGCCTGCAATACCGCCGCTTCATTCACAATGGGGCCGCGGGCAAAGTTCAACAGCCGGACCCCCGGCTTCATCCGTGCAAAATGCTCTTCATTGATCAGGTTGACGGTCTCGTCATTCAGCGGCGCGTGCACCGTGATATAGTCCGCCGTTTCCACGATCTCGTCCAGCCCCGCAGCACGTGCGACCTCGCGGCTGAGCCCCCAGGCATTCGAAACCGAAATAAACGGATCGTACCCTAGCGTGCGCATTCCAAGCGCACTAGCGGCGTTGGCAACCGCCACCCCGATTGCCCCAAGACCGATGATGCCAAGCGTCTTCCCCATGATCTCGGGGCCCTTAAAATTTTTCTTTCCCTTCTCAACAACCGCCGCAACATCCTCCCCCTCCAGCGTCCGGGCCCAGTTGATGCCGTCAATGATCCGGCGGGAGGAGAGCAGCATCGCACAGATGACCAACTCCTTCACACTGTTTGCATTCGCTCCCGGCGTATTAAAGACCGCAATCCCCCGATCCGAACAGTCTTCAATCGGGATATTATTGACTCCTGCACCACATCTGGCAACCGCCAGAACAGAATCCGGGAGAGACACACCGTGCAGTTTGTAGCTTCTTAGAAGGATTGCATCCGGATCCGGGATATCCTCTCCGATGAGGTAGCCGTGACTGGACAGCCTTTCCAGACCCTTCGGCGAAATCGCATTGAGAATCTTAACTTTGAACATGAATGTGTTAATATGATGTATGGATTTACTGGGATAATGTGACTGAACGAAGGTTGAACGTTCTGTTTTCTCGCAGGTCACTGCTTTGTTTTGTCTGCCTGCACCGAACATAGAAATTCATGTCTGACCGGTGAATCCCCCTCTCTGCTCTGAAAAACATCGATCCTCTGCATAAAATGCTCCTTGGCAAACCGGCTTATACGCATCAAAACAGATTTGAATGTATTCCGCAATCTGGAATCACTGGTTCTCTGCAATCCCTGCACCTCGATGATCGTCCAGTGCATTGACGCGGCGGATCTGCGTCACATTCCATTCGTCTGTGCTGAACGGTGTAGCGAACCATACGTCCAGTATTTCCTTTAATACTTCTTCACTGGTAACCCGCTGACTTAATGCCAGCACATTTGCATGATTCCATACTTTGGCCCCTTCAGCAGTCTTTGCGTCCAGACACAATGCGGCACGAATTCCCGGAATTTTATTCGCTACAATGGAGCAGCCCGTTCCTGTCCAGCACATCACAATGGCCTCCTCCACATTCTGCTGCAATACCTCGTCAATCGCCAATTTGGTAACAAGCGGCCAGTCCTGCGGGTCGTCTCCAGCCTGCGGGCCAAAGTAAATCGGCTCATATCCCCGCTCTCGAAGCAGGGCAAGAAGCACTTCAACCAGATGTCCATATTCGTCACAGCTGACTGCGATCTTTTTTACACTTTCACTCATTTTATTCTTTGATGCCAAAAAGAACTTTCCATGCGCATGATCTTGCCCAGGCACTTGAGTCGTGGGCGGATCCCGCTTTCGCTGAATCGTACGACAATATAGGGCTGCAGGTTGGTTCTGCATCCAGAATTGTGCACCGGGTGCTGATTGCCCTTGATCTCACCCCTGACGTTGTAGAAGAGGCCGTTCAAAAGGACTGTTCGCTAATCCTGACCCATCATCCATTACTGTTTCGCAGTCCTTCCCGCATTGTAGAGGAGGACCTTATCGGGCAGTTGATCCTGCGCCTCGCCCGCGAAAATATCACCCTCTACAGCATCCATACAAATCTGGATGCCGCTCATGGTGGGGTCTCCCTTGCACTGGCAGAAATTCTTGGCCTGCGACACCGAAGGTTCCTGAACCCCGGTCAGGACGGAACGTTCGGAATGGGAGCAATTGGCAATTTGCCGGAGCCGGAACCTTTGCGAACCTTTCTGGACCGTGTGCACACAAGACTAAAGACCCCTGTACTGCGTTATACCGGTTCCGAAGAAACACCAGTCAGCATGGTGGCCGTATGCGGTGGCGCGGGAGGAAGCCTGATCCCCAATGCTCTGGACGCGCATGCACAGGCCTATGTGACCGCCGACCTGAGTTATCACCGCTTCTTTGAAACCCTTGGCCCGGATGGGCACTGCCGGATGGCGCTCATAGATGCCGGACACTATGAAACCGAAAAGCACACCGAGCAGCTCCTCCGCGTCTGGCTGGAAAAACGGTTCCCCTCAATCACCTTTTATTGCGCAAGTCAACCGACTAGTCCCATCAATTACTCCATCCACTGAACCTCACGCCATCCATTCTCGTTAGATTCTGCTATCGTTTTCACACGACATGATTCATGAGTACCAAAGAAACCAAGATTAACAGCCAATTACGTGCGCTTATCCGCCTTCAGCATATTGACACACTGATTTACCAGGTCGTGAAAGAACAGGGAGACCTGCCTGAGGAAATCAGAGACCTTGAAGATGAGTCTGCAGGATTACAGACCCGTACGAACAAAATCCGGCAGGAACAGGAAGATATCGAACAGTCACGGCGACGAAGTGAATTTGATATTGAAGAAGCCGAATCATTGATCAAGAAGTACGAAGAGCAGCAGCTCCAGGTCCGCAATAATCGGGAATATGATGCGCTGACCAAAGAGATTGAAGCGCAGAATGAACGGATCCATGAGGCGAAAGAACTCATTGCGGGCACCGAGGGAGCCATAGAGGCGAATGCAAATCAGATTGAAGATGCGCAGCAGCGTCTCACAGAACTGGAAGCCATACTGGCTGACAGGCGTACCCAGTTAGAGGAGGTACTCCTCACAACAGAGAAAAAAAAGGAAACTCTGGACAGACTCCGAAAGGAAGCCGAATCTCTGGTGGACGAGCGGTACCTGCGCGCCTATCAGCGGCTGCGGAACCGTTACCGGGATGGGCGTGCGGTGGTTCAACTTCGACGCGGTGCCGCCGGCGGCTTTGCCGTTCCTCCACAGCGCCAGATGGAGATCCGCCAGCGCAACCGTATTATCCCCTGTGAGCAGACCGGTCGCATCATTGTAGACAGCGAGTTCTACGAAGAAGCAACCAGTGACCTGGTCATCTAGTATCAGGGCGGATAACGTGTTGGCTGGATCATCGCCCTGCCGAAGGGCAGGGAGGAAAGTCCGAACTCCATAGGGCACCGTACTTCCTAACGGGAAGGCATCGCTTAGCGATGACGGCAAGTGCAACAGAAAACAGGCCAGCCGATGGCCCTTACAGGCCAGGTGATGGGTGAAATGGTGCGGGTAAGAGCCCACCAGCATCATGGGCGACCATGGTGGCTAGGTAAACCCTACGCGGAGCAAAACCAAACAGCATCGCACGCGCAAGCGATAAGGCGGCCCGCCAAACTGCGGTGCGGGTAGGTTGCTAGAGGCCAGTGGTGACACCGGTCCCAGATAGATGATGATCCTTCCGGCTTCGCCGCGCGGTGGTCGCGGTGCCGGAGAGACAGAATTCGGCTTACAGGTCAGCACGTACTACCAAGGGGTGGCCTCCCTGCGGGAGGTCACCCTGACCTTCTATTCTTCGCCCTGTGTTGGAGGTGGCGCAGGTATGGACTCTTCCAGAGGTGGCGGAGGTAATTCCTCGGGTGCAGGAACCGGTTGCTGGGTGGGCTGCTGTGACTGCTGGAGAATACTCCGTTCTGATACGCCGTCGTCAATGGCAAAATTCGTCAAGATGCACAGCACAATAAAGGCGGTAGCCAGAATCCATGTACCCCGTTCAAGGACATCCGGTGCCTGTCGGGCACCCAGAATCTGCGTCGTTGCGCCCCCTGAGGCAATACCGGCCAATCCCCCACCCTTGCCTGCCTGAAGCAGAATCAAACCGGTCATGATGACTCCGATAAGCGCAATGATAACAATCAATAAGGTGAACATGAGAGAAATTTGTCTGATCTCTCTGTTACTTCCCGCTCTTCCCTAAGTTCCACTGCCTCTCGCAAACATTACCGCGGCCGCACAGCAGATTGCAGCCGTCTCAGCACGAAGGCGGCGCGGCCCCAGCCGAACCCGCAGCACACCGCAATCACTGGCAATCCGGCGCTCATGTTCTGTGAATCCTCCTTCCGGCCCAACCAGAATCCTGACCGGACCTGCTCCCTCACTGATTGCCGCCGGCAAAAGGGTCTCTGTATGGAGATCTGCCATGAGCGTCCCCGGTTCCAGGAGTTGTTCCAGAGGGGTTGGAGGATACAGCGCGGGCAGTCTGCTCCGATTGCACTGCTTGAGTGCAGACACCATTACCTGCCGGGCCCGGTCTTCACGCCAATTTCCGGACTCCGTCCGCTCGGTCAATAACGGCACAATTCCGGTAACCCCCAACTCAACTGCTTTTTCCAGAAACAGGGCATACCGCTTCTGCTGTTTCAACAAAGCAAGTCCCACCGTCAACGCATGAACAGGTTCGCCCAGATTATCATGCTCCGAGATGATCCGGCCACGGACCCCGTGCCGGTCTGCCTGCTCAATCTGTACACGCACACCAAATCCCTGCCCATCCACCACCGTCACCACCGCACCGGGTCGCAGTCGAAGTACTTTGACCGCATGCTTTGCTTCATCTGGCGGAAGGGTCACATACCCGGTTGGCGAGAACGCTTCGGGGGGAGCAAAAAAGAACTGGTCGATCATTAAAGTCCAAGGCTTAATCCAATATGCGCCCGCACCGCAGAGACATCCTCCGGTGCAAATGCCAGCGTAAAGTTAATAATCCCTGCGGCAGTACTGAGTTGGAAACCCGCCCCAAACCCTGGATACCAAGCCCCCACAAACTGGGAACCTGAATCACGGTCAAGATAACCCAGATCGGAAAAAACAAACCCGTACGTCACGGGATCCAGCAAATACCGGAATTCCAACAGAACCCGTACGGCAAACGGCACCCGGAAGCGCTGCTCATCATACCCTCGAAGGCTTTGTGCCCCGCCAATCCGAAACAGATCACTCTCGTCAAGTTGGCGGCTGCGCACCAACCTGAGTTCGCCGCCTGTGACAACAAGACTTCGCCTGCCCAGAGGAAGATAAACGCGCCCCTGCGCCGTCAGGCGGGACTGGCGAAGCCTGCCCTGTTCATATGCAGCATCCGTCATACGCTCTACATCTTTCTGCCCGTGTTCCGCATGCATGCTGAGCCGGTATCCGCGGGTAGGACTCAAAGCATGATCCACCTGTCGAATCTGCACTCCTCCTCCCACAAACAGTGCATTCGCTGCGGGAATTCGTGATCTGCCGTTGATGGTTGCAGCTCCTGCCAGTCCAGGGCGTGTAATTTCGCGTGTTACGCTGGCAAAGATCCGCATGGATGGATCCACCCAGTATCCGAATTGGGCCCCGTAATCCCGCTTACCATACGTGGAATCCTGTTGAAGCCCTTCAAATGAGACGGCGAAGCTCAGTGGCAGTCCAAACACCAAGGGGGATTCCGCACGCACCAAAACGTACCCTAACTGCCCTGGAGCCCGGTTCAGTGTCAGTTCCAGGGTTCGGGCTTGACCGAATAGATTCCGCAATGCCAGACTTCCGCTGCCAACCAGCGCCCCTGTGCCCCCTTCTGTGCGCTCGTACCCCAGTGCCAGGTCAAACGCTCCGGGCGGGCTTTCTTTCACCGGTACGTGAATGACGACACTGCTGTCTGTCCCTTTGTACAGCATCGGGAGATCTACCCGGCTGAATATGCCGGTCGCTTCCAGCTTACGCTGCATCTCCTCTGGGTCAAAATTTTTCAGAACCTGCCCCGGTACGAATCCGGCGGCGTGGTAGATGTAGGTTTGTCGCGTGCGTCTGGCCCCCTGCAGGACAACCCCATCCAGATGTGCAGGATTCCCTTTTCGCACACGGATGATCACATCGTGACGTATGCTGTCACGGGGAATGAGTGCTTCTATCTCCACTTCTGCCAACACATATCCCTCGTCTGAATAATAGTCCAGAATGACCTCTGCTGCCCTCTTCAGGGAACGAGCTGTGAGCCAATCTCCCTCATGTAGCGGTAACATGATCCTGGCTGAATCCTCCCTGCTGCTCCCTAGTAAGTGGATTCCTCCCACTCGGGCCCGGTGACCGGGGGAAACATAAAGCGTTTGTGTATCTGCAGCCTGCGAATCAACCGAAGCATATAAATATCCTTCCTGATGGAACATGCGCATCACGCGCTGTTCGAGCACCAGCGTACTGTCCGCCACACTGCCCGGCTCCCAGTCCCAAGGCGCTCCATCGGCGATAAGCTGCCATTGCGCACTAACTGGAGTTGCCATGATAGACATACAACAGCAAAATATTCCTATGCTCAGACAGATTCCATCCGAACAGCGACGCCGTATAGGTCGTAGTATCCCGTAAATCAATCCCTTTGCAGTTCTGAACACACACATACACGAAAATACGTCAGGAGAATTCTCGAAAGCACTCCTGCACTGGTATGATACCCACCAGCGTGATCTTCCATGGCGCGGGAAGACGGATCTGTATGAGATTTGGCTTTCAGAGATCATGCTTCAACAGACACGCGTGGAATATGTCCAATCCTATTACGAACGATTCCTCAATACATTCCCAACGCTTGAGGCGCTGGCAGCCGCCAGACTAGATGATGTACTCTGCATTTGGGAGGGACTGGGATACTATGCGCGTGCACGCAATCTACACGCAGCCGCCCGGGCAATTGTTGCCTCGGACCGGCTTCCATCCAACTGCGAAGACTTGCGTTCACTGCCCGGGATCGGTCCCTACACCAGCAGAGCCATCGCATCCATTGCATTCCATGAGCCGGTTGCCGCCGTAGATGGAAATGTCCGCCGTGTGATCTCCCGCCTGTTTACGCACACGGGGAACCCGGCCGGTTCCGTTCAGGAACTCGCAGATAAATTACTTCATACCGGGCGGCCCGGGGATTATAATCAGGCAATGATGGAACTGGGTTCGCAGATATGTACCCCGAAACGCCCGCGGTGTACACAATGTCCGGTCCAGAACTATTGTATGGCCTGGGCGGAGGGGGCCCCCGAATTTTACCCGGCACCAAAGAAGAAGGTCTCTATTCCCCATTATGATGTTGCCGTCGCCGTGCTTCGCAATGCTGCAGGACATATCTTTATTCAGCAGCGTGCACCTGAAGGCCTTCTGGGCGGACTGTGGGAACTTCCCGGCGGGAAAACAAAACCGGATGAGTCGGGTCCTGCGACCTGTGCACGTGAACTGCAAGAGGAACTTGGAGTACAGGTAACGGTAGGAAATTTGATTGGTACGGTGAAACACGCATACTCTCACTTCAGGATTACGCTACGTGCCTATGAGTGCACATTGATTGACGGTAAGCCGGAATCAACTGCAGGATTAGTGACGACCTGGGCGGCCCCGGATCAACTGAACCAGTTTGCCTTTCCGAAAGCCAATCGACATATACTGAACCTTCTGGCAGCCCCGTCGGCGGACGCATCATGAACGAAACACTCCTTTATATCATCCTCGGCATTCTCTACCTTGTGTTTACAGCATTGGGGAGGGTTGCCAAGAAAAGGCAGCAAACGACACAGCAGGAAGAACCCTGGTCGCTTGACGATGCACTGCGAGATCTGCAAACTTCATCGGAGAATCAAACCGAGGTCGCTCCAGCACCTGTACCGCCTGCACCCGCGGACTGGTCTGATGCGTATATCCCGGACAAGCCTGCACCTGCGGGCTTTCCCCCGGAATCTCCCCGATTCTCGAATCCTGATTTTATTGCACCGGCTCCGCAACCTGCCGCGAAGCCCAGGCCACGAGAGTTGCCTGATCCCCCCAAGCGATCTTCACCAAACGCACCTGCCACAATCATCCGTCATCTGAGAGACCCGAAATCCGCCCAGACCGCCATCATTCTGAGCGAGATCCTGGGCCGGCCCAGGGGAGCCCGTCGATTCCCGCGGCCTCGCCTGCACCGCTGAGCACCTGTGACCACAAATACGGGCAGTGGTTCTGGGCCATTGGCCGCCTGCAAGTACGCAGCAGCCTATACGCATGATGGATTCCCTCAACAGCCTGTCCTAATTCGTGTCGTACAGTACTCCATCTAAGTTCGGGTTCAATAACTGCCACCGCTGCCCCACACATTCAAGGTCACCAGAAAGAATAACCAGTGCCTTATCCTTGTGTGCCTGAACCGCTTTTTCATAGTCACTGCGCCCCAAAAACGCTTTCACGGATTGCTGCTTATTCTCTATGAGAGTTCTTAAACGAATCATTCCATGTTCTTCGCTCTCCCCCCGAGTCATTAGCCGCACATATCCATGTAAACGAACATCAGGCCTCGGCTCATGCTGCCGAAACGAACGTGCTGCCTCCCGTAATATCGGTGCATCATTGCCGCCAAAGCACACGGTATTCTGCGGCACGGTTATCGGCCGGCTCTGCGCCCAAGATACCCCTATATCCAGGGTTGAGAGAGAACCGATCATTCGGACTAACGCCTCACATAAATTTGCACTCACACCCCTTTCCACTGCCTCTCTGAAAGCGTTCCCATTTCCTGATACTGCCCGCTCTGTTGCCAGACGAACCGCAATCAAAGCCTCTAGAAGACGCATCATCAACCGCCGTTCAATCGGTACGTCCTGATCGGATTGATCTGGAAATAATAAAGGTACTGACGGGGGCACAATTGGAGTTAATAGCGTTACCACAAAACTTCCATGATCTGTCTGCCCCAAACGAATTCCCTCCAACAGATCTGTTGCGCTACGATTCGCTCCGGCACGATAGACTGCCTTTGGGGCACTGAGTGAGCATGCCGCGGCCAGAAGCATGTCGTGGGCACCTTCGATGAGGTCCATACCTCTGCTCAACTTTACTGTACCATCCTGTTTTTCTCCAATTCGCACGCGAACGATATCCCGATCCACGGTTACGAGCGAACGATATACAGCAGTCTCGTCCTGATGCCCAATCTGGGCAAACATCTCAATCAATTCTGCTACCACACTCGCATAGTCTCCCAGACGCTCTGTTCGCGGAATAATAATCTCCGGCAGATCTTCGCCAATATAAATATCCGAGTGTACACGATACGTATCATGCGGCTTCCAGCCGATGGCACGCGCGTAAGCCGAAAGGGCCGTTGGTGACACCGCTAGTAAGGCATCTCGGTCATGAATACTAACTCGCATTAGAATTCCCCCGTTCTGGATTTTTTCATTAGATTTTGAAGAGACCCGACACCCAACAGATTATCTTTGGGGATGTAAACTGTAACCGTCTCCTGATGAATAATATCCTCATTTTCCTGCTTTAACCTGAGCCAATAGGCCCGACGAAGCATAAGTTCTTCACCAGTTACCGTCATCCACTGCGACTTGTCTTTCGGTAATTCTAGCACTACGAGTAACCGGGATGTTTGTGTATCAAGACAAAGATCACGGTAGTTCTTGATTGACAACCGGAACCTTAAAAAGTCATCTTGGCTCTCTGGGAATGTTGTTGTCGCTTTCAATTGCACATCAAGAGCGGGGCGACGCGCACCTCCTGCATGAATCCGAAGGTCAACACTGTCCCTGTCCGGCACAGGCATCGAAGTCAAGTAACCAGCCCTTGCCGCCAGTGCCTGCACATATATCCGGGACAATGCCTCCTTTTGATCTGGTTCTTTGAGCAGAATTCCTGTCATGAACTGATCATTTCAAAGGTTCTATATGAACGTAAGACATCAAGATCCCTGTGTCAGGTATTCTAACATGACTGCGGATAGAATCCCCACTGCCAGGTCCTCTGAAGGGAAACGCTGCACGATAACGAATGCATGCTCCGTGCATGGAAAAAATCCCAAATGAACACATCAAAATAGACTTCCATCTCCCGGATATAGCGGAAAAAATCCAGAAAACTCCCTGCCATCAAGACTACGGCCGGCTTTCTGCTTCCTCCGTACCCGATATACGCGTACATCACTGCAATTGCCTCTAATCCAATCACTCAGCTATTTGGACCTCAATATGGTTCGTACACGACCTGAGACGGCCCCCCGGCTTCTCTTCACCCAAGAAGCGTGATAAAGCCTGCACAAGATGTCATCGCTGCCCCTTGTATCCAAGGGGCAGCAAGGCAATTCCAGACGGTATAGAAATCTGTCTCCTGTACCCGGCACATCCCGCAAAGTATTCGGTGATCAGGCAGGTCTCCCGTGATCCCAGGTGATCACAGTCAAAAATTCCCCTACTCGCCCTCTACCCTGTCTCCTCTTTACCGTGCTTGAACAGGGCGGCACCAATTGCACCCCCGATCAGCCCCATCAGAACTCCCCCGACGATTGCAATTACCGGCCCGCCCCAGGTTACCATGATTTCAGCGAAGGCCAGTCCCTGCTCCGCACCAGGCGCGTCAAATGCACCCGATCCGCGTATCATCTCCATCGTCTCCTGAGGAGACGGGAGTATGTTCAACAGGATTAACAACCACGCCAAAGCCAGTCCCACCGCGGCATATACGATTCCTGCGAGTGAGCCGATTCCAACCCCCTCGCCCCCCGTCAGCGTTAATTCGTTTTCGGTCGTATAGTGCCAGACAGCAACGAGTCCGCTGGTTAACATCACCATACATCCGATGAAGCCGAATATCATGCCCATGATCTGTTGGGGATTTGTGGGATCAGAGACACCGGAAACATGGCTGATCACCTGAATGATCGTCCCGACAACGGCGGCAACCAGGCCGCCAATCAGAATAGATTGCGTTTTTGAAGGCATAGAAAATTGTGTTTGTTCCATCCAATAATAAGCAATCTGCAGCATAACTGGGGAAGAAGTCCCAATAATGCCCGGGGAAACCACCATTTAATCAGAACGGACCACGACATCCTCCGTCAACGGGGCATCTAACCTTAACCCGTTTCTCTCCTTTGCAAAAATCATGGAGTTTCAGATGCACCACGAAGCGGCAGTCATGGAACTGTATGGGAGATCTCACGCCATGCCAGCGCCCGCGCTACCAGAATCCCGGCCATGATACCAAAGATGGCTCCCGTGAGGAAACGGCTTCCCGGTGTATTATGCCAGACATGCAAAACCCCCAGTCCCCAGTCTAATGCCAGAGGGATCAGAGAGGCAATCATGAATGCGCGTGCATTCCTCCCCCTCCATGATCTGCAGATCAGCGCAGCAACAGGCCCCGTAACCAGGCCAATCAGGATCCCGTAACACCGATGGCATACCGCCAACTGAACACCATGGAGATGAGGAGAACGCTCACTGATCTGATGACAAAACGGATCAAACATCTGTATCAATGCAATTTGCATCGGCTCACTCAGCCAGGGAGGCAGACTGACCAGCACCGGCAAAATCGCCATCAACACGAGCGATCCGGTCCAGGCAAACCCGTTTACACGAATGGTCATACGTCAATTTGTCCTATCTTGAACGGCTGTCTGGACAGCTTGGCATTTATATGCTGCTATTTTTGACATAGTTCAGTGTGGCATACAGTTTGCAGTGTCTCCCCATCCGAATGCATGTTGCATCTCATCAGAGCATCCTGTACAACGTTGCGAAAGTGAGTTTGCTGCATTCCTGTTAGCACTCGCACAAAGAGAGTGCTAACAAAACCAAAAACGTTTACTTTCTAATCAACCACTTAACCCTTAACACTCATGAAAATTCAACCACTTAGTGATCGTGTAGTCGTACAGGCGCAGGATGCTCAGGAGCAGACTGCAAGCGGCCTCTACATTCCGGATACGGCCAAGGAAAAGCCGCAGCGGGGAGTCGTCCTTTCCGTTGGTCCAGGTCGTGTTGAAAACGGCACCAAAATTGACATGACCGTCAAAGCTGGCGATGTCGTTTTGTATGGAAAATATTCCGGGACCGAGGTCACCCTTGATGATCAGGAATATATGATCATGCGGGAGACCGATATTCTTGGTATTATCCAGTAACCAATCCTTCTAAACCAATCTTAAAATCTTTTAAAACTCATGGCAAAACAAATCATTTTTGACGCTGACGCACGAGGTGCCCTCAAGCGTGGTGTCGATCAACTCGCGAGTGCCGTCAAAGTCACTCTTGGCCCCAAAGGCCGCAACGTCATTATCGAGAAAAAATTCGGATCGCCGACCGTGACCAAAGACGGTGTTACCGTGGCCAAAGAAGTAGAGCTCGAAGACAAACTCGAAAATGTCGGTGCTCAAATGGTCAAAGAGGTTGCTTCCAAGACCAGTGATGTGGCTGGAGACGGAACCACAACCGCAACCGTGCTTGCTCAGGCGATTATGACTGCCGGGCTCAAGAATGTCACCGCCGGCGCCAATCCAATGGACCTCAAACGGGGGATTGACAAAGCCGTCAGCCAGGTCGTGGATCACCTCCGCTCCCAGAGCCGCGATATTGAAGGCCGCAATGAAATCGCCCAGGTCGGTGCGATCAGTGCCAACAATGACGAAGCGATCGGCACCCTCATTGCAGATGCTTTTGAGCGCGTTGGCAAGGATGGCGTGATCACCGTGGAAGAAGCCCGCGGCACTGAAACCACACTGGATGTGGTGGAAGGGATGCAGTTTGATCGCGGATACCTGTCTCCCTACTTCGTGACAAACCCTGATGACATGGAGACCGTCCTTGAAGATGCACAGCTGCTCATCTTCGACAAGAAAATCTCCGCAATGAAGGATCTGCTCCCGATCCTGGAGAAGATTGCACAGACCAGTTCTCCGCTACTTGTGATCGCTGAAGATGTTGAGGGAGAAGCCCTCGCAACCATGGTCGTGAACAAACTGCGGGGAACCCTGCGTGTTGCCGCAGTCAAGGCACCCGGCTTTGGAGATCGCAGAAAAGCAATGCTGGAGGATATTGCAATCCTGACCGGAGGCACTGTCATCAGCGAAGAAAAAGGCTATCGCCTTGAAAATGCGACGCTGGACTATCTCGGAAAAGCCAAACGCATTGTGATTGACAAAGATACGACGGTGATCGTGGATGGAGCCGGGAGCACCGATCAGATCAAAGCCCGCACCAACCAGATCCGGCAGCAGATTGAGTCCACCACGAGTGACTATGATCGTGAAAAACTGCAGGAACGGCTTGCCAAGTTAAGCGGCGGCGTGGCGGTTCTCAAGATCGGTGCCGCAACCGAGCCGGAGATGAAAGAGAAAAAAGCCCGTGTTGAAGATGCCCTGCATGCAACGCGTGCAGCCATTGAAGAAGGCATTGTTCCCGGCGGTGGCGTGGCTCTGATCAGATCCATCAATGCACTCGATGAAGCTGCAACCGACAACGAAGACCAGAAAATCGGTATTAATATCGTTCGTCGCGCCCTTGAAGAACCCCTTCGCCAGATCTCCGCAAATGCAGGGGTTGAAGGCTCTATTGTTGCACAGAAAGTCAAAGAAGGTGAGGGCGACTTTGGCTACAATGCCCGTACGGAAACGTACGAAGCACTGGTCAGCGCCGGTGTGATTGATCCCACCAAAGTTGTGCGCGCTGCCTTGGAAAATGCATCCTCGGTAAGCGGACTGCTTCTGACAACGGAAACGGTCGTGGCAGATCGTCCAGAGAAACCGGCGGCAGGGGGTGGCGATCATCCTGACCCCAGCGGCGGCATGGGCGGCATGGGCGGAGGAATGGGCTTCTAGCCTGAATTCGTACACAGCTTGCAGGGGGGCGGGGCCATCAGGCTTCGCCCCCCTATTTTTTATCCGATCCGATATCGTCCATACACCACCGGGCAAGTTCTCCGGCCTCCTGCCCGCTGGATCCCTCCGCATAGATACGCACAATCGGCTCCGTATTCGACTTGCGTACATGAACCCAGCCATTTGAGAAATTTATCTTCACCCCATCTACAGTGGACAAATCCTCATGCGCGTGCCGCGCGGCAAACCGCCGAAGCACCGCCTCTGGATCATCCACCGTGATCTTGTTTTTTGAAATCACATACCCGGGCAGGGAGCGTCGATACTCCGAGAGCGGCACCCTCAACTCCGCCAGATGCTGCAGCACCATCATGGCCCCTGCCAAGGCATCCCGCCCATAATGAAGATCGGGCAGAATCACACCCCCATTGCCTTCACCTCCAAGGATGGCCCCGTACTGCTGCATCGTCTTCACAACATGAATCTCTCCCACCGCCGACCGGTACACGGACATTCCATAGCGTGCGGCGACATCATCAATCGCACGGGACGAAGACAGATTGGTCGCATAGGGGCCGCTGCGCCGCTTCCAAAGGAAGTCGGCTGCAATGACCTGTGTTAATTCTTCACTTACATAATTCCCCTGATCATCAATTAAAGCCAGGCGGTCTGCATCTGGATCAACCACCAGCCCCAGATCAGCGTTCATTTCCTGAACATGCGCCATCGTTCCCCGCAAATGCTCCGGCAGCGGCTCTGCCGGATGCGCGAACCGGCCCGTAACCTCACCATTGATCAGACCGACATCCTTGACCCCGAGACGAGTCAGGAGCGGGGGCAAGGCTAATGCTCCGACCGAATTTATTCCATCCACCAAAACGGTGTACTCCATGGCCTGAATTGCAGCCGGCTGACAATATGGCAGATCCAGGATTGCATCAATATGCTCTGGAATATAGTTATTGGTATGCAGGAGCCCCGGTTGGACCTCGGAATGTACCGGTGCTTCCGGCTGCCGGGCCATCTTCATCACAGCCTGCCCCTCTTCTGGCGACAAAAACTCACTCTTGTGGTTGAGTAACTTCAGTGCATTCCATTCTTCAGGGTTATGGGACGCACTGAGTATGATCCCCCCGCGTGCCTCTTCAAACAGGACAGCCATTGCCACAGTTGGCGTGGGGGCCAAGCCAATATCAATCACCTCTATTCCCAGGCTGCGAAGGGCGGCAACGACAATTTGAGAACATACCTCGCCCGAAATGCGGGCATCCCGGCCAACGACTATGCGCTTCGGCAGCCGATTCGTCTGATTCAAACAAAATGTACCAAACGCCAGACTGTAGCGTACTAGCACCAGCGCATCCAGGCCTGCACCATAGATTCCCCTGATTCCCGAAATTGATTCAATAAGTGTTCTCATATCAGCCTTACAGAGTTCTGCATAGTGGAACAGACTGACAGGCATTTGGGTTGCCTGAGGTTGGATTTTTCCTGATCATGGTCCTACATTCTCATACATTACCTTCCCGCCTGCGGTATCATTATGCAGCAGGCGGACTGGTTCTTTGCCTCATTCTCGTCAGTTGGGGCGGCGTGGTGACGAGTATTGAGGCCGGCCTTGCCGTCCCTGACTGGCCCACCTCGTTCGGATCTTATGACCCGCTTGTCACTGGATACAGCAATCCTGCCGATCCAGATACACAGTGGTGGCAGGTTGGTCCTGTTCTGGCCGAGCACGGGCATCGGTTGCTGGGGGCACTGGTGGGGCTTTGGATCGTTGGACTGGCCCTGTGGACACTGATTGCAGACCCGCGGCGGTGGGTTCGGATTGCAGCTGTGTCTGCGGTTGGCCTTGTCATTGCACAGGGAACCCTCGGAGGACTCCGTGTAATCTGGACATCCATGGATCTGGCAGTCGTCCATGCAATGGGCGCACAACTCTTCTTCTGCACCGCAGCGGCGCTCACACTGATGAATTCAAAGAAATGGCTGGCACACACTATTGAGCACTCACCGGAAATCAAACACCTGCGTACGCTGACCATTGTGACGGTGATCGCCGTATATGTGCAGATCCTGCTGGGGGCCCTGCTGCGTCATCCCGGCGCCGGCGTGGACATGACTTTCGTGCTCATTCATGCTTCGGGAAGCGTTGCTGCATTATCTTTGATTATTGTGACCTGCGGATATATCCGTGAACATTTTCATGACAAACCAATCCTGAACAGCGGAGCCTGGTGGATGCTGATTGCCCTGGGGGTACAAATGGTTCTGGGAATGATGACTCTGACGGTACTTCTTTTTGATTCTGGACAGGGAACCCGGAGTTTGGTCCAGGTTATACTCTCGTCTTCGCATCTGGCAGTCGGGACAATTTTAATGGGCAGTTGCGCTTGCGTGATGCTTGGAACCTTGAGGTTGCAAGGTGAACAATAACTCTTTTCTTTCTGACGAAACCGCAGAACTCCGTCTCCTTCGACCAGAGACCGGCCCGATTACGGCATTCCATGACTACTGGGAGTTGGTCAAGCCGGAAATCACCTTCCAGGTCGTGCTTGCTTCTCTGGCTGGATTTATTTTGGGGACATCAGGAGGCCTGAATTCATCCTCACTGATGTTGACTCTGGCTGGAACCGCATTTGCAAGTGCTGGCGGCGGCGTACTGAATCATTATGTTGAGCGCCATAACGATTCCCTGATGCGCCGCACGGCGCAGCGGCCCCTGCCCTCTGGCCGAATCAATCCGGGAATTGCACTCGTTTTTGGAATTATACTGGTGATGACCGGACTTGCTTTGCTTTGGTGGGTAAATTTGACTACCCTGTTCCTGGCAGCATTGACCATTGTGCTGTATCTGTTTGCCTATACGCCACTGAAACGTCGTACCACCTACAACACCCTGATTGGAACGATTCCGGGTGCACTGCCTGCTTTGGGAGGCTATACTGCCGCCACGGGAACGGTCGGCACAGCCGGCTGGATACTGTTTGGAATGTTTGCGATCTGGCAGATCCCCCATTTTTTTGCCCTTGCCTGGATGTATCGCAAGGATTATGCACGCGGAGGTCACGCAATGCTTCCCGCCAAAAATCCAGAAGCAAAAGCGACCGCACATCGGATTCTAGCCTACAGTATCCTGTTACTGGGAGCCAGTCTCCTGTTAACTCTCCTGAACTACACCGGATGGATCTATCTGACCATCATCATCCCGGCGGGAATTGCCTTTATCTGGCCATCCATTGGTTTTTGCCAAACGCAGACCGCAGCACAGGCCCGCCGGGTACTCCTGGTCAGTATTATTTATGTCCCACTTTTGGTCGCCGCGGTTACCGCCGACCACTGGCTGCTGTAAATTACTCTATCCGACGCCAAACTTCCTCCAGACGGAACCCGCTTGGAAATTCGCCGACATGGTACCACAGATCCCCAACAATACGGGCCGAAAAACGCAGGGCAACTCCCACGAGTGCTTCACTGGTATGGTACTCCAGATACTCCGTGTACAGCGTATCGTCTTCCAACGTATACCTGCCGCCTCCGGCCAGAACATCTGTGCCGTTGTCTGACTGATATCCCCAGGAAAAATGCGTGGAATTCAGAATTTTCATGGATGGCGGAATATTGACCGTAATGATGACCGTATCCGGGTACACGGAACGCTGGGATACAAGCCGCCAACTACCTTCTAAATGGTTGGCAGGAGCCTGTGCAAAAACCGCCGGCATGGCCAGCAAGGTGGTGAAAAGCAGTAGAATTGATGTTCGTTTCATGATCGCAGAGATTTAAGGTTCATAATTAAGGTAACGTTCAATCTTGTGATTGTCAAACATTTGGGATTTAAAAGAGACGAATATGCGATCTTCTGTGGACCTGCGTGCCCTCTCCCGTTCCGAACTTGAAGCGTGGATCGTTGAACTCGGAGAGCCGAAATGGCGTACGCATCAGATCCTGCGCTGGATGTATGCTGAAACACCGGCGCATTCATTTGCATCCATGACCAATCTCCCGGCATCACTGCGGAAGATCCTCACAGAAAGGGCATGTATGGAGCGATTACAGGTCCAGACACTCCTCACGGCAAAGGATCAGACCGTCAAAACCCTGATGCGGTTACCTTCCGGGCGGAGCATTGAAACGGTCTTAATCCCAAAATTGGATTCTCAAGGGAAAGCGCAGCGGCTTACTGTATGCGTATCGAGTCAGGTGGGTTGCGCAATGGGCTGCACCTTTTGTGCCACGGGCAGGATGGGATTTCAGGAAAACCTGACCTGCGGTCAGATCGTGGATCAGGTGAGTTGTATGCGTGAGGTCGCCCGTGAGCGTTTTGGGCGGGACATCTCAAATGTGGTGTTCATGGGCATGGGGGAGCCGCTGTTGAATTATCAGGCGGTTCTTTCCAGTCTGGAAATTCTTACGCACCCGGATGCAGTTGGGCTTTCTCCCCGGCGAATTACGGTTTCTACGGTTGGCCTTGCACGCCGGATTCGTGATCTGGCGAGGGATGCGCCCAAAATCGGGCTGGCGGTTTCGCTGCATGCCCCCTTTGAGTCCAAGCGATCCGGCATCATGCCGGTCAACCGCAGCGAAGCCACCGACCTTGCTGCGCTGGAATCTGCCATGAAGCACCATACCACGGCCACCGGGCGGCGGCTCACCTTTGAATACTGTCTATTTCGGGGATTCAATGATTCGGACAAAGATGCGCATGCTTTGGCCCGGCTCTGTCACCGGGTCCGGGCAAAGGTAAACCTGATCATGTACAACCGTGTGCCGGGGATCAGTTTTGAGCGTACGAGCGAGGTGCGACTGAATGCGTTTATGGCGCACTTATCCGCACGCGGGGTCACGGTGACTGTCCGGCGAAGCCGGGGAGCCGACATTGCTGCCGCCTGCGGGCAGCTTGCCAATCAGACAGATGTGCACCTCTCTCCCTGATCGGCGATTAAGAAGAGGAATCCGTTCGGCCTTTAATCTCTTTTTGAACCTCCATAATCACCATTTTCAGTTCTGCAAAACTGCATTTGAACGGTGAGAGTCTTTCAAGCGAACTCAGCCGAATCGTCTCCTGGTTTGGAATTTTCCTGTCTAAGATCCTGGTGGCAATGACATAAAAGTCCCATTTGCTCAAATCCAGACATTCCTCCGAACTGATCCCCCGAAAAACGCAGAACACATAAAGGTCAGCCCATCGCTTGATTCCCTCTCT
>JAJEFL010000049.1:0-7273 GCA_022820435.1 Rhodothermales bacterium
GGGATTCCGTGGAAAGAGGGTTCGGCAAGGTCGGTGGCGGGAATGACCCAGTTGCCGCAGGGGAGGATGTATCGGCTCGGCGGCGAACTGCGTCCGTGGGATCGAATCTCTTTATCAGTCTTTGGTCTTGCACACGGACATAAAGCCGCGCCGGGAGACATCGGCGTAAATGTACAGGGAGCGCTTCGGTATTGATTGGACGTGATTTATCCACGATCACTGCCGAGAATTTCCATACCGTTCGTTTCCCCGCACGGCATACATGCTGATACGGAAGTGACAACTTGGAGAAAAGATCACTCCAGCTGGGCATGCGGGTGAAACCTTCGTCCACAGAATCCGTAATGGATGTAGTGGTTATACATTCAAGGTCTCCATCTTCCGACCGGCGCACTTGAAAGCAACCCAGGCAGGGGAGCAAGTTTTTTTTGGTTTTGGGGATTTTCCCTTGATTTTGGCCTGAAAATTGCTTAACATTCTCTTAATACTTCCTTAATAGAGACTGATGCAGGGGTAAACAAATACACGCTTCACTCCAGAGATCACCGTTATGTGACCTCTATGAAACGGATTCAGCCCGCGGTTGAATTTCTCCCGTCCTTTTTTCCTGCTGTCATTCCTGAGCAGGCGCGAATTCCACAAAACCCGTTGAATATCGGCTTGGATTTTCAAGCCTTGGCAACTTCAATCTATCAAGTTCTTCGAGAAAATAGAACTTTAGGGGATGGTGCGGTCACTTCGAATAACCTGAATGATGCAGGTTGTTCGCCTGTGGCTTTGAACTTAGACGAAAATTTTCCGGCTCAAGGGAGCGGCACCTTGAGTTTTGTGATTTTCCCCCATTCTCCTGGATGCAATGATCGCTTCTAAATGGAGGTTACATCTAGGTATGGATGCCATGAAAAGGTTTTCAAACCTGCAAAAGCAGGCCGAAACACAAAAAATCGGGGGGGGCAAATCTCCGATAAAAATATCCCGCATCATATGCTCGTATTGGCTTTGTTATCATTTACTGCTGCACGAAAATGGGGATTCCTCTCTGCGGGGCTGTTTGCCTGTTGCGTATCGTTTGCGGTAAACGGGGCAGATAGGCGGGAAAAGGATTTCGTGCAAATGGAAACGACCACAGAAACGCCGGTTTCCGAGGTTTATCTCACGTCTCCCAATACTTTAAGGGAAGGTGAGACTGGATTAGATGCATGCAGTGGAACTCCAGAATTAAAGGTGGATCCAAAAGGGAGGCGATTGGCCGATAATCTACGATCAATGCCTTTCAGAAGGAAGTTTGATATTGGATTAAGCTGTGATCCGGGGCAGAATGTATACACTGTAACGATAATTCAGGGGTATGATCCAAGAAACAATATGACGCTCGGAATTGACCCAGAGAACATGATATTCAACTCAACGAACTGGAAAGGTCAGACGGTTACGGTGTCTCATACGGGAAGTCCGGTCATACCGGTCAGGGAAATGTCATTTTCGGTGTACCTTTATAGCAATGGGCACAGGTTGGATAATGGCGCTCTATATTTTAGGTTCAGCGATGCGGGAAAGCCACAAGTATCTATTGCGACATCTTCAAAAACTGTACTAGAGGGTGAATCAGTAACGATCACTGCGAAGATTGATCAACCCCAGCCTGATTGGATAGAGGTTCCGATCAACATGTTGGGTACCTCAACAACAGCAGATTCGTATGATATTGAGACTGCCTTTCCGGTATTCGAGATCCCGATTGAACCAAATGAATCTGAGGGTACATATACGATCCGGATTACAGATGATGGTATCCCGGAGAAAAGGGAAAGGCTTGGCATGTCAATTGATAGATATAGCTTACCGGTATGGCTCGGGTTTGGAAAACCAAGGACGGCGGACATTATAATTGAGGATAAAGATCCTGAGATTGTTCTAGATCAGGAGTTGATGAATATTCCAGAAGGGGAAACGAACGTCTTCACCGTGAAACTTACTTCAGAACCCCGCAGAAGAGTGAAGATAGGGATCGAAGGGTACAAGAAAACAGACCTCGATACAACAGCATCCGTTCCAAGGAAGTTGATCTTTGAGCCATCAGAATGGAATCAGGCTCAGACCGTTACGCTCGGAGCAAAGCATGATTCAGATGTTGCAAATGAATCAGTGGAACTCGCACTCAAGGCATCAGGTGGCTCTAAAGATACAGAAACTGTCAACGTCACAATCACGGACGATGATACACCGATGATTGTGGTAGAATCACGTTCAATAACCGTTGAGGAGGGAAAGACAACAACCTTTGATATTCAGTTTGATGTACAGCCCCTAAGAGATATAAACGTCGATATCCGGGGATATTCAACTACCGATCTGGATACGATTGCATCTGTACCGAGAACATTAACGTTCACCGAATTAAACTGGAATGAGTTTCAGACGGTGACACTGGGAGCAAGGCATGATCCTGATTTCATGAATGATTCAGAGACACTTACAATTACGGCAACAGGCGGTGCGAAGGACACGGAAACGATCAGCGTAACAATCATAGATGATGATGCGCCCAACATTGTTGTAGATCCGCAGTCAGTGACTGTTGAGGAAGAAAAAACTGTGTCCTTTGAGGTCAGGTTTGATGCGCAGCCGCTGAGCGATATAAATGTGGCGATTACCGGCTATGACGGGACAGTTCTGGATACCACGGCATCGGCTCCAAGAGAATTAACCTTTAAGCCCGCAGAATGGAATCAACCGCAGGCTGTGTTACTTGGAGCAGTCAATGATGCTGATTTTATGGATGATGCGGTGACACTTACACTCACAGCCACCGGTGGATCTTCGGATACAGAAACTGTGAATGTAACCATCAAAGATAATGATCAGCCAGAAATCGTTATAGCTCCCCGGCCTGTGATCGTGGAGGAAGGTCAAATAACAACCTTTGATGTCAAACTTGAAGGACCTCCGTCCGAGGATGTAAAGGTATTGATTACCGGATATTCAACTACAGATCTGGATACCACTGCATCAGCTCCAAGGGAGTTAATGTTCACTGCATCAGACTGGGAGGCTAAAACAGTGACCCTAGGGGCAAAGCATGACCCAGATTTTGTCCACGATGAAGAGCAACTCACATTTACGGCAACCGGCGGATCTTCGGATACAAAAATCGTTAATGTGACGATTAGAGACAATGATTTCCCTAAAATTATTATAGATTCACAGTCTGGAATCATAACCGTGGAAGAAGGAAGTACAGCAACCTTTGATGTTAAGCTTGAGGGACAGCCATCCAAAGATATAAATCTGACCATCATTGGATATGCGGGCACAGATCTGGATACGACGGCATCAACCCCAAGGAAATTCAGGTTTACCACATCGGATTGGGGTAAACGGGCCGTGACGCTTGGCGCAATGCATGACCCTGATTTCGGGAATGACACTGAGACGCTCACACTTACTGCAGAAGACGGATCCATAGGTGCAATGCCTGTCAATGTCACAATTACAGATGACGATATACCGAAAATCATCGTTAGTCAACAATCTGTGATCATTCCGGAGGGAGAAGCTGTGACCTTTACTGTTTCACTGAATACTAAGCCTCTGGGACCTGTGACGGTACTTATTCCTACTCCCGTGGGAGATGTGACGGCCACGCCAGCCAGCCTGCGGTTTACGGCTAAAGACTGGAATATCTCTAAACCGGTACTTCTGAGGGCGCATCAGGACGAAGATTTTGATGATGACAGGGAGGCTTTAATGCTCACGGCTTCGGGAGGGGGCTATGAAGATATTTTCCTATCCTTGTCTGTGACGATTGAAGATGATGACAGCGCACCCGTGAAGGTGAGTTTATCGGCAAATCCGAATCCGGTTACCGAAGGCGAAGCTGTCACCATAACGGCGAGCCTGTCCGAGGCACTGCCCAGTGATATTACGATTCATTTGAAGGACACTCATGGGACAACGGAACCTGGAGATTATATTCCTCTTGAAAAGATCACGATACCTGGAGGGGAGATAACTGGATCGGGAGACCTTCTAACCGATGACGATTCGACGGTTGAAGGAGATGAGACATTTACGGTTGCGATTGATTCGGATCAGTTGCCCCTGGGAATGGGGGAGGGTACCCCATTCTCACTGGAGATTACGATTACAGACAATGATACAGCATTGCCACCCGTAGAGATTACGATGTCCGTGAGTCCATTGCAGGTGAATGAGGGGGAGTCAGTGATCGTAATGGCAACCGTGGGAGGCACTTTGGATACCGATGTAGTCATTCCATTCATCGTGACCGATATCACCGCGGAAGCCACCAGAGATTATCATGCATTATCCCCTGTTCAAGTGGAGATTAAAGCTGAAGAGTGGAATGGAATTTATGTGATCTCCACACTTAAAGATGAAATCATTGAAGGCAGCGAGACCTTTGCCGTGGCACTGGGCGATCTTCCAGAGGGACTGACGACGGGGGGACCACTTTCTCAGGTTGTAACGATACTAGATGTTGTTCCGCCAGATGAAGATGTGAGAATACGAATCTTGGTAACCCCCAATCCGGTCAATGAAGGCGAGGATGTAACGGTAACCGTGGAGTTGAGCGAAGAATTATCCAATGATGTTACGATCCCGTTGAAACTGACGGATGTCACCACGGATGGTCAGGATTGGCAGTCATCCGTTCCTTCACAGGTAGACATCAACGCTGGCAAAAAAAGTGGAACGTACCGGATTTCTATTGTCCAGGATGCGGTTATAGAGGAAAAAGAATTTTTTTCAGTAGCCATGGAAGCGCTTCCAACCGGAGTCGTTGCAGGAGAGCCTGTTAAAGTGGATGTGACCATTATTGATGATGATCATGCAGGAATTAATGTAGCTGAATCGGTATCGGTGATTGAGGGGACTCAGAAAACATTCCCGATATCGCTGACTGCAAAGCCATCCGATGAGGTTACCGTAACGATGATCTGGCCTCGGGGAACGGATTTGGAGGTAATCCCCGTTACTCGCACCTTTGCAACAGATGACTGGAATCATGATCAGGATGTAACCTTATCAGCCGCCGAGGATTCTGATCTTATGAATGATCAGATCGTGGTAACGTTGACGGCCACAGGAGGCGGCTATATTGGCACTTCAGAGACCATACAGGTGACGATTATTGACAATGATGCACCTGGAATTGTAGTTCCGGAATTGCTGAAAATTTCAGAGGGTGGTAGAGAAAGTTTTACAGTCCGGCTTGCTGCGATGCCTTCTGGGCCGGTTACGATGACAATTATTCAGGATACAGATACGGATTTAACGTTGGATCAAACCTCTCTGATCTTCACTCCCGACGATTGGGACCTGCCAAAGACTATTACGGCAGAGGCAAAGCAGGATGATGATTTTAAAGATAATCTGGAGACCCTGGTATTGACATCAAGAGGGGGAGGCTACGGAGGACGAACCGATCGAATGGATGTACAGATCATAGATGATGATGAGCCGCAGATCGTGGCCATAGATAAGATTACGATTGAAGAAGGCCGTACGTATCCGCTCCATGTTCGTCTATCCGCACAGCCATCAGGGGCTGTGGAACTGAACTTTACTGGATATGTGGGCACAAACTTGAAACTAGATCAAACGCTGCTCACATTTACACCGACGAACTGGCAAACCCTGCAGACCGTGACACTTTCCGCAGAGGAAGATAATGTGGATCGTCCAGATGACAGAATGGAGTTAACGCTCATTGCATCAGGTGGAGGTTATGACGGGGAGACACATAATGTCCAGATTATAATCGTTGACAATGATGAAGCAATAGCGCCGTTGACGATTTCTATCTACGATAATAACGGATTTGAAGAATCGGGAATTCTGCGACTGCCTATTGAACTGAATCGTCCTGCAGATCATTCAGTGACGGTACAGTATTCGAGTTCAGATGGAAAAGCGATTGCGGGAGATGACTATACAGCATCACGCGGAGTTGTAATCTTTGATCCGGGGGCAATCCGCGGCGTGGTTGAAATACAAATCATCGTCGATGATATTCTGGAGGGGCCGGAGAATTTCACGGTTATGCTATCGAATCCCTCACATGATGTAATCCTTGCACGTCCGAAGGGAACAGGGACAATTCTGGAGGATGGCGGGAATGCGATTCTACGGGTTAGTGATGCAATCGTATTAGAAGAGGATGGGGTGGTCAGATTCCAGGTATCTCTATCGCATCCGCAGCGTCAGACGGTATCGGCAGAGTACCGGACACAAGATGGGACTGCCAAGGCAGGCGAAGATTATGAAGCAGTATCTGGAATTGTAACCATAGCACCGGGAGCTGTGGAAACGGTGATTGCCGTGCCACTCTTGGAAGACGGGCTGGATTGGCAGGAGGAAACCTTCAGTGTTCATTTGATGTCCGCGAAGCATGCAGAGATTGAGAAGGCGGTGGGCGTGGCAGTCATTCAGGAATCTACGACGGCCGGTGAGGGAGTTCTAGAAGCATATACGGCAAGGTTTGTACGAACAACTTCTTCACAAATCGTGGAAGCACTGGGAGATCGATTCCGCCTAGCCGCAGATGGCGCAGTATGTGCAGCAGCAGAGCGTGCAGAGATGGCACAGCTCTGGTACTCGGCCTCTTCGTGGGATCCATCTCTGGGAGAACTTCTGGCAGGTTGCCGCATGTCTCAAAATATACCCGTATCTAATGGTTCCTTCAGTGTATGGGGGCAGGGTGCATTCCGGCAATTCAATGGCCGCGGAGATGATGCGCTATCACTTCGTGGGGAGGTTGCAACGGGAATGCTCGGAACAGACTACCGCTGGAAAGGAGGGTGGTTGGCCGGTCTACTCCTTGCACACAGTCAGGGCGATGGATCATATAAGGTGGTTAACCAGTCTGGCGATCTTACGTCAGGATTGACGGGAATTTACCCATACGTATCGTACAACCGTGCTGGATTGGATGTGTGGTTGGCAGGTGGGGCAGGGTTTGGACAGGTGGAGCTGGCAGAACTGAAAGACGATTTAGTATCCAGATTTGGAGCGATGGGGGTCCGGGGAACGTTGGCATCAGGTGATGCCGTCGGACTCAATTATCACGGAGATATCCTGATGTCGGATGCAGAAATTGAAGATCACGACATCATGGCAGAGGTCTACCGGATTCGAGCAGGTCTGGAAGCAAACCTACGGATTATGGACAAAATCAGACCCTATGTCGAAGCGAATATACGTCGGGATGGCGGCAGCGCGGAAACGGGTACAGGGCTGGAACTCGGTG
>JAJEFL010000203.1:0-5750 GCA_022820435.1 Rhodothermales bacterium
TAAATTCATCTGAATACACAAGCCGGTACAGTACACTGGCTATAACGGTCAACTGCCATCCACATTGATGCGCATCAAAACGACCCCAATCAATGCATCCATGTGGAAGAAGTCAATGGCATCGCTGATTGTCCAGATACGTGTTTTGCAGCGTCGATGGGTAAAAGTGGAAGTTATCCGCACCCCAATGGACGAGGATGAAAAGGAAGACCGTATCCATGAACTTCATGCTGTGATCGCTCATGTGTACGATCTCAGTGATTCGAAAATTATTCATATCTTCGGTACTTGCCGTGAAAAATTGGAATTTTGAATCAAGACTCGCCGGTGTATTACGTCACGACCAATCATGGAAGGCATGAGGATGACCTCTCCACGCATGAAAGTAAGGCCTGAACTTCTGCAATGGGCCTGCAGACGCAGGCAGGCAGATCCAGCAGAACTGCGCAAACGATTCCCAAAGTACGACGATTGGGAAAGCGGTGCGAAGAACCCGACATATAAGCAGTTAGAAGATTTTGCCCGGTTCATGCATATTCCTGTTGGGCTTCTTTTTTTCTCGGAACCACTAGATGAGCCAATCCCCGTTCATGACTTACGCACAATGAGTGACCAGAAAGTTTTGCAGCCTAGTGACAACCTTCTGGATACTATCTATATGTGTCAACAGCGTCAGGACTGGTACCAAACCTTTGCTGTGTTGGAAGGTGAAGAACCGCTTCCTTTTGTGGGATCCGCCACGGTGCAGAGTGATATCAAGACGACGGCAAGGGAGATTCGGGCTACATTAAGTTTTGATATAGAAGAGCGTCAGGAGCTGCCAAACTGGGCCCAGGCATTACGCTATTTTACAAACCAAGCGGATGATTTGGGTATACTTGTCATGATTAGTGGTGTCGTTCGGAATAATCCTCATCGAAAACTTGATCCCGAAGAGTTTCGGGGTTTTGCTTTAGCGGATAAACTTGCCCCTCTAATATTCATCAATGGAGCAGACACCAGGGCTGCACAAATTTTCACACTCGCTCACGAGTTAGCGCACATATGGTTGGGAGAATCCAGTTTGTCGAACGTGACTCCCGATTCATTTTCGCCTCATAGGATTGAGCGTTGGTGTAACCAGGTGGCAGCTGAAGTTCTTGTTCCGATAACATCACTTCACGAGAGTTTTCAGAAAGATGCCAGTTTGGCTGACGAACTGCGACGGTTGGCCAGGTATTACAAAACCAGTACACTTGTCCTGCTTCGGCGGCTTTTTGAAATGAAAGCCTTACAGCGCAGTACATTTGCAGAGCAGTATCAATACCAATTGAGTCAACTAAAACCGCGCAGTATAAGGGGAGGGGGAAGCTTTCATGCAACGCTCAAGCCCCGGGTCGGCCAGCGATTCGGTACCGCACTCGTTGAGAGTGCGTTTTCCGGGGAGACAGCGTTTACGGATGCCCTCTATTATCTGGGGATCAAAAAGATCTCCACATTGGAGGCATTCGCAGAAAGCCTCCAGGAGGCTTGAAACATGTATCTTCTGGATACCAGTGTCTTCATCAATGCGTACTGGTTTCATTATGGCTTTGATTTTCATCTCGACTTCTGGGAATGGCTGCTCCATGCTGACAGAGAAGGGCGAGTCTTTAGTATTGATAGGGTATTTGAAGAAATCCTTCGTAAAGAAGATCAACTTAACGGATGGGCATATACCCATAAAAATGAGTTCTTTCTTGGCCCTCCTTCCGACCTAAATTCTCAACTGGAGGTCATCTTAGACTACCTGAGGAGTGAAAACTATAGAGATATTAGCATTGATGAAATTTCGGATTCAGCGGACGTTTATCTGATCGCTTATGCCTTGTCCAGCGGGTTCAAAGTTGTGACTCACGAAGTTCAAAAATCACGAAAGGGAAAGATGAAAATCCCCAGTGTATGCGAGAGTCTAAACGTTGATTGTATCACTCCCTTTGAGATGCTGCGCCGAGAAAGAGCCCGATTTGTATGGCAGCCGTCAGAATGAACCGAGAACCCGTCTTCGTGGATAACCGGAATGGAAATACGCTTGCCGGAGCGTTAGTCAATACCCTCAAGGAACATGATTCAGGGCAGGAGTATCCAGGCCTGCCAATAGAGGAATTACGTATCGCAACCGCCTTCTTCAGTCCTGCGGGCTTCTTTCATATTGCGGATCATCTAGACGGGATCTCTGATGTGCGTCTATTGCTTGGAGCGGATCCCAGTGCCCTGCCGGTTCCGGACCATAAGCGACTGGACGAATCTCCAGACAGGCGTAACCAGCGGCGTATCACATCCGCATGGAAGACGCAATTGGATGTTCTTGAACGAGAGCGGGATCAATTGCCCTTCACTCCAGTGAGCCGTAAAGCACTCAAAGCACTCACCGGTGCACTCCGAAGAGGGAATATGCAGGTTCGACGATATGTCAAGACATTTCTGCACGCAAAGGCTTATATCCATTCCTCAAAGTTAGACGGAGGCATTATTGCCGGCTCGTCAAATCTCACAAAGGCAGGCCTGACACAAAACCTTGAATTGAATCTGGGCTGCTTTGACCCGGTGATCCTTTATCAGGCCAAAGAATGGTTTGACGATCTCTGGGAAGATGCGGAGCCTTACGATTTGGCGGAGATTTATGAAGTGGTCTTCGAACCCCGGCCTCCATGGATGATCTTTCTTCGTGTACTCTGGCAGCTTTATGGCAACGAGATTGAGGAAGAAATCCAGGAGGATAAAAACCTGCCGCTAACCACCTTTCAGAAACATGGTGTAGTGCGTGCACTGCGGCTCATGCAGGAACGGGGAGGGGTGATTGTGGCCGATGAAGTGGGGCTCGGTAAAACGTTTATTGCGGGAGAAATCCTGCAACTCTACAGTGACCGTCGCCAACGCGCATTACTGATCTGCCCGGCCGCACTTCGGGATAGTACATGGAAGCAATTTATGACTGATTATCAACTGTCTCACGGCATTGAGTGTATGTCCTTCGAACAGTTGGCAGGTGATCGGCAATTACGAGACCGGAATCGCCCAAAGGCCAGCCAGGTACATCTTCAACGTGATCTGGACGAATATCAACTGGTTATCGTAGACGAGGCCCACAATTATCGGAACCCGAATACACCAACCAGAGCGGCCGCACTTCGTACGCTTCTGTTTGGAAAAAAGCGAGACCTGCTTTTACTCACAGCAACGCCAGTTAACAACTCGCTGTGGGACTTGTATCATCTGATTAACTTTTTTGTCCGTCAGGATGCCCACCTGGCGGATCGGGGGATTCTGTCAATCCGTCAGCGTTTTATGGAGGCGATGCGAACGGATCCGACCAATCTCAGTCCGGATCTGCTGTATCCAATCATCGACGCAACGACGGTCAAGCGGACACGTCAGTTTGTCAAAAAGCACTACTCCAGTGATACGATCAAGGGGCCAGATGGCGTTCCTCGCTCCATTGTATTTCCTAAACCGCAGGCAATCACGGTCCGCTATGAACTGGAAGATCAACTCCCGGGATTTTTTGACCAACTAGAGGAAGCACTGGATTCCGATAGGGCCCAAAGCATTACGTTCGCACGGTATATGCCGGATGCCTATCGGAAAGAAAACATGGATCCGCAAGAGACGGGCCGTGCGCGTGCAATGACGGGATTGCTGCGTTCCGGATTACTGAAACGGTTTGAATCTTCCTGCTTCGCTTTCAGGAAGACGGTTCAGAAAATGGTTGATGAACATGATAAATTTCTGGAAGCTCTGGACAAAGGATCTGTCGTTACGACCGTCTTCCTGCAGGAAATTTCCGGCACCGATGATGACATCTTTGAAGAATTACTAGAGCAGACCTCTGAGCAGTCTGATGCCGGCGACTATGATGTTGAGCGGCTAAAAAATGCCGTGGTGCATGACCGTGACCTTTTTCGGCAACTTGCAGAATCCGCAGGTTCTATTACCAGAGAAAACGATACGAAGCTCAGAGCATTGTCGGATGTGCTCTGCGATATTGCAACTCAGGCAGAGCATGAAGCCTCCGATGCCGTTGACGAAGCACAGAAGCGGAAGGTGTTGATCTTCTCCTTCTTTGCCGATACGGTCGGGTGGATTTACGATTTTCTCAAACAGGAAATTGATCACCGCCCCGAACTTTCTCGCTATCAGAAACGGCTTGCCGCGGTGAGCGGGTCCCAGAAGTACGGAGGAGTCACCAAGGATGAGGCCGTACATGGATTTGCACCTGTATCCATGCGGGCAGGTTCTGGTTCAGATACGGATAAATATCAAATACTGGTGACCACAGACATTCTGGCCGAGGGGGTGAATCTGCAGCAGTGCCGTCATATCATCAATTATGATGTGCCATGGAATCCCATGCGTCTGGTGCAGCGACACGGTCGTATTGACCGAATCAACAGCCCCCATAAACGTGTATTCCTTCGAACGATCTTTCCCGCAGATCGGCTTGATCAGCTCTTGAATCTGGAACAGCGAATTCTGGGAAAACTGGCTTTGGCCGCCGCCAGTGTGGGTGTCGTTGCTCCGCTGGAAGAAGGTGCACATGGCGATCAGGTTTTTACCGAAACGCGTCGGGAAATTGAACTTCTCCTCAAACAAGATGCATCTTTATTTGAGCGCGGTTCAACCGTGGCTGCCGCCCAGACGGGGGAAGAGTACCGGCAGACGCTGCGCAGGGCATATAAGGATTTGGGGGGAGAAATTGCGAAACTGCCGTGGAAGATTGGATCAGGTATGCGGAAAGGCAAACAGCGTGGGCTGTTTTTCTGTGCTGTCGTTGGGCACGAGACAAAACATGAACGCACCTACCTGCGCTTCATTCCGGCGAACTCCGACTGGCAGCCTGCCGGGGGGCAGGATGCGGTTATTCACGAACTGGGGACATGCCTGCGCATGATTGAATGTGAAGAAGACACACCAATCTGGCAGCCGGAAGGTTTTCACGAGCGCGTGTATGACTTCTGGGACATGGCGCAATCCAATATTCTGAATCACTGGATGCTGGAGACAGATCCGGCAAACCTGCAGCCAAAAGTGGAGCGAATTAATCGTGAGGTGGCCGCGTTCATTCGTGATCATCCTCCACAGGAAGAATCCCCCGGGAATGTTAAGGATGCACTGGATATTCTGGAATCCCCCTGGCCGCGTCGGGAGCAGATATCTCTTCGCAAACTCTTAAAAGAAGGGCAAGAGCAACCTGATGCACAGGAACTGACCTGTCGTCTTGTAGAATATATCCTGGGTACAGGCCTGAAACCAAGCCAAATACCTCTCCCCCTGCCGCTCATTGAAAAAGAGGATATTCAACTTCTTTGCTGGATGGCCATTGAATGCGGGGATCTCGAACAAGTGTGATGAATTTGTGTCTCCCAGTCTGGTCAAGACCTGACACAGAAGGGAATTGCTATGAAGATCGTCATACCCCGTTTCGATCATTGATTGGCGGGGAGAAAGGAATCATGCAATGAGAACTTGGCAGGTAAACGTAGATATGATTGCCGTAATCATCAGATCATCTTCTGGGGCTCGGGTAGATTTCGTGCATTGGATCATACCATATGAGATTGGGAATGTCGAGTAGCCGGGGGGATTTTCACCCCCCGGCTCTCACAGAACCGTACGTGAAACTCTCGCTTCATACGGCTCGTTTGAAAAGAAAAGTTCCAGACGCACCTCCCCCATTCTGCAAAAAATTCGGAATTTTTACAGGGCGCTTACCACCAGGGGAATTTATACAC
>JAJEFL010000131.1:0-12986 GCA_022820435.1 Rhodothermales bacterium
TTTACGGGCAAATGGTCGGAGACATATCTGCCATTTTGAATTGAGACGACTGCCTCATAAGTAAGCACATTCCATTCGGGTGATGCGAGGATGTAGTCAATTCGCGGGGCTTCATTGAGCCGATCATTTTCCAGAAATCCACTGAACGTACCTGCAGGGCCTATCGGTGAGGCCTCGCTCACCGCATATGTATCTCTTAAGAACCCTCCACGAATTAAGGTGGCAAAAATATCCGTATCCGGGGTTGTATTCAGGTCTCCGAGCAGTAACACTGGCCTGTTGAGTTTCCGAATGTGCTCCACAAGAAGTTTTGCGCTCTGTTGCCGGGCTATAATTCCACGGTGATCAAAATGTGTGTTAATAACGTAGAAATCGTAATCAACCCCTCGCACTTTCAAATGTGCTGATGTGGCCACTCTGGGCAGTGCCGCGTCCCAACCTTGGCTGCCTGGCTGATCAGGAGTCTCCGATAACCAGAAGGTACTGGTTGAAAGGAGTTCAAAAACTGCTGTCTTGAAAAAGATCGGAGCAAACTCTCCAGCCTCCTTGCCATCATCCCTTCCAGTCCCGACCCAATCATAGCCGGTAAGTTGCACAGCCAATTGCTCTACCTGATGACGGAGTGCTTCCTGAACTCCAATCAGGTCAGCCCGCCGCATCTCACCGGCAACCCATTCTGCCCGGTGAGGCCATGCACTTTCCCCATCGCCAGGATTATCATAGCGGATATTAAAGGACACTACCGTGAAATCTATGGACACCGGCTGAACCAGAAGAGCTAAGATGACAAGATTGAACATGTTATTCTCCTGCAATGATCATAAGAGTGCATGACACGATCTCCCCTACCCTGCCACCTCACCGGAGAGAACTTTCCATAACCGCCTGTACCCACTTCCCGACAGGGCTGAATTTTCAGGACATGCATGATTCCAGTCATGTTCAGTCAGATTTTTCAAAAAATCGCGTGCATGAATAACAGAATTTAGACTACCGGGTTCCCGGACTCTTTCCCGATAGAGCTTTCCAAGATTTTCTGCAACACTTCTAGGCACAGCATTCATTCGCATCAATACCGCATCTTCGGTTCGGACACCATGATAAATCATTGCCGGGAGTACATTCATCCTGCGATGATCAGCCTCAGACAGATTTCGGAAGTCACGGCGGCAAATGTGACTTAACGCAGCAATTCCCCAAGTTCCATTATTAGCAATATTCTGATAAATCACTTTGCAGGCATCTGTAATTGCCTGAATTCCATCCTCATCGCCATGCTCTCTGCGAAAATACTTCTGCGCAATTACATTGATTGCCTTACCATTTACCCAGTCACGCGTAATCTCAGATATCCGCTCTTTTCTGGAACCCTGACCTTGGATACTTTCCAGATGTCGCTTCAATTGTGGTACATTCAGCATTACTCCATACAAATCCACCATCCTGCTGTCATTGCCGAAAAGACTTTCAGGTGTCCAATCTGAAGAAATGAACGGAGATTCAAATTCCTGAAGTTGGCGTGATGCCTTACTTATACCTTCTGGCGAAAAGCCCGTTGAATCTGCAAGTTCAGCGATATAACCGGGTTTTTTGGAAAGTTCATAAATATAGGAGCGCGTAGCCTCCAATAATGCTTTAGCCTTGTCCTGTTGGGATGGATTATTGTGGAGTGAAACATAACCAAAGGTGCACCGAAGCAGTTGTTCCGACTCTGACAGCACCGCATCTAAATTCTTCTTTTCCGCCCACAGATGTGCGATATAGCAGCGGAAATCTTCCCATTGATCCTGCCAGAGTACTTCAGAGAGATTTGATAATTCTCCAATCTCGGCAAGCCTGTCTAGCTGAGATACAAGTCTGGACACTAAATTATCCGTGCTTTGTCCCAGAAACTTAACTAAAGATTTCCGATTCCCCCCTTCGGCAAGACCAACAACTCCAACACTGTCATGATTAATCCGACCCGCACGCCCCGCAAGATTCCAGAATTCACGGAACGACATTTCCTTCCCATAAGGATATTTATTGGTCTGTAGAAAAACCGATGAGACCGGGAAATTAATGCCTTGTGCAATCGTAGTAGTCGCGCATAAAACCTTGAGAAATCCTCTCTCCGCCAGCCATTCTATGAGATTGCGTGTATCATCGGACAGCCCCGAATGATGGACTCCCACTCCCTTCTTCAAGGTATCTATAAGTTGGAAATCAGGACTGACCTCCGTACGCAGAAAATCCTGGACAAGTTTAATCTCCGGTGGAAGCGGATTAAGGTCATGAAGAGAATTGGCGGCAGTTTTTGCCATACTCCAAACCGTAGGAATCCTGTTTGCAATTGCGATGCTGGTGCCACGCTCTGACATAATTGTGGCCATTGCCGCTGTCTGAAGCCCTAGTCCTTTCTGTTTATCGTTGGAGACTACACGACTCTTAGGAACATCGACAGGTCTGACACCTCCGACACGATGATTGCCGTGAAGCGACATTGCTTTGGGGGTCGCAATCAGTGTCTCAAAATTAAGATGCCAGCCGGCACGCTCATCATTATTGGGGGAGGTACTATAGATCCCGATGATCCGCTCATTCGGTTTCCAGGGTGTCGTGCCTAAGCTTATTGATCTTCCTGCATTAACATCTTGTGCTAACCACCGTGCCACTGACTCAGTCCCATTTACATCCGGCATGAGAAGCAGGAAATTTGCCCGCGGGCAATCCATTTTCACCGTGGCGAGCAATAACTCAATACGTAGTCCCCGCCCTTCGCTTTCAAGATTATGGGCTTCGTCCATCACCAGTAAAGCCAATGGACGGCCTTGAATTTTATTGTTGCGAATAACAAGCGACAGTTTCTCAGGAGTGGCTACAAGAATATCAAACGGTTGTTCGGTTTCACTCAATAGTTCATCTTCAAATTGATCCACATCAATTGCAGCGGTCAACTGCTCAACTTGAATATTGATGGGATTGAAGTCTATTCTCAATCTCCGGGCAATCTGTCTGCACAGCGCACGCGTTGGAGCCACATAAGCAATCCATCCTTTCTCAGTATTGAATTGATTAAGCGCTTGAAGAATCCGGAATTGTGCAAGGAGTGTTTTTCCGCCTGAAGTAGGCAAGTCAATCACTACAGCAGTCTTGGCTTGGTCTAAAAGCCCCTGCTCTAAAAGCGCCGCCCGCTGGGGAGGGAGAAGTTCAAACATTGCATAATGTCGACGCTCAGTTAGCAAACGAACAAAATCTGTTGTCCGTGAATTAACTGCACGTGTAGACCACCACAAAGAATTTGTGATCATAATTCGCGCAGCTGCGTACATCCATCGAAGGATTACGTCATGTTGCACATCCCCTGAAGCCGCCGCGGCCTGAATGGCACTGTTAAAGTGTTTTTCAATCAATCCAAAGGGATTGGCCGGGTGCCCCTGCAGCATATAAGTAGCCAGAATCTCCGTTCCCCTTGCCCAGTGGTATAGTGCCACAAGCCGTAAGGCCATTGCTTGATCATTCTCGTGAGAACCATTACTGAGCAAAGTTTCCTCAAACTGCTTTTGTTCCCTGCGCAATTCTGCAATGATCCTGCTAATTTGATAAAGGTCATCCCCGCCATCCTTACGAAATAATTGAATCCAGCAGACAAAAATTCTATACAGCAAGCGGCGGTCCCACGAAACTCCCTCAACACTCGGAGACTGGATATTGTCCTCATTCTCCTTATACCAGCGACGAAGATCAGGCCAACGATCTCCACAATAGGCGATAGCAGAAAGTCGCAATATAAAAAATAGACGCTTGTGGCATTCAACGGGAACCGGAAGCAAACGATGAATGGCAAATGCACTGAACGACGCAGCGACTGCTTGATTACGCAGTTCCATATTCTCTCCCGAGGGCCGACTCAACTCTTCGAGTCCCTCCATTGCCGCCACCTCAAATGCAAGACAAACGCGTTCCAATAATGTGTTATCTCCACCATCCAAAGAAAACGAAAAAGTAATCTGTCTGCCCAATGCCTGATGGGCTAGGCGCTGGTTCACAAATCTTTTTGCAAGTTCTAGTTCTTCGCTACCTATTGCGCTCAAAGCCCAATGATTCGTGAGCGCATCAAGAGACTCCCTGGATAGACTCATGGCTTAGTGTTCATTCTGTGATTGATTAGAACATTACCTGCATTGCTCATACGGGCACCTTGTATGTACAAGCCGAATATTTCTATTATCATACTGTCTGGACAATTCCGGCCGATATCACGGACTATCCCCTTTAAATCCATCTCATTTGGTGAGACATCCCGTACCAGGAATCCAAACAGTCGAACATCGGACTGATTGGCTATATATCGTCTGGCCGCTTCTTGAAAGCGTTCTTTCCAGTCAGCCTGCACAGCTCGGTGGGTCAAATATCGAAACAGATCATCCCGTACAGCAGTGTTGTCACGAATATCTTTGAGTTGCTTTCTGAGACCTTCATCACCATACATATTCCTTGGTGGATACCGTTCTTCTGAAGATGTCTTAACTTCACCAAAAGCTATGCAATTACCATGAGAGTCAACATGTAAACCGACCAGATCCGCCCCTGGAAGGCTGGACCCCTGTTTCCGCATGTCACGCTTTACTGACCATGGGAAATAACAGTTACGATGAGCAACCAGCCAGGCTTCCGCAATCGCCTCTCCTACTTGCCATGGCTTTGGATGCCTTGAACCTGAAAAAATGCGGTTCAGGCGAGTTTGATCAAAATGAGTATCGGTGAACTCACTCAACATCTCTTCCGCTTCGCCCCTTCCCACGTCATCAAATAAGACGGCAGCCACCGGGCCCTGCAGTGCAGTACTGTACTCCTCGCCTGACCATTTCAGGCCAATTCCAATGCACGGCGGAGCACCGGTTGTATAAACCTCTTCACCTCTTGCCAATGTCATAATTTCTCCAGCGTCCATATTACTCAGTGATCACCTGCTTGAGTGCGATGATTACCTTACACATTCTGGTAACTCAATGTTTTTATACCTGCAACGCAATTCTATTCCCATCATGACCTGTCATGACTTCCTCCTTTGCATTCAAATATACAGATTGAGGGGATACAATCATAATCGAAAGGTCTGAAATCTTATCCTCCTATGGTGATCATGGGGCGGTTTTTTGAGGCCGCAATAAGATGCATCCCGGCATGCCGGGCGTGTTTGCCCCCCACCGCTGTACTGATAAGTTCCAGTAGATCCGGATCCCCTGCCCCCCCTCGCATCGCACCTCGCAAATTGACCTCGGAGCGCCCAAACAGACATACTTTGAGATGGCCGTCGGCGGTGATGCGGAGACGATTGCATCCCTCGCAAAAATGATCTGTCATCGATGTAATGAAGCCAATCCGCCCGAGAAAGCCCGGTACTTTGTACATCTTCGCGGTTTCTTTGCGGCTGCTATGCAGAGATTCCACTGGATATACCCGGCGAATCATGCGGAGCATTTCGTTGTAGGGAACCAGTTTATCCTCATTCCACCGGTTGCCGTCAAAAGGCATAAACTCAATGAACCGGACTTCAATCGGCCGCCTGCGAGTGAACTCAACAAAATCAACTATCTCATCCGCATTCACTCCCCGCATCACAACACAGTTGACCTTAAGTGGCGAATACCCTAGTTTAATCGCATGGTCAATGGCCTCTAACACAAGTCCAAGACCATCCCGACGCGTAATTTCCTTAAACCGGTCAGGCTGCAATGTGTCGAGACTTATATTGATCAGATTCATGCCGGCCGCCCGCAGTGCAGGCAGTTTACGCTTCAAGAGCAGTGCATTGGTCGTCATTGCAAGCGTCTGAAGTCCAGGCAGGGCCCCCAGTTCTTCAACGATCTTCCCAATTCCCGACCTGAGTAGCGGCTCGCCTCCCGTCAGACGGATTTTCTTTACCCCCTGCCCGACAAAAAGCCGTGCCAAGCGGATAATTTCTCCGTCGGTTAATAATTCTTCGGGAGATGTCCACTCCAGTCCCTCCCCCGGCATACAATAACTGCATCTCAGATTGCAGTGTTCAACCAGGGAAATCCTCAGGTAATGATGTATCCGTCCAAATCCATCCGAAAGGACACTGGCCTGCGCTCTGGCAGGTGAATAGGATAGTGAAAAGTCGTCCGGGACCTGCGCGGTGGAGACAATGTTCGGCTCCGACAAAACCTTAAGTTCAAACATTATCTTTGCATTCTGGGCATCCAGGTAAATTCAACAACGACCGGGAATGTAAGATCTGTACTCCAATTTAAGAGATTGCGCAGTTCCGATCACAGGATCTGAGTCACTCACTGCACAGCCCTGCTTATGGTTTGGAATCGTAATTGATCCAGGATTGTCTCCACGCGTAAAAGGTTGGCTATCTTAAACAATGAGATCAAATGGGAATCGTACTGGCTTTCAGCGGGGGGCTGGACACATCTTTTTGCGTCACATACCTGCGCGAAACCTACGGTGAGCCCGTATTTACAGTAACTGTTGATACGGGAGCATCGCTGGATGAAACGGCTTTGAGGGCTCGTTCCAGACAACTGGGGGCAGAGAAACATTTTCATGTTGACGCCCGCCAGAACCTGTATGATGATTATCTGAAGTTTCTCATTATGGGAAATGTTTTGCGTGGCGGGGTTTATCCCCTTTGTGTTGGCGCAGAACGGGTGGTGCAGGCGATTGAGGTTGTGAAAATTGCCCGGCAGATCAAGGCCAGAGCAATTGCCCACGGTTCAACCGGAGCAGGCAATGATCAGGTGCGCTTTGACTCCGTTGTACATCTCTTTGCCGATGAGATGGAACTGATCACACCAATCCGTGACGGGGGGCTCACCAGACAGGATACAACCAGGTTTCTTGGTGAGCGCGGAATCTCAATCCCTGCGAAAACCACACGATACTCCATTAATGATGGACTGTGGGGAACAACGATTGGTGGCGAAGAAACTCTGGGGACAAAAGCTCCGTTACCGGATGATGCCTATCCGAATACCGTATCCCCTGCTGAAGCCCCGGAAGATGGTTATGACCTGCATATTGAATTCAAAAAGGGGCTGCCGGTTGCTTTGGACGGAAAAGAACTCCCTCCTGTTACACTCATCACCCAGCTAGCATCTCTCGGCGGCAGACATGGAGTCGGGCGGGATATTCATGTTGGCGACACGATTCTTGGACTCAAAGGGCGGATTGGGTTTGAAGCCCCTGCCCCGCTGATTCTGATTACTGCACACAGAGAGCTGGAAAAAATCGTCCTGACCAAATGGCAGCGACATCAGAAAGACCACATCAGTGATTTTTATGGAATGCTGCTCCATGAAGGACAATATTTTGATCCCGTAATGAGAGATATAGAAGCGTTTTTGAGCTCATCCCAGAATGTGGTGACCGGGTCGGTCTTTGTTCGACTATACAAAGGGAATATTTCCGTGCAGGGCTGCGAAAGTCCCTATTCCATGTTTGACACCGGTGTAGCAGTCTATGGTGAAGAAAGTGCCTTATGGAATGGGCAGGATGCTCGCAGTTTTTCCAAACTCAGTGGACTGCAGGCATATCTTGCACACAAGGCACACACAAAAAAATGATTCGTACAGCTATTCTTCATGGCAGCGGCTATGTGGGTCGGGAACTCATACGCCTGACCCTTCAACACCCTCAGGCTTCGCTTACAAGCGTTACCAGTCGGACCTATGCCGGGAAATCACTGGATATCGCACATCCCGCACTTCGGGGGCAGCCACAGATCCAGTTCTCAGATGTATCCGAATTTGACCATTCCGATATTGATGTGATTTTCGTGGCCGCTGAACACGGAAAAGGAGCAGCAAGCATCAAAACACTACTTGATGATGGATATCACGGATCCATCATTGATATGAGTTCTGATTTCAGGTTCAAGGATGTCTCCGAGTTTGAATCTCTCTTTAAGGTGAAGCATCCTGCTCCGGAACTGATCCCTGAATTTAAATATGGACAACCCGAACTCTTTGCCCCCTATACGACCCGTTATATTGCAAATCCAGGCTGCTTTGCAACGGGGATGCTTCTGGGTATTTGGCCAATTTATCAATGCTGCACAAGCGCTTCCATATCCATCACGGCAATCACTGGAGCGTCCGGTTCTGGAATTCGTCCAAAGCCAACGACTCATTTTCCGGAAAGAGATGGAAATGTCCGTGCCTACAAGGTGCTTGAACATCAGCATCTGGCCGAGATTTCACAGTTTTTAGATTCACGATTTAAATTGGCGATGGTCCCCGTATCCGGCCCCTGGACGCGCGGTATTTGGGGAACCATTCAACTTGAGACTCCCCTGCCGGAGCCTGAAATCGCAAAATGGTTCATCCATCTCTACGATCCTCATCCGCTCATTCGGCTTTGGCGGGGCACACTCCCTGAATTGCAGTATGCAGTTGGATCTCCGTATTGTGATATCGGATGGGTCGTCCGAGGTGAGTATCTTGTGGTTGGTTTTGCACTGGATAACCTGCTTCGCGGTGCTGCCTCCCAGGCAATTCAGAATATGAACCTGCTGATGGACTTACCCATCGAAACCGGGCTGATCACACAAAGCCATCCATGAACACACAGGAAATCATCAAGAATGAAGATACATTCCTCATTCCAACTTATAAAAAAATGCCCGTTGCACTCGTGCGCGGGCAAGGATGCTATGTCTGGGATGCGGATGGTAATCGTTATCTGGATTTTTACGGAGGCCATTGTGTAACGGCGCTTGGCCATTGCCCTCCACACGTCGTGCATGCAATTCAAAAACAGAGTGAACAACTCCTCTTCTATTCCAACGTTGTCTATAACGATACCCGGGCACAGGCAGCACAGCTGCTTGCGGAAATGGCCCCGCTTCATCGGATATTCTTTTGCAACTCCGGCACCGAAGCCATTGAGACTGCACTTAAGATCGCCCGAAAATCCACCGGACGCAACGGTATTATCTCCACTGCCAACGGATTCCATGGGCGTACCCTCGGAAGCCTGGCCGCAACATGGAATCCATCCTATCGAACCCCTTTCAAGGAGGTCCTCGCATCGGCGCATTATTTTGCCGAATTTGGAAATTTGGAGTCCGTCGCCTCAATACTCGACAAGAAGCACGATATCGCCGCCGTGCTCCTTGAACCGATTCAGAGTATTGCCGGCATTGTTGAGGGGGCGAGTGACTACTTTCAGGGACTGCGCAAGTTGTGCGACCAACATGATGTGCACCTGATTTTTGACGAAATACAAACAGGCGTTGGCCGTACAGGCACATTTAGTATCAGCGAACAATTTGGGATCATTCCAGACATGATCACACTTGCGAAGAGTCTAGGATCCGGGATTCCGGTTGGCGCATTGCTGTTAAGTGATTCACTTTCTGATGAAGTCAGGTATGGAGATCAAGGATCTACTTTCGGTGGAGGCATGATTGCCATGAGTGCTGTCATTGCAACCCTGGAATCCATTCAGCACAATGGACTCATGGAGCAAGCACCGAAAATCTTTGATCAGATTGCAACCGCAATCCAGCCTCTGGTGCGTGATGTGCATGGACGGGGATGCCTCATCGGGATCCGGACGGAACCCCCATCCAGTGAACTTCTACCGGTTTTGCGTGAACACGGCGTACTCGCCGGTGGGAGTGCGGACCCGCATGTGATGCGCCTGATGCCTCCGCTCATTACAAAGGCGGAGCATATTTCAGAATTCGCCGAAGCATTTAGGAATGTAGTGACGACTGCTCATGTCTAATCCAGAACTGCAACATTTATTCGACTGGCATCTTGAGGATGACCAGACATGGGAGTCACAATTAGTCCGTGCACGCTACCATTATCGTCACCCCCGATCCGTACATGGACCGGCCCCCCTTCGCAGCCTTGGACTGCTTTTCTTTAATTCTTCACTGCGTACACGTACATCCATGGAAGTGGCGGCTGCACGGCTTGGCGCCCAGGCCTCGGTCATCATCCCCGGTTCCGGCGTATGGGGAATGGAATGGCGGGATGGGATCCGGATGGACGGCCAGTCTGTAGAGCATATACGGGAGGCAATCGGTGTCCTCTCACGATACTATGATGCACTGGGGGTGCGCCTGTTTGCGACCGGCACCGACTATGCAGTTGATCAAAGCGAAGCACGGTTCAAAAAGATCCTTGAGGCAGCAGCGGTGCCGGTCATTAACCTTGAATCTGCATTATACCACCCCTGTCAGGCCCTGGCAGATGCCGCAACAATTCAGGAACACCTCCAGGATGAAGTCAAAGGGCGGCGCTTTGTTCTCTCCTGGACCTGGCATCCTCGTGCATTGGCACATGCGGTGCCGAATTCGGCACTTTTAATGGCCGCGCGGCTTGGGATGCAGGTTACCGTTGCACGACCAAAAGGGTTTGAACTGGATCCCGAAATTATACGCCTTGCAGAATCCTATACCTCAAAGCACGGCTACTCACTGACAGAGACAGAGGATCAGGATGCTGCCTGTAAAGGGGCAGACATTATTTACGCCAAAGCCTGGGGGAGCCAATTACGCTATGATAACCCTGACGCAGAAAAAGTATTACGTGATCAGTATCAGAGCTGGCAGGTTCAAGAGCGCCACATGGGGAATGCCGCCTTCATGCACTGTCTCCCGATTCGCCGGGGGGTCGTGGCGGAGGACGCAGTTCTTGACAGCGCACAGGCGATCCATCTACTGCAGTCTGAATTTAGACTGCATGCACAAATAGCAATCCTGGAACGAGCCTGGAATCTTCTATGAATGGACTAATTGTGGTTAAGATTGGCGGAGCGATCCTGAATGATCTAACGGAGTTCTGGAATCAGATCAACACGCTTGCAACCGATGTAGTGATTGTCCACGGGGGAGGAGTTCAGTCAACCAGTTTAGCGAGGCAACTCGGACATACCCCAACCATCATTCAGGGACGACGGGTAACCGGAGACCTGGACCTGAAAATTGCGGAGTGGACCATGAGGGGGGAACTCAATATCCGGCTGGTGGCCGAAGCATCTGCTTATGGCATCCCTGCCGTTGGATTAAGCGGGGCAGATGGTTCTACGGTAAAAGTGCGTCGGCGCGAACCATGGCGGATTAATGGGGAGAAAGTTGATTTTGGCTGGGTGGGCGAAATCGTATCCATTGATACAAGCCTGCTTAAAACTCTCCTGAATACGGCGTATATCCCGATTATTGCCCCGCTCGGCATAGATGATGCCGGCCAACGCTACAATGTGAATGCAGACACAGTTGCCTGCGAACTGGCGGTTGCTCTGCGTGCAAAAGAACTTTTGCTGGTAACCGAGTCAGGCGGAGTTCTACTGGACGTAAAAGATTCCGCCTCGCTCCTTCAGAAGTGCTCCCCGGCTGATGAGCATGCCGGAATCTCGGAAGGATGGATCAGCGGAGGCATGGCCGTAAAGATCCAGACCGCCCGCAGTGCGCTGAAAAAGGGGGTCCCGCGTGTCTGGATATTGGGGCCGGACGATTTGATTCGAAAACAGTACGCCACAGCCATCATTCCTTAGAACCATGCGCCAGCCAGTTGTGCTTGATCTTTTGGACTCAATGATTCAGTTCCCGTCATTGAGTGGACGGGAGGATGGTATTTGCCGCTTCATGCAGGCCTATGTGGATCGTGATGGTGTCCAGAGTGAACGTATCGAAAACAGCCTGTATTTCTGGATCGGAAACGGTCCGAATAAATTACTCCTGGCGACTCACCTGGACGTTGTTCCTCCCTCGTCCGAACATCCCTATCCCCCGTTTGATCCCACACATGTTGACGGGAAAATTTATGGCAGAGGTGCGTCGGATGCAAAAGCGTCAGGGGCATCTATGACCACTGCACTCCTGGAACTGGCCGCTGAAAACTGGATACCGGAAAATGGACAACTCATTGTAGCACTTACGGAATGCGAAGAAACCGATTACGAAAATAACGGACTCCAGAAATTACTGGCAACAAAACTGCCCCGCCCGCAGTCCGCGCTGATCGGCGAACCCACCAACATACTTCCCGTAGTTGCACAAAAAGGATTACTGGTGGTGCGGCTTGATGCGAAAGGACGGACGGCGCACGCCGCACGCCATGCACTTGGAGAAAACGCAATCCTGAACGCTGCGGAGGACATAGGGCGGTTACTGGAGATTACGTTTGACAGAGTTCATCCCATACTGGGAGAGATTACCATGAATGTGACCACCATTGAAGGAGGATCCGCCCGGAATGTGATCCCCGATCTGTGTACGATGTATCTGGACATCCGGACTACCCCCGCCTATACACACGGTGAAATCGTTCAAATGATCCGTAACTCGGTTCATCAATCCGAGGTAACGGTTCACAGCCAGCGGATCATCTCTGTATCAACGGAGATTGATGCGCCAATCGTGAAAGCATGTCTAACCGCTGCCCCTGGAACAAAACCACAGGGTTCGCCGACAGCAAGCGACTGGATTTATCTGAAAGGGATTCCCGCGGTGAAGGTTGGTCCCGGCTCCAGTGAATTATCACACACCCCCAATGAGCATGTGGAACAATCTGAGGTCATTCATGCCGTCGACTTCTATAAGACCGCTGTGAAAGAATATTTTCGGCTTAACTGACACATTCTCATTGTCCATAGACAACAAGTGACGTATCTCATCCGGCGCATCAACATTTGGACAGAACTCCAACACGTCGAGTTGCCCGCGAATACAAGAGACGCAAACACAGCCATCACGGTAGAGACCCGGGTTTCCCCGGGCCCCCGCACAAATGTCCGGGGTTGTGGGAGTACTGGCAACAACCGCTGCAAGATGCTCTCGCCATCCCAACGCAGTGCAATTACTTCCATAAAAGGAAATTACCGTACCCTATTTTTCGGCGATTTTCGGCATAAAAAACGGAAGTCTATGCAAGATCAGGAGGCTTCCCCGCATCTGTTCTTCCTTTTCCTTTGGAACAAATTGCCCCTAAAATCATTCTCTGTCCTGTTGATAGGCACCA
>JAJEFL010000188.1:0-9413 GCA_022820435.1 Rhodothermales bacterium
CATACCCGTATTAGTGAGATGCAAAAAGGCACGGATGGTAAGATTGATATTTTACGTATGGAAGTCGGCGACTTACGTGTGGAAGTCAGCGAGTTACGTGTGGATGTCAGCGAGTTACGTAGTCATATCGACACCCAAATAGCTTCAGTTCGTGTGGAAATCAGTGAATTACGTGCCGACATGAGTACATTGGATGCGAAGATCAGTGCCAGCGAGACTCGAGTCGTGCGTTGGGTAGTGGGAATAGCTATAGCTATGGGGATCTTTCAGGCATTATTTGATCACATACCTAGCCTAATATCAGGGCTTGTTTAATCCTTCGTTGGGTTACGTATTCTCGTAGCATCAAATGCTACCATGCCCCTGAAGCGGCATTCTGAAGATCCTCCAATGGCTACCTGAAAGGATTCGTTGCTCATCATTTCGATTCTTACTTCGGTGATACATCAGACGTACATGGAGAGAGAGGATTTCCATCGTATGGAAGGTAATCTCCACCGTGGATAGACGCTTGTAGTCAGTTATCAATTCTTCCGGCTCCAGCCCCTCTTTCAGCTGGAACGGATTACAACATGCCGTCAAGCCGCTCTGCCTTCTCAATCGCCTCCGCACTGTGGGTATACGAAAAGTGTTATATGTAAATCAAAAAAATCGAATAACTGCACAGCAAGAAAATCTGCTTACCCCTCTTGGGTAGATTCAGTCCTGTAATATATCAATCAACCTATCTCCGCAATCTATAATTCGTACAGGTCTGGACTGACCCCAAAATGACACAAACTGCCGAATATTCTTTTTTTGACCTTTCGAGAAACACCCAAGTACGGCAACTGGACGAAATCGACATTTAAGCTCTTCAGGAATATATTTTTCTGCTGCTTTTGCACCGGCCTGAAGTTGCCCGACTATTTTTCCTTTCCAAGAGGATGATTTAAACTCCACTGGTGCCACACAGAATATCCCTTCAACATCGTCCACAAACACTAGATAATCACACCGACGATCACTCTGCCCTAATGGTGATCCAGGAAGATCAAGGTCTATGAGTAAGTACGGTTTTGGTGTACCGCACAAGTTCACGGTACATTTTAAGTGCTCCGACCGTTCCATTTTGTCAACAATGCATTCCCCACTAAACTCACTCCGAATCCTTTCAATCAGATGCATTTCGTGATTCCTCAATTCTACTGGCTATTTCAGCCCACCGGTTATGTTGATCAACGGCCACACGATCAAAACCAGAGGGATACAACCCTGTATCATCCGTCCTCAGTTTTTCAACAACAACTCCTTTAGATGTCTCTTGGAGCTTGAACAACCATGCACCAACATCACGCAGACGGAGACTGTTTTTCGTCTTGCTAGGTGTTACCTGATCAGATTCTTCAACTTGAGATTTCAGTACCATATTGGCCAGTTCGTCTAATATCCATTCACTGTGTGTCGTAACAATTACTTGAATACCAGAGCGCACGATCTCTGCCAAGTGACGAATAACCTCAACCTGCATTGCTGGATGCAAATGTGATTCTGGTTCTTCAATTATAAGTATATCGCCAGGGCTTACGATATGCCTGAGATATAGTACAATTGGTGCCAACTCCGACACCATAGACGATGACCGCATGAGCGGCAGTTTTGTCTTCCAACCCTTTGGCTGGTAAACAAAATGCGGATAGTTTGCATCGGAAATGTCTACATGAACTTGCCCCCTTAGAACGGTCTTTTCCATATGTAAAGCTAGCGTATCACCATTCGCTTTTCTTTTAGATTCGCGACTACTTGCCATCTGGATGAGTTGCTCCAAAAAGTCAGCTAGAACACCCGACAAAGTAGGCACATCAATCGCAGGTCGTAGCCCAGCTCTAGCCGCACGCTGGATCAATGCACTAACAACAACTTGGTGGCTGTGCATGACACCAGTACGATCCGCAGGCAAATAGTAGGCATTCCGCCTAACTGAATTAGCCAGAGCATCCTGTGTTAAACCAACCAACGTCGCCAGAAAGCGTGAATAGGGTACATCGGATTTGCCGAATAGAGATCTCTCATAAGGCATCACTAATCTGCGGAGTCTCGAAATGTCCACCAATGATGGAACTAAACTGGAAAAAGGTGTCTTAAGATCTATTATTTTGCCAGTTACCTTAAAATCGTCGTCACGGCGGATTCCGAGCCGATATTGGATACCGGGGCGTTCATCTTGCTGGTGAAGATCTATAATTATGTCGGCCGTTTTTGCACTGGGTTTTCTGATTAATTCACTGACATTTTCGGCTCCAAAACACCGGAGAATTTCTTCCTCTATAGGTATTGCCATATCCTTGGCATCTTCAATGATGGAACAAATCTCACCCTCAACCCGCTCTGACAATAAAGGCAACTCACTTCCTTTTTCTACACCTGCAATCCATGCGTCTAGATCTTTCTTGATCTCTGAACCAGAGACTTTTTCGTCTATGAGTCCTGATGACCTGTATCTCCAAAGCCTCCCGTACGAGAACTTATCTGGACTCCCCGAGAAATAACGGTGCAACGCATAGATCAGCGTTGCTAGGTATGATTTTCCGGTGTTGCTTGGACCGACAAAAACCGTCAGCGGCCGCAATTGAATGTTCCCTTCTTTGATCGGACCAAAGTTCCTCACCCTCACACGATAATCGTACCTGTGCTGAATCTGCTTGTTTGATCTACTAGTCTTCGCTGGCATTTGTACCTGAACTTAGCATGGAGGATGTTATAACATAGGGTATTGTACGATTAAACTGTTGTACGGTTCCCGATGCTTGGTTGCGATTGTAGCGGAATTGATAGAATTTTGACGAAACCTTTCTGGCATCTTCAAAAAGCAGAACTTTTTTGGACGGACACATAAAAACCGAGATGATCTCTGCCCACAGTCGCATTCCTGAAAACCTGTCTGTTCCAATCAAATCTGCGGGGAGTGGCTAGTTTACAGTATATTTGGGATTCCTAATACAGTGCAAGTATGCTACAGCAGGGAGACGTTCTCAATCGGTATGAAATCCACTCCGTGATCGGTCAGGGAGGATTTGGGGTTGTATACAAAGGAGAGCACCGAGAATTGGGGATTGAGGTTGCAATCAAGGAGTACTTCCCCTCCGAATTATGTGTCCGGCAGGATGGAACGGTTCAGCCGACCAGAGGGGAATTTCAGGTGCCATTCGAGGAGGGCCTGGAGCGTTTTCTCAAAGAGGCAAAGCAGTTGGAGAAATTCCGGGACTGCCCAAATATCGTGACCTGCCGGGATTTATTTCGGGCCAACGGCACGGCCTACACGGTCATGGAGTATGTGCAGGGATTGCCACTCTCCACACTCCTGGAACGGCGTGAATCCCGCAGAGAACCCTTAACGGAGCAGGAACTGTTGGATTTAATTCTGCCTCTATTGTCTGGACTGCAAACCGTGCATGACGCAGGAGTCTGTCATCGGGATATTAAGCCTTCCAATATTTTAGTCCGCCGAGATGACAGCAGCCCGATTTTGATTGATTTTGGGGCAGCGAAGCAGGAGATCAGCAGGCACACCAAATCACTGGCTCCCTACACGGATGGCTATGCTGCGATGGAGCAGGTCGGTGACGGGAAAATCGGCCCCTGGACCGACATATATGGATTGGGCGCAGTGATGTGGAGAGTCGTCGCCGGCGGGAACCCTCCGTTTTCGCCGCTAAATCCAACAACCGTCCAGAAACGAGCCTATGCGATGGTGCAGGGGCGATCCGATCCCCTGCCCACGGCGGCAGATGTTGGTCAAGGGCGGTTTTCAGTCGAAATACTTCAAGCAATAGATCACTGTCTCGTCATTAATGAGAATAAGCGAACCCAAAGTTGTACAGAGTTTTTAGGTGAGTTGGAACCGTCGGTGGGGAATGCCGAAGGAGAAAGAAGTCAACCCAATTCATTGGGAAATAAGGAAAACCTTCTGCCCGGGCCCTCAGTTGAATCAATTAGGGGTGAAGTCCTCAAGGTTGATTCTGCAAAGAAGTCCAACGGATGTATGCTTACAATCCTTGCGGTGTTTGGCATAATTATTTTATTGTTGGTGGCCATTAACTTTCAGTTGGGTGACCCGAATCCTGATTTGGATCAACCATCTCTCATAACGCAAGAAGAGCACCGCCTCACTGGACATACAGGCGGGGTTCCCTCTGTGACTTTCTCGCCAGACGGCTCTCAGTTGGTGTCTGCATCAGTAGACGAAACCATCCGACTATGGGATGTGGATATCGGCGTAGAAACGCACCGCCTTATTGGACACGAGGACGATGTTTGGGATGTGGCTTTCTCACCAGACGGCTCTCAGTTGGCCTCTGCATCAGACGACAAAACCATCCGACTGTGGGATGTGGATACCGGCGTAGAAATTCGCCGCCTCATTGGACACGAGGACGGTGTTTGGGATGTGGCTTTCTCACCAAATGGCTCTCAGTTGGCCTCTGCATCAGAAGACGAAACCATCCGACTGTGGGATGTGGATACCGGCATACAAACCCACCGCCTCACTGGACATACAAGCTGGACTATTTCTGTGACTTTCTTGCCAGATGGTTCGCAGTTGGCCTCTGCATCAGTAGACCAAACCATCCGACTGTGGGATGTGGATACCGGCGTAGAACTTCACCGCTTCACTGGACATATAGGTTGGGGTAGTTCTGGGGCTTTCTCACCAGATGGCTCTCAGTTGGCCTCTGGATCAGAAGATGGAATAATTCGGCTGTGGGATATGGATACCGGCGTAGAACTTCACCGCTTCACTGGACATACAGGTTGGGTTAGTTCTGTGGCTTTCTCACCAAATGGCTCTCAGTTGGCCTCTGCATCAGAAGATGGAATCATTCGGCTGTGGGATATGGATACCGGCGTAGAACTTCACCGCTTCACTGGACATACAGGTTGGGTTAGTTCTGTGGCTTTCTCACCAGATGGAAAACGAATTGCTTTTGCAGCAGCAGATAGTACCATCAGAATATGGAAATAAAGCGACTCGAGAATCTCCTACCCCCTGCCGCCAACGCCGTCCCCTATTATCTGCGCACATCCACTGCTCAACTCCAACTCACAGCGAAATCCCATCTATCTGCCATGGTATCTGACGTATAGATTCTCGACTGTAGATTCTGAGTGATGCAATCCTAAAATTTTGAATTACATACTTTTAGAATTTATCCGCAAGTTGTCCAGCACATCAAGCCTGCAACATCCCCGCAGCAGCAATTTTTCTTCCATTGAATTGCGTGTACGGGCCTCTATGCGTGTAATTGAGGCGTAAGCAGCACGAAAATGTAACTTTGGCCCGGTTTTTGCCGTAACGTTACGAAGCAGAGTTTGAAGCACTTGAACCCCGCTCAGTTTAGATGCGCTGCAAAACAAAAAAACGAAACAATGAAACATACCAACCCACTTGGAAGGCTGTTCGCACGGTATCTGGCCGGCCAGATTGAAGAATCTGTATGGAAGCGTTTTCTCTCAACGCTGGAATCATTTGAATCTAATCCATCAGAGCGTTCGGCCCTGATTGCGTTCTTTGACGATGTCCTCGTCGGCAGTGGAGACCGCACAAGCCTGCAGCTTAACCGCTTACTTGCAGAAGCGGTTAAAGCCTAGCGTCTGTTGACGATTTAAAGATCATTCAGAGGATCCGTGTTGGATTCCCGTGAGGCCAGTATCTCATGATCTGGCCTTTTCTTTATATATTTCCCGGGAATTGCACGATCCTGTACGTTCGGTTAACCCCGTACAGACACACATAAACGTTTTGCAGGCCTCGAATCCTTAGATAATTCGACCCAATCAGCACCGAAATATGAAACGATTTGAAGATCTTTTTCAGGAGTTAAAGGATAAGTTAGACCGGCAGGACCCGGATTCCGGCACCGTACGGGCAGTCCAGGCAGGCTCCCATGAGATTGGAAAAAAAATTCTGGAAGAGGCTGGCGAAGTCTGGATGGCCGCCAACCACGAAACCCCGGAACGCACCGCAGAAGAAATCTCGCAACTGATCTATCATATTCAGGTCATGATGATCGCCCGTGACCTGTCTCTGGAAGATATTTATCGCCACCTCTAAGTGCCCTCTCCAATGTTGCAGATTGCACTCCCCAATAAGGGAGCACTAGCCGCGGATGCGGTCGAACTGATTCGGGCTGCCGGCTATAAGTGTCAGCGTTCCGGCCGTGAATTACGTGTCCGGGATACCGAAAATCAAGTCCTGTTCTATTTCCTGCGCCCGCGTGATATTGCGACCTATGTGAGTAACGGTGTCCTTGATCTAGGGATTATCGGCCGGGATTTTCTGATTGAACAGCAGGCGGGTCTGGAAGAAATTCTCCCGCTCAACTTCGGTGCAGCACGGCTCTGCTACGCAGGCTTGCGGGACCGTAATCTTACCCCGGATCAGTTTAACGGGCTCCGCATTGCGACCTCCTTCAGTCATCTGGTCTCGGCGGACCTAGCCAAAAAAAACATCCAGGCCGAGATCGTCCCCCTTGACGGAGCCGTTGAGGTCTCCATTCAATTAGGGGTTGCAGATCTTATTGCAGATCTCGTCCAGACCGGGCGTACGCTGGAGGACGCGGGGCTAGCGATCATTGGTGAGCCGATTCTACACACCGAGGCGGTATTGACCGGCCGGCCGGGAATTGTTAAAACTGGATCTGCCGCAGACCTGTTTGTGCGACGCATTCAGGGAATCCTTCTGGCCCGAACCTATGTGATGATTGAGTACGGCTGCCCCCGGTCCGCCCTTGAACATGTCTGTAAAATCACTCCCGGCATTGAATCACCAACGATTGCACCCCTAAGCAAAACGGGCTGGATTGCCGTAAAAGCACTAGCCAAGCGTGACGATGCCAACCAGATCATGGACGATCTGGAACGACTTGGTGCGACGGGAATTGTAATTACTGATATCCGTACCTGCAGAATCTAGTATCGTGACTTGCTTTCTTTCCAGATTGATCATGCTGACACTGATTGGCTGCGTTGCAATCTCATGCAACGAATCCATTACACTGGAGCAACAAATCGAAGCAGTAATCAGCGAATACCCCGCTGCCACCGTTGCCGTTTCCATTCGGGATGCAAGCACACAGACCACGCTGGACCTCCTCCCTGACCGCTCGTTTCACGCCGCCAGCACCATGAAGGTGCCTGTACAGATTGAAGCATGGCGCCGCGTTCGGGATACTGATCTCTCCATGAATTCAACTCTTGAGGTAAAAAACTCTTTTCGCTCCATTGTAGATGGAACGCGCTATAGTATCGAGGACGATTCGGATGATGCGATCTATAAGCGGCTGGGAGAGCGCATGACGATCTCCGAGTTGATCTACCAGATGATCACTGTATCATCCAATCTGGCTACGAACCTTCTGATTGACTTTCTGGGGGCAGACTCAGTTCAGCAGACGGTTGATTCTCTGGGTGCCCCCCAGATGAAGGTGCTCCGGGGAGTGGAAGATCTCAAAGCATTTGAACGTAACCTCAGCAACACAACGACCGCCCCTGCTTTGGCAACCCTTCTGGAAGCTGTCCACCAGGGGCAGGCCGTTGGATCTGCCGCGGACAGCAGTATGGTTGCAATACTGCTGGAGCAGGCATTCAATGAAATGATTCCTGCCGGACTCCCGTCCGATGTGCGGGTGGCCCACAAGACTGGACAAATTACGCGGATCCATCACGATGCGGCAATCATCTATCCGCCAAACGCCCCGCCATATGTCGTGGTGATCCTGATTGAGGGCTTAGATGACGATTCCGAATCTGCCGCCCTCGGAGCAGCCATCACACGCACCGTACACGCTGCGCTGCGAGAGCAACCATAGCAAAGTCTCGCCATCTCCGCTTGAACAAACCTGTGCAAAACCATCTCATCGGGAACTGGCAGCCGGATTACTGTCGTTAGACACCTGCAAGGGTATACGACCGTGCAAGTGTACTGATATTCCAGCGTCCCTGCAGGACAGCCACCGCTTCATCATGTGACACATCACGAGGGGAATGATCCAGACATACCCCTATGCGTGGAGTCAAACCCGGTCGTAGCCGTGAAGTGAGATCCAGTGCAGTTGGCATCTTGCCATCAAGCGTGAGGGTTGGGGTTAACATTGATATTTTCGGGCCTGCAGGGCCGCCCTCGAAAGCGGCGATTACGCACCCCTTTATAACGACTCCTCCATTGGTTTTGCAGAGATGTAACGGGATTTTGAGGCCAAATGACATGCTGATTGCTCTTTGTCAAGACTGGATGCGAAAGAGACGGATGAACCTGTGGAATTAGCTGGATTTCGGCTGTAACCGCTCCAGGTTCAATACATGGACGATTCCGGAACTAGGGTCTTGGTGGATTCACAGGAAAGGCGGATTCCCCCTCGGAGATCATCCGAATTGAGCGAAGTGCACTTTGGACAGATAGGCGCAAACGGTGCGGCAATTTTCTCCTCGTCGTGCTCATATTCCTCTGATATTGCGAAAAAGAGGATCTTTCAGGAACCCCCAGATTTTTATGTCGTAGATTAGGAACTAAAGTTGGATTTCGCCAATGGCTGTACCGGAAGCGTGTGACTTTTCTAAGCAATTGCATTCTCGGACGGATGCGGCTAAAATCCAGTTTTCAACAAACCTTACTGTCTAAAGAACATGTCGGAACAACGACCGGAAACGGTACGTCTCTTTTCTTTTTTTCGGAAATTAACGGAGGGAGAAGAAGTGTCTGTAGACGAAGTTCATGAAGCAACCAACGATATTTACACCATGTCAGGAATTAACAACATTTCTCAATTCGGAGCCCAAATGGAAGGCTTCAAGGAAGCCGTATTGGCAAGGCTTGAAGCTCTTAGCTCGGAGATCGCTTCGTTCACTGAATCCACAAATGCAAAGATGGATGCGCTTAACGAATCCACAAATACAAAGATGGACGCACTCACTGAGTCCACAAATGTAAAGTTGGATGCCCAAAACAGCAAATACAATATATTACTATGGATGATTGGGCTATTCGGTGGATCAATCTCACTCATCTTGGCCTATGCCACCTTCTTTGCTGAACAATAATAGTAACGGTGGCGTGGTCCTGATCAATTAGGAGATGTTCCTGTTTTGAGAAATCTGACCAACTGCCGCCCCATTACACCATGTCAGGAATTAACAACATTTCTCAATTCGGAGCCCAAATGGAAGGCTTCAAGGATGCCGTATTGGCGAAGTTCGAAACTCTTAGCGCGGGGATCGCTTCGTTCACTGAATCCACCAATGCAAAGATGGACGCACTTAACGAATCTACAAATACAAAGATAGATGCGCTCACCGAGTCTACAAATACAAAGATGGACGCGCTCACCGAGTCTGCGAATGCAAAGTTGGATGCCCAAAACAGCAAGTACAATATATTA
>JAJEFL010000016.1:0-8141 GCA_022820435.1 Rhodothermales bacterium
AGCAGTTCGCGTTCCGTATTCTGTCATTTTCGGGAAGCAAGTGAGTTTGTATCCCGTGGACGGGAAGCAAAGCAGTTCGCGTTCCGTATTCTGTCATTTTTGGGAAGCAAGTGAGTTTGTATCCCGAGGACGGGAAGCAAAGCAGTTCGCGTTCCGTATTCTGTCATTTTCGGGAAGCAAGTGAGTTTGTATCCCGTGGACGGGAAGCAAAGCAGTTCGCGTTCCGTATTCTGTCATTTTTGGGAAGCAAGTGAGTTTGTATCCTGTGGGCGGGAACCGCGCAATGCTTGGTCCCAGAGTTAATACAGGTAGGTGCTACCGCTCGTAAAAATGCCCCGTGCGTCAACGTTTGGTGCTGTAACGATGTGTGTATGTGTATTCAGATCCCGAAGAATCTTGCGGGAGCTTGATGTATTCAATGGCTTCCAGTGTCATCCGCTCCCCGGCAACCGTGCGGGATTCCGTATGAGGGATCTCATTGGTGAGGATCTTGTCGCGGGAATCCGGCGGCTTTGCATAGATATCATAGTCTTTGTCCTGGAATCGTTTCACGATGAGATCCAGAGCCCTTCTGGAAATCTTCATCGTCGAGGTTCTTGCAAAACTAACAATCCAGGCTAAAAAGTGCTTCTGTGTGCAATCAGGTGAACAAAAAATCTCAAGATTAAGGGTTTTGCAAGAGGCTCCGTCTTCTTTGTGGGAGAGAATATCTTGCCCTTTCAGTTGGGAAACGATACATTGGGTGAGTTCTTCCTGGTCTTCTTAGGAAATGGAAAAATCTGGACTGAGATTCAGCAGGGTGAAGTGTCGGGGCGTACCATCGACAACTGGGACTGGAGGAGGGAAAAGTTTTGCCCTTTTTTGCCTTCCATAGTGGTATAGAGTCGTGCACGAATGAATATGATGTAGCGCAGGGGTTTGTGAAATGATAGTTGGTACGCGGGTAGGACAATCCGATTCCAACGCTTATAGCACTACATAAAATTTTTGATGAAAATATACAATTGCATAACTCCAGGCGGGATCAGAGGGTGAAAAATAGATGGTTTGGCCATCTACGACACACAGTTATGCTGTCTAACTCTGTGGTCATACTCTATCCACGGGCTGCTATGCACAACAATGCCGGTAGAACCAAATCTGAACATAGATGCCGTCTGGAAATATATCCCATTGATTCTAGAATTCTGAAACCCCTGACTTCATGCAAAGGCGGTTAATCTAAGATAAATCCCTTATACAAGTAGATGAGCGACAGTGATGGACGACATTTAGGTCGTTTTGGAGCGACCGCACTTGGTGTGGGCGCAATTGTTGGGGGCGGCATTCTTGCACTTGCCGGGGTCGCCTTCGCCACTGCCGGTTCGGCGGCGATTATCGCATTTGCACTCAATGGCGGCATCGCATTCCTGACCGCTGTCAGTTTCGTACGGCTAGCCTCCCGCTATCCTGAGTCCGGCGGCACATACGCCTACGCAAAGCGAGTCGTCTCAATTGAAGTTGCATTCATCGTGGGGTGGGTGGTCTGGTTCGCCTCAATTGTAGCCGGTGTGCTCTATGCACTCGGCTTCGCTGTCTTTGCCGTTGAGGGCGCAATCCGAATGTTTCCGGCTTTTATGGGGCAGTGGAACTGGATTGGAGACGGGCGGGGGGAACTCCTGCTAGCACTTGCTGCTGTCGGGGTTTACTCCTGGATTCTTGTAGGACGCTCGGCAGGAGGCGGCAGTTCCGCCACGATTGGTAAGGTGATTGTTTTTGGGCTGCTCGTTGCCGGGGGAGTCTGGGCATGGCTAAATGGAAGTCCAGCCGAATCATTCGAGCGCCTGCGTCCATTTGCGCCGGGTGGTGCACTGGGGATTGTGCAGGCAATGGGGTATACCTTCATCGCACTTCAGGGATTCGATCTGATCGCCGCCGTTGGGGGCGAAGTGAAAGACCCGCAGCGTACGGTTCCGTTCGCAATGTACGCAGCGCTCGCTATTACACTTGTGATCTATCTGCCGTTTCTTGCTGTAATTGCAACCGTAGGGGCCCCGCCCGAGGGAATTCTTGCAGCGGCGCAAGCGCATCCTGAGGGGCTCGTTGCTGAGGCCGTGGACCGGTACTTGGGGATGCCCGGTTATTGGCTCGTGATCGGTGCCGGCATTTTGTCGATGCTGTCAGCCCTGCATGCCAATTTGTACGGTGCCTCACGCGTGGCGTTTTCCATGGCCCGCGACCGCACACTTCCACGTCAAATTGGACAGATACGCGGACGGACGGGAACACCAGCCATTGCGGTAATCACGACCGGAGGGATGATGGTTGTGATTGTCCTCGCAGTGGACAATGTGGCAGCAGCAGGAGCCGCCGCAAGCCTGATATTTCTCGTTTCATTCGCCATGGTACATTGTACCGCAATCCTGACTCTGCGGCGCTCGGGGGAGGTGCGCTTTCCACTGCTGCCTGTGATCGGGATGATTCTCTGCCTAGGCCTGGCAGCATTTCAGGCCGTCGTTGTGCCTGAAGCGGGCCGTGTTGCGGCCCTGTGGCTAGGCGTTGGTGTGGCGCTATACCTTATGGCGCTCGCACCGGGTGCAAGGGTGGCTGATGCGAGCGCTGAAGCCAGGGACCCAGAACTGGCGCACTCAAGGGGGCGAAATCCGCTTGTTCTTGCACCAATAGCAAATCCGGCAAGTGCCGCAAGCCTGTCCAATGTGGCGGCAACGGTGTGTACCCCGAATGCGGGGAAGGCGGTTCTTCTTTCAGTGCTGCGCCCAGATCAAATTCCCAGCGATGCAATAATCCGCGACGCAAAAGATATTTTAGCCGAGTCTTTCGGTCAAAGTCTTGATGTCACTGCGAGTCCAGAAACACTGTTTACAGTGGCATCTGACGTATGGGAGGAAATCGCCCGTGTAGCAAACGAGCACGGCTGTGAAACTGTACTGCTCGGTTTGCCTCGGATTGCCAAACCCGGAGTAGAAGCCCGACTGGAAGGATTGATCTCAGCCATTGATGCGGATGTAGTCATTGTACGTGCCCCGCCGCGGTGGCGTATCTCTGAGGCGACGCGTATCCTTGTGCCCGTCCGGGGGCAGCGCGTGCATAGTCCACTGCGTGCGCGCCTGCTGGCCAGCCTGTCCCGCAAAACCCATCCAGATTTGACGTTTATACAGGCGCTGTCGTCTGCCACAAGAGCGGATGCCGAGCGACGACAACGACAAACGATCCAACGTCTGGCCAGAGACGAAGCTGCGGGCCCCTATCAGGTGGAGATCGACGTAGTGGACGATCCGATTGCCAGTATTGTGTCCAGAGCATCGTCGAGTGATCTTCTCGTGATGGGGATGGAAAGCCGCCGCCGGCACAAGCCTTCTATCGGTCCGTTCGCTTTGGAGATCGCAAGAAGGACAACGGTGCCTCTGATTCTCCTGGGTTGCCGTTACAACGCTAGTCCCTTCACTGCGCGGGGGTTCGTTCGGGCCGTCTCCGCAATCCAGAAGCCCGGCGGTTGAATACGGGTGACATTGTCATGGTTTTTGCGATATTTTGCAACTACACGGTCTGTCTCGTATGCACGGTTCGAATGCATGGATATTTTTCGGTGACAGAACCTCTTACGGGGCCTGGACATTCGGTATGGAGTGCTGCGGTATCCACCAGAAAACGTGAATTTGCCCGGAAATCTCCCAGATTCATTCAGGCAAAAAGACCCCCAAAACTGCTGATCCCAATCAAGTGTTCGGATGAACCTTCTGCATACATCTCCCGCATTGAAAGCCGAGAATGGGAAAACCCTGATCATCCTGCACATTTTGCGCATAGGCCAGATTCTGGCAATCTGCCGCAGAGACAGTTATTTCAGCAGCGTCATCATCTTGACGGCTCTCTGCTGTTCGGTCTGCAGAACATAAAGATACGTGTCACTGGCGAGGCCCGACCCGGAAAACAGCATGCTATGGCGACCGGCAGGCTGTACACCGTCCAGCAGTGTCTGCACCTTCTGCCCCAGCAGATCATACACGGTGAGTGTAACCTGCCCCGTCCGGGTCAGCGAAAATTCAATGGCGGTGGATGGGTTGAATGGGTTTGGATAATTCTGCTCCAGCGAAAAGTCTGCAGGAACCTCTTCCCCTAAAGGTGCTATGGAGGTTCTTTTGTCTTCATCTGTCGTCGCGGTAACGACCATGGAGGGCGTGCTGAGCCCCACCGCATTTCTGGCTAAGATCCGGTAATGGCGTGTGGACCCAGGGGGCAGTTGTGTATGACGATAACTGGTGGCGGTGACATCCTCTGCCAGTTTCTGCCAGATGGTCCCGGCATCCTCGGATACCTCAACCTGATAGCCGGTGACGGGGGATCCGCCGTCCTCCAGCGGAGCGGACCAGGACAGGCTAATCGCATTATGTCCGTCCGCCATTGCCTCCACACTGACCGGCACGCCAGGTGCGCTCAAGGGTATCACGGTGGTGGCATGGGCCACATTGGATGGATCACCTGCACCAACCGAGTTGATGGCTCGAATGCGATAATGACGGGTTGATCCGGGTTGCAGGCCGGTGTGGGTATAGGTTGTGGTTGTACTTTTTGTGTCTGCGACTAAATCGGTCCAAGTCTCTCCTGCATCCGCAGATCCCTCAATCTGATACCCGCTGATGGCGGCCCCGCCGTCATCCACCGGTGCCGTCCAGGAAAGATTGATTTCGGTTTCTGCCGAGGCTGAAGCAGTGAGTTTCGTGGGGGCATCGGGAACCGAGAGAGCATCCGTGGTCGCATTGGCCACATTGGAGGGATCGGCGCTTTCGCCAACGGAATTGATGGCATAGACGCGGTAATGTCGTGTTGCGCTTTCGGGAAGTCCGGTATGCGTGTAGGTCGTTGCACTGCTTTCCGTGTTTGCCACCAGATCGGACCAGTTTGAACCTGCATCGGTGGACATCTCAATGCGATACCCCGTAATTGTAGTCCCGCCGTTATCCGAGGGGGCCGCCCAGGAAAGGATAATTTCCGTGCGCCCTGAAGCCGTTGCCGTTAATTCTGCAGGGGTGCCGGGCCGGGTTATTTTACCATCTGTTGTTGCATTGGCCACATTGGAGGGATCGGTACTTTCGCCAACGGAATTGACGGCATAGACGCGGTAATAGCGCGTTGCACCTTCGGAAAGCCCCGTATGTGTATAGGTCGTTGCACTGCTTTCTGTGTTTGCCACCAGATCGGACCAGTTTGAACCAGCATCGGCGGACATCTCAATATGATACCCTGTAATTGCAGTCCCGCCGTCATCCGAGGGGGCCGTCCAGGAAAGATTGATTTCGGTTTCTCCCGAAGCCGTTGCAGTTAAGCCTGTGGGTGCATCTGGCACCGATGCAGCATCGGTCGTTGCATTTTCTACATTGGAAGGATTGCCCGTACCAACCGAATTGATGGCAGAGATGCGATAATGATAAGTCGTTCCAGGCAGTAGCCCGGTGTGGGTGTAGGTCGTCGATGTCGTTCCCGTATTCTGCACTAGATCGGACCAGTTTGAACCTGTATCGGTGGACAATTCAATTTGATATCCCGTAATGGTGGCATCGCCGTCATCGGAGGGAGCCGTCCAGAAGAGACTGATTGCGGTGCGCCCTGAAGCCTGTACCTGCAAATTTGTGGGCACTCCTGGAGGTGCGGTGAATGCGGTTGTTGCATTGACTACATTGGATGGATCGCTTTCCCCAATAGAATTGATTGCATAGACGCGGTAATGACGCGTTGTGCCGGGCTCAAGCCCCGTGTGCGCGTAGGTTGTCGTTGATCTCCCCGTGATATCCGCCAGATTCATCCAGATAGTTCCTGCATCTGAAGATGTCTCAATCTGATACCCGGTAATCGGTGCGCCGCCGTTATCCGTAGGGGCGGTCCAGGAAAGATTAATCTGGGTTTGCCCTGCAGCCGCTGCGGTTAATCCAGTGGGGGCATCTGGTGCAGATGCCGCTTCTGTGGTAGCACTGGCTATATCGGAAGCGGAAGTGCTCTCTCCCACAGAATTTCTCGCATAGATCCGGTAATGATGTGTCGTGCCTGGAGCAAGGTTCGTGTGAGAATGACTCGTTGCTTCTTTGTTGGTCACCAGGTTCATCCAGTCACCCGTTCCACTGGGGGATACCTCAATGCGATAGCTCGTTACGGGTGCGCCCCCGTTATTGATGGGGGCAGTCCAGGAAAGATCAATCTGGGTTTGCCCTGCAGCCGTTGCGGTTAATGCTGTGGGTGCCGCCGGTACGGTGACCGTGGCGGCATCGGTCGTAGCACTGGCTATATCGGAAGCGGAAGTGCTCTCCCCCACAGAATTTCTCGCATAGATCCGGTAATGACGTGTCGTGCCTGGAGCAAGGTTCGTGTGAGAATGACGCGTTCCTTTTTTGTTGGTCACCAGGTTCATCCAGTCACCCGTTCCACTGGGGGATACCTCAATGCGATAGCTCGTTATGGGTGCGCCTCCGTTATCGGAGGGAGCGGTCCAGAAAAGATCAATCTGGGTTTGCCCTGCAGCCGTTGCGGTTAATCCCGTCGGTGCTGCCGGTACAAATAGAGACTTTGTGGTTACACGGATCTGGACAGGCTCACTTCTCTGAACCTGTTCATTAATGATCGTGATCGTACGGATACGGAATTGGTACGTCGTTCTAGGGTAGAGATTTTGGTGGGTATAGGTTGTGCTGCCATGTGTAATTGTCAGAAAGTCCCATGAAGTCCCCTGGAGTAGCCTAATCTCATAACCAAAAATCGGTGCTCCACCCGTATTGGATGGAGCATTCCAGGAAAGAGTGATTTGACGGTCTCCTTCCGTGGCGGTTAAATTTGTAGGCTTACCAGGTGTTTGTGCGAATGCCTCAACGGGAGAAATGAATATGACCAAGAGCAGTAAGCCTAAACTGCCGAGCCCCCTGGAAAAAATGGGGGGGGGGTAAAATGACTAGATTAAAGGGGAAGCGATGACTCATTCGAGTGATTGAATTAAAAGATTTCCACATGGCCTAAATATGTATGGCAAAATGCTAATTATGAATAGATTAAATTTGCTGTAAACGCGTTACCTCTAGAGATTTTTTGAAGCCATCCAACCCGCCTCGGTAAAAACCTGGGTGACGCGCTGAAGATTCAAGTAGACCTCGTCCCTCAAAGATACCAGATACCCGTGAATCCTGAAAATAGTTCCCATTTGGACACGCTCGCATATTGTTACTTCATTGCCATCCAGTCCTCTTTGACTAGTTTACGTAATACGATGACCTGATCGTCCACTATTTTCATGGTAAAACCAATTAAGTTGAGTTCAATGAACTCTCTTATTCGCTTTACCTCTCTCAAAGATTAATTCGAAACTTCCCCTGATGGACGAAATCCCTTCTTAGTTGTCACCGCCGCCTTCTCAGTTGACGCTAGACAAGTCCCTGTATGTATCGGCAGTTACAATCCCCCGACAGGAGCAGATTTGAATGATATACTTTGTCTGCGACCCCTCTTGACCTACGGAAGAATACAGATAGCAGTGTTTCCCTGTAAGCATGTCCGTGCAGTTGTAAAGATGCAACTGTGATTCGTATACCCGAATGATGCCTCTTAGCAGCCCTTGGATAAAGTCCAGAAAAATCTGAACAAGGCTTTTCGGGCTGGTTTTTGAGGATTAGACTACCCAAATAGCCATAAAAGAGATGTTTTGGGCCGGGAATGTCAACTACACGGTCTGTCTCGTATGCACGGTTCTAATGTTTGGATATTTTTCGGTGACAGAACCTCTTACGGGGCCTGGACATTCGGTATGGAGTGCTGCGGTATCCACCAGAAAACGTGAATTTGCCCGGAAATCTCCCAGATTCATTCAGGTAAAAAGACCCTCAAAACTGCTGATCCCAATCAAGCGTTCGGATGAACCTTCTGCATACATCTCCTGCATTGAAAGCCGAGAATGGGAAAACCCTGATCATCCTGCACATTTTGCGCATAGCCCAAATTCTGGCAATCTGCCGTAGAGACAGTTATTTCAGCAGCGTCATCATCTTAACGGCTCTCTGCTGTTCGGTCTGCAGAACATAAAGATACGTGTCACTGGCGAGGCCCGACCCGGAAAACAGCACGCTATGGCGACCGGCAGGCTGTACACCGTCCAGCAGTGTCTGCAC
>JAJEFL010000168.1:0-25602 GCA_022820435.1 Rhodothermales bacterium
GAATGCGTACACATTGACGATCACCGATAATGAAACCGCGGTGACGCTGTCTGCATCGCCCAATCCGGTTTCGGAAGCAGAGGATGTGACGGTGATGGCAACGCTGTCGGAGGCGGCCTCCACGGAAGTGATCATCCCGCTGGTATTGACCGCAGGCACTGCGGAAGAGGGGGATTATGGTGCAATTGCTTCCATTGCCATCGATAAAGATGAATTGAGCGGGACCGGGATGATGATGACCTTTGCGGATGACGATCTTAACGATGAAACCTTCACGGTTACGCTCGGCACACTCCCTTCCGGTATCGTTGCAGGGGCACAGGCTTCGATAGAGATTACGATCACCGATGCAGGCGAACGGACCTCCATTGAATCGCTGGAAGATGCGATTCCAACGGACTTCTCGCTGGAGCAGAATTATCCGAACCCCTTCAATCCGTCCACGGCCATTGAGTTTTCGATTACGAAGACACAACATGTCACGCTTACGGTGTACGATATATTGGGGCAGAAAGTGCGGACGCTTCTGGATGGTGTACAGCCGGCCGGGCGACATAATGTGTTATTCAGCGGGATGGGACTTGCCAGTGACACCTATCTCTATATCCTCCAAACGGAGGAGCACCGGGCCGTGAAGATGATGACACTGCTGAAATGATTGTTTTTCAGAAATGTGACTTAAAGTGACATCTGAAGGAGAGGACGGCGGATTCGGAGCAGGTTATTCTGGATGGGGAGGTACACTTCATTGAAGATTTATTAGACCACCAGAGTCATGGTGACTTGGGAGATGTCTTCCGCGTAGGATGCCGGAGGTTATATCGATGACGGTGGCACCGTAAGTCATCGGTGTGCGCATTACCAGAAACGGTGATCTTTTCGATGACTCACATGGGTAACACAGTATTCGGCCATTCTCCAGATCAAATCCTCCATGAGAGGCTCATCGTAGCGAATTTGCAGGCTGTATTTTGTGGTATTATAGTTTGCCAATTCTTCGCGGAAAGGTTTCAGACACGCAGTGTGCGGCGAAAAATTCAGGTGCGCTTTATGCGCAGAATAGGCAAACAGAAAACGAGGCTCCACAAAGAAAGGAGTTCCCCATTTGATCACCTCCCGGGCTTCCGGCGCAGCACTTCGCAGGATCTCTCGAAGTTTATGGAGATGTGGCAGTGCCTCGCTCGGAGCCGCTAAAAGATATTCATCAACTGTTGCAATTCGTTGCCCTTTCGCCATGTAATTTTTCTGGATGATCGTTCAAGAACGATGGGATCGCTGATTCGTTTTAGAGATAAAAGAGAGGTGCCATGCTGCATCTCGCACCGAAATATACCCTATATTTTCCCCATTATGCGTGGAGGATATAGATTTTGGATTTTCCCGACACATCCCAAAGATCAGAATGCCGGATCGAACAAGGAGGAACGCAACACGGCTCGCAGCTACAGGCTGTGCGCAATCTTCTGTTTTTCAGGGCATGCAGGTACGATGGTTCCGTGTTCAAAGGATCACAGCGTTTGTACTTCTGGTTGCAGGACCGGGCTGTGATCCGGCTGCACTCCTTACCTTTGAGGTTACAGGTGCAGATCATTTGCGTCCACTGGCAATGGTGACCTTTGATACAGATTTGGAGCCGGGTGGTTATGCAGTGCACAATCGGACAGGGGAAGATGTACCGTTACAGGTAGATCAGGAAGGTCGTGCGACATTATTTATTCAGAATATACTTCCAGAGGAAGTGACCAGGTGGACAGTCCATAAAGAGGCAGAGAACGCATATTCTGTGACAGCAGAGCGTGGCGATGATCAGATTGTATTTCGCGCCAGCGGGCGTGAGGTGACAGCATATCGTTTTGCAAAGGGGGAGATGCCGCGCACCAATATCCCGGAGGTGTATCGCCGGGATGGTTATCTGCATCCGGTTCGGGCTCCGAGCGGTACAGGAATCACGGATGACTACCCGCCGGATCACATCCATCACCATGGTATATGGGCCGCATGGACGAATACAATTTTTCAGGGACGAACGCCGGATTTCTGGAATATGGGGCGGGCAACCGGACGTGTAGAAGTTGCCAGCCTGGATCGTGTATGGAATGGATCGGTTTTTGCAGGCCTAAAGGCCCGTCACCGGTATGTGGACATGATGGCGGAAAAAGAGGTGACGGTACTGCATGAATCCTGGAATCTGCGTGTCTATGGGATTCCGGTAGAATTAAATTTGATAGATCTGACGCTGATTCAGACGGCCGCCACCGATAGTACACTTCGGCTTCCAGTACACAGATATGGGGGCGTGGGGGTTCGCGGCCATCGCAGCTGGGTTGGGGAGGAAGGGGTTGAGTTTGTTACCTCGGAGGGCCGGACCCGAGAAAATGGGCATGCGACAAGAGGCCGCTGGTGCCATGTTGGGGGGCGCGTAGAGGGGCGGCAGGCAGGGATTGCCGTGCTCAGTCACCCGGAAAACCAGGAAGCCCCACAGCCGATGCGGATTCATCCCACAGAGCCGTTCTTTAACTTTGCGCCAACCCAGGCGAGTGAACTTTCAATTACCCCCGATGCCCCGGCAGTATGGAAATACAGATTTGTGACCTATGACGGGCCGCATGACAGTGTGCTTCTGGATGCACTTTGGGAAGACTATGCAAATCCGCTGGCCGTACACATCGTTCACTCATCCAGTCCATGAATATTCAACCGAAAGAGCCGTATGATGCCATTGTAGTCGGTTCAGGGATGTCCGGTGGGTGGGCCATGATGGAACTCTGTCGACTCGGCCTCAAGACACTGGTTTTGGAGCGTGGACAAATGGTACAGCATATTACAGATTACATCACAGAACATAAACACCCGTGGGAGTTACCCCATCGTGGGCGGGTCCCCCCGGCGACGGTCAGCGAACACTATCCGATCCAGCGCAAGACGTATGCGTTCTCCGAGAGTACGCGCCACTTTTTTATGCGTGACTCCGAGCACCCCTATGTACAGGAGGAACCCTATACATGGATCCAGGCGAATGTGGTTGGCGGACGATCTCTCATGTGGGCACGGCAGAGTTATCGTCTGAGCCCGATGGATTTTCTGGCCAATCTTGAAGATGGACATGGAGTGGATTGGCCGATCCGGTATGAAGATCTTGCACCATGGTATGATTATGTGGAAAAAACGATCGGTGTGAGCGGACAGGCCGAAGGGCTGCCTCATTTGCCAGATGGAATTTTTCAGAAACCCATGGAAATGAATGTAGTGGAGCGGCATCTGAAGGATCGTGTGGAGAAGCATTTCCCGGGAAGAGTTGTGACCATCGGACGAACAGCAACACTCACGGAAGCAATCGGCGACCGGGCGGCATGCCACTATTGTGGTCCATGTGAACGGGGATGCTCCACGAGTTCCTATTACAGCACGGTGAGCGTCGCTCTTCCAAAAGCGCAGGCAACCGGGAATCTCACACTCCAGCCGGACAGTCTGGTATGCCAAGTCAATTATGATGAGACCACAGGCAGGACGACCGGTGTAGATGTGATTGATCAAAAGACCGGGGATCGGCGCACCTTCAACGGTCGAATGGTTTTCCTGTGTGCCTCATCCATGAATACTGCACGCATCATGCTCATGTCCCGCAGTCGAAGTTTTCCAGACGGGATCGCCAATACCAGCGGCGCTCTGGGACATTACCTGATGGATCATCATTATCATGTCGGGGCGAATGCGGTATTTGACGGATATGAGGATCGGTACTATCAGGGGAATCGCCCCAATGGAATCTATATTCCAAGATTCCGTAACCTTGGACCGGAGACGCATCATCCTGCGTTCGTGCGCGGATACGGGTTTCAGGGGTCCGCAGGTCGGCAGGGATGGGGGCGCGGCCACAGCATGTCCGGCTTTGGAGCAGAATTCAAGCACCGTCTCCGCACACCCGGAAGTTGGCGGATGGGATTGGGGGCATTCGGAGAAACGCTGCCGCGATATGACAACTACTGCACGCTGGATCCCGCCAAGCGGGATCAATGGGGATTGCCGGTTCTAAGATTTCATGTGACCCGGGATGAGAATGACCGGGCAATGCGACAGGACATGATGGAGACGGCCGCCGAGATGCTGGAAGCCGCCGGGGCCAAAGAGGTAACCCCCTATGATACATGGCAGGATGCGCCGGGGCTCGGGAATCACGAGATGGGAGCCGCCCGTATGGGGCGTGATCCCGCCACCAGTGTTCTGAATGCACACAATCAGTGCCACGATGTACCCAACCTGTTCGTGACCGACGGCGCCTGCATGACTTCCTCGGCCTGCCAGAATCCATCCCTCACCTATATGGCCCTGACCGCACGCGCCTGTGAGTATGCAGCAGGACAATTGAAAGAGGGGCGACTATAATCAATCTCTAACCATGGTATCCCATCAGGTCGTCGCATGTATGCTTTCGGACGCGGCGATGACACGTTTGCAGAATCGCTACACCGTCACGATACGGCATCTGAAAGCACCCATTTCCGATGAAGAGATGGAGAAAGTACATGCAATTGTAACGACCCCGTATGACCGGGTGGATGCGGCGTTTCTTGATCGTGCGCCCAATCTCAGGATCATTGCACAGTTTGGAGTCGGGACGGACAATATCGAACTGAACGCGGCAAAGGGGCGCGGGGTGGTGGTCACACATACGCCGGGAGTTGTTGTATCGGCTACTGCAGACCTAACACTTGCGCTGATGTTGATGGTGACCCGCCGATGCAGAGAAGCAGGTAAGATTCTTGATCAGGGCCCCGAGGCAATGCCTCTCGGATTTGAACTGTCAGGGAAAACGCTTGGCATTATCGGTATGGGGCAGATCGGCGCTGCAGTTGCCCGTCGTGCCCAGGCCTTCGGGATGAAGATTCGCTACGCCAATCGCAGGCAGGCCAATCCGACGATTGAGCGCGAAACTACGGCCGTACGACGCACCCATACAGAATTGTTCAAACGCAGTGATATACTCTCGCTGCACTGCGATCTCAATGCCGACAGCCGTCGCCTGGTGAACGCCGGCTCGCTGGAACAGATGAAGCATTCGGCAGTTTTGATCAACACCGCACGCGCAGAAGTCATTGACGAGGATGCCTTGGCAGACGCGTTGACATCCGGACGGCTCTGGGGGGCGGGGTTAGATGTGTTCAGTTCAGATTTGCCTGATGGGATTGGTGATCATCCAAGGGTGGTGCTGACCCCCCATTGCGGCACTGCCACGACGGAAGCCCGTGACGCAATGTCGCATATGGTGGCAGACTCCATTATGGCCTGTCTAGGACAAGATGATCGGATTCCGAATCGCAAGGCTTAAGGTGGCGGTTTGCTGGCTGGTACTCTCTGGCATCCCGTCAGGGGTGGTGTGGGGACAAACCGACACGCTGGATGTCACGAGCATCCTGGAATATCTTTCCGAGGGGGATGCGGAAGCATTGGTGCGCCATGCAGAGGACTATCTGGAACTTGCGCTTCTGGAACAGCCTCGTCGCTATACCCGCTCACAGGCACTCTATGTGCTGAAAAAATTCTATCGCCAGTATTCGCCAGATGGGTTTGAGTTGGATCACAGTATGACGCAGGGAGAAGAATGGTGGCTGACCGGATCCTATTCAGTACGTGATCAGCGGCAGAAACTTCGTTTTTATCTGCGGTTTGGCGGTGTTTTTCCAAAGTACAGGCTGATGGCCATACAAGTGATCCGTTCCTGATGCGCATCCCTTCGCTGCAGAGGAAGTTTGGTGGCGTTGCCGCGGTATTCCTGCTGGTGATTCTGTTGTCATGGATCGGACAGCGGGTACATGTTCGGTTCGTGGGGCAGGGGATTGAAATGCGTCAGCAAGATGCAATTGCCACCGCGCGGGCGTTGGTCGAGTCTGAGTTTGCAAACACCCAGAAAGCGATGCAGTTTGTGGCCCGTGAAGCGACTCGTCTGGCTTCCAGTCACGCATGGCCGCTGGAGAGCATCCCCTCTGCCTCTCTGATTCAGGAACTGGGGAGCATCAGGCTTCCCGAACAGTGGTCCATGTCTATTTATGACATGGAGATGCGATTGATTGCCTGGCAGGGAGAGAGCCTTCCACTGGGAGGAACTGTACTTACAAGTCATGTCGATTGGAAGATTCTGCGGGATGAGGACTGGCGCACGGCCTTGGTTCTTTGGGAACCCCTCATTGTAGGGGATGCAATGGTCGGTCGTATTCGCGTGACGCAGAACCTCTTTTCACGGGCCCCCGTGCACAATTCGGTTCTGGAGGATCATGATATTGTAGATATCTGGAGGCGGCGTGCAAGATTGGATATTGAGGTCGCGTATGGGGATGCGCAGGGAGAGTATGTGCTTGAGTCCCTGGATGGGAAATCACTTGGAACGTACACGGTTACGCCTCCCTCGGAAGCCGAATTAATAATGGCAACCGCGGCATTCTACGACAACCTGATGGCCCTGGGGGGGACCCTGCTGGTTCTGTGGTTTTTGTGGGGCACCTGGCGATGGTATCAGGCGAAGCTGAAGTTGAGCCGGTTGGCAGTTTTTGCCGCTGCACTGGGGCTGGGACGGTTTATTTGGCTTTATCTGGAGGTGCCAGCGAGGTATCAGACGGGAAAAGCCCCACTGAGCCCGCTGTTTGATCCCGTACACCTAGCTTCCACCCTGGGAGGCGGGCTTATGCGTACGACAGGCGATCTATTGATTACTGCACTCTGTGGGTTCATTTTGGGGGTGGCGGTATTCCGATATGCCCATGCATGTTCCAGTTCCTCTGCGGATCAGCGGGGCATGGCATGGATCCGCCTTGGGATTGGGGCCATGGCTGGTCTGGGACTGGCCTCGGCATTGCGGGCAGTCATACATGTAAGTGTGCTGGATTCCACCCTCAGCTATACAGGGCGCAGTGTGCTGGTGCCAAGTTCAATAGAACTGGTTGTCTATGCAAGCCTGATCCTTTTTGCGTCAGGATGTATCCTGATCGTGTCTGCCGCTTTTTCTGCAGGGCTCAAAATGGGAGCAGGACGGATTTGTCTGGGAGTACTGGGCATCGTAACCGTGGGGCTGATCGTCGTATTTGACCAGTTTCAATGGAGTCCCTGGTCACTCAGTTTGAGTTTGATCGTGATCTGCCTTTATATTGCCGCATGGGCCACGAAGGCGGATTTGTATTTGTGGCTTGCTGCCCGGCGGGCCGTGCCTGCCGCGTTAGCCGTGTGTCTACTGCTGTATCCAGTATATTATGACGCTCTCAATCAGCGCAAGCGGGATCGCGTTGCATATGCAGCATCCACGTTTGATCAGGCAGGGAGCCCGGAAGTATCTCTGGCCGTTCGGGAGGTGGTAGAGGAAGCGCTGAGGACCCCCCAAATTCACGAGAGGATTACATCAGGCGAAGATCTTGCAAAGGACGCAGAGAATCTGCTGCGCGGTTCGCTTCTTTCATCGCTGGGGGCATATGATGCCAGTATTACCTTCCTGTCTGCCAAGGGAGAAGAAATTCACACTAGTGGCAGCGCTGCATTGTCTTCCGAGGTGACACAGGAACTGCTCACTGAGTTAAGCACAGGAATTGAACTGCAGGCCAGCAATTATACGTTTGTAGAGCCCCAGTCAACGGGCGCTGCCCGGTATCAGTATGCAGGGCTTGCCGTGATCGGAGAAGGCTGGATACTGGTCCGGGCCCAGCCGCATATCGTTCCCGAAGAAGCGAATACTCCGCTTCTTCGAATTCTGTCTGCTTCCGGCTATCTTGACTTGTACGAAGATTTATCTCTGGCCTCCTATCGAAATGGACGGCTGATCCGCACATTTGGAGATCGGTTTTCGAAATATCAATTAGACTCCGAGGTAGCCTCTGATCTGCGTCAGAATCCATCCTTATGGCGGCGGGGAAACACACGGGAGAGCAGTAGATATCTCACGTATTATCTTCATCGGGATCGCTATATCGTTGCCGCACGGATGGCCGTTGACGGTGCATTTGATCATCTCTATTATCTCCTTAGACTGGTGGCCGGCGGGTTAATTCTTTGCATTCCATTTTGCACATTCGGGTATGTAATGCAGTGGAGGGCGGGCCTGCTTCCACGGGCGCGTCTAAGGTATCAGGATAAGGTGATGAATGCGTTCCTGTTATTGGGGATCATTGCCGTCATCCCGGTTGGAATTGCCGGATACAATGTGGTTACCGAAGAGAATGAGAAAGCCCTTCAAAGTTGGCTCCGCCAACATCTGGAGCGCATTGAGTCGACCCTGGCACCAGAGGGATGGATTGGCGGAAACAGTGTCACTGCACTGGAACGCATGGATATTGACTCTTTGTCGGCCCGCGTGGGACTGGATCTGAATCTCTATCAGGGAACCCGGCTTGTCGCAACCAGCCGCCGCCAGTTGATTGATGACCGTATTGTGGATGAGCGACTTCCCGCGGAGGCACTCCGTGCCATTTATGGCGAGTCAGAGCGCTTTATGTTTGTGGATCACAGACTGGGCGATTTTGAGTATACAGCCGGTTATCGCGCGATCCTGGATTCAAACGGGGATCCCGCGTACATCCTGTCGGTTCCGACCCTGCCGGAAGCGGAACGCATTGAAGAAGAGCGCGCACGCACACTTGCGTACCTGTTCGGCGCCATGTTGGGTTTGGGGATTTTGGTGATGTTTACCGGATCCGTACTTGCCCGTGCACTGGCCCGGCCAATTGCGAGACTGCAGCAGGGACTGGAAGAAGCTGCACAGGGGAAATTTGAACGGGTCCTGCCGGTGGAGTCCCGGGATGAGGTCGGAGCACTGGTCAATACGTTTAATACGATGCAGGGACAGCTTGCAGAGAGCAGGCAGAAACTGGCCAGACAGCAGCGCCAGCTAGCCTGGAGAGAGATGGCCCGTCAGGTAGCCCACGAAATCAAAAATCCGCTTACACCGATGAAACTGTCCGTCCAGCACCTGCAGCGTTCCTTTGGAGGAAAAGATCCTGCCCGTTTTAAGAAACAGTTCCATCGCACAACCGAGACGCTGATTGCACAGATTGACTCTCTGGCCCATATTGCGAACGAGTTTTCTTCGTTCGCCCAGTTACCCAGACGGAAGGTGGTCATATTTGATTTGCGGGAGGTGATTCGTGAAGCCCATGCACTCATGCAGGCAGAGGCATCGGTGGTCATGGAATTAAACCTTGCAGACCATCCATTGACGGTTCGAGGAGATCCGAACGAACTGCGCCGCACCTATATCAATCTGATCAAGAATGCACTGGAAGCGGTCCATGATCAGGACCAGAGACGAATTGCGGTCACGGGGAGATTGGAGGAAGATCAGATCATTACCGAAGTCACCGACAACGGCAGCGGCATCCCTCTAGAGGTGCAGGATCGAATTTTTGAACCCAGTTTCTCAACCAAAACAAGCGGGGCAGGATTGGGGCTTGCCATCGCAAAGCAGGCGGTGGAACTCTCCGGGGGGGAGGTCCACTTCACGACCACACAGGGGCAGGGGACCACGATGCAGATTACACTGCCCCTCTGTTCGGAGGAAGCATAGCGGACGGATCAGACCGCTTCTTCACCGGAAAAGTCGCGGAAGCCAAAGTAGTGCAGCACATACTTGATCTTGGCTGCTTTGCCGGCCCCGAACCCCGGCATTGCCTTGATCCGCCGCTCAATCACCTCAATGGCTGCGCCATCGTTCCATAGACCTTCCGGTCTGCCATCGTAGTGATCCACAAGAAAGCGTGCAACCTTTCGCGTGGTATCTGCCATCTTGTTGGAGAAGCGGTGCACCGCGGGGGATTCGGCAAAGGTTGCACGCAGAACGTCCTCGTTCATATCCGCAATGATGGCCAGATCAAGGTGTCCAAGTCGGTCATGGAGACGCTTTGCACCGGTGAAAGCCACTTCAGCGCGTACGCGCTGATCAAAAAGCAGGCCCAAAATCGCTGCGGTCGGGCTTGCGGCAATAAAGGCATCTTCAGTTTTATCGCCGGTCAGCGTTCCAGATTCTGCAAACCGTTCCATCATTCGGCCGAGCCCTCCGCCGACGCTGCTAAAGTCAATCGTTTGAAAATGCATGTTTAGATATTGCTTTTTTTGTGCCACGAGGTACCGCTTGCGCTGTCCTCGATGACAATGTTCATTTTGAGAAGTTCATCACGGATTTTATCTGCAGTGGCAAAATCCCGGGCATTCCGTGCAACGGTGCGCGCCTGAATGAGTTCTTCAATCCTGCTGTTTTGGGGGACATCATTTTTAGGTATAGATCCTTCTGGTTTTCCAACCCCTAACGCCATCCGAAGGCTCTGATTCTGCAGATCCGCGGTTTGCGGTACGACCCCCAGCAGATCCGAAACCTGATTCATGAATGAATAGGCATGGACACCGAGTTGATTTCTGCTCTGCAGGATTGTACGTACGCCGCCGAGTGCCTGCGCAATGGCGGCGGGCGTATTCAGATCGTCAAGGAGTGCATTCAGAACAGCCTGGTGTCTGTTTTTAAGAGTTTCTGCAATCGTAGATGATCCCTCTGCGCCGCAATCATGTGCTTTTTTTGCAAGTTGAAATGCCTCCCGGAACCGTTTTACATGCCGTTCACTGTCCCGGAGGGTTGCAAATGTGAAGTTAAAGGGCTTGCGGTATTGTCCGCTGATCAGTGCGAGGCGTACGGCGAGGGGGGGGACCCCGCGCTCATGTACCAGGTCCTTAACGGTGAGAAAATTCCCCAGGCGCTTGGACATTTTCTGTCCCTCCACCTGAAGGAAGCGTGTATGCGCCCAGTGCCTCGAAAATGGCCGTCCGGTGAGTGCTTCGGACTGGGCAATTTCGCATTCGTGATGCGGGAAGATGAGGTCTTCACCTCCGGCGTGCAGGTCAATTTCATCTCCGAGGTAGGCCTGTGCCATGACCGAGCATTCAATATGCCATCCGGGAAACCCCCATCCCCAGGGACTGTGCCACTGCATCAGATGGTCTGCATCTTTTTTCCACAGAGCAAAATCACGCGGATCCTTTTTTTCGGGATCCACGACCACATCACGCACTGCAAGTTCAAGCGATTCCGCGGCTTTGTTTCCGGACAGTTTGCCGTAGTCTGTGAAACTTTCCACCGAGAAGTATATGCCGGATGAGGTCTGATAGGCCGCCCCGCAGGACAGCAGCCGTTCAATGGTTTGAATCTGCTCCCGGATATGTTCGGTTGCCCGTGGCCGGACATCCGGCTCCAGCAGGTTCAGGGTCTGCCAGTCGGATTGAAGGGCCGTCGAGTAGTGGCGGCTGAGATCCCATACATTTGCAAATCGTTCTCCGGCCGAGGATTGCAGTGCGCTGGCCATACGATCTTCCCCGGAAGCATCAATCCTATCGTCATTGGTGAGATGCCCGACATCGGTAATGTTTGTAACATAGGTTGTTTTCCAGCCCAGTGCCTGCGCGGTTCGAAGAATGAGATCGGCCGTCAGAAACGAACGGAAGTTCCCGATATGTGCATAAGAGTATACCGTTGGACCGCAACTGTAAAAGCGCAGGTGACCGGGTTCAATCAGGGATAGCGGCTCAACCTTTTTAGTAAGGGTGTTATAAAGACGAAATTCTTGATTCATATGGGGTGTGCCGAAAGAGCGGCACCTGTAACGTTATTGCGGCTTCTGTGTGCCCGTGAGCAAAGTCTCAATATCCTGATCAAGGATTGCCTGAAGACTGGTTTGTACGGTTTTAGTGAAACCTGGACAGTCATTTAGAGAAACTCCCCACAGGTTATGACTGGATAAAACCTCATGGACAAAGCCTGGGATCAACGTGTCTTTTTTTGGCCACCATTCCAGAAACAGTTCTGCATGATCATCATGGATCGGATAGGTTTTCCCTCGGAGACGGCCGTAGACGGTTCCATCGGATGTGGAGATTCCGCGCATAAACCGAAGCCATGCGGCAAAGCCGAGTGCAATTCGCCGGGGGGCGGGTCCACTTGGATGCTTCTGATAGTGATCCATGATGGTAGGCACCGCCCGGTGTCGGAGTTTTGTGGCGGACTGAAGGGTAATATCAATCAGGCGGTGGTACATATAAGGATTTTTCCAGCGCTGAAGCACCTCATCAATGTAGGGATCTACGGTTGCGGGATCTACGGGCAGTACAGGACCAATCTCATCTCGCAGAAGGGATTCAATAAATGTACGGACCACCGGATGGGTCATGCTGTCCAGTACGGTTTCACATCCTGCCAGAAGCCCAATGGGTACAGAAAGTGTATGTCCACCGTTGAGTAAGCGGATTTTCCGTGTCCGATAGGGAGAGATATCCGGCGTGATCACGATGCCGTCAGCATCCTTGAAAAAGCCTAGTTCCCGGTGCAGAGTTTCCTTTCCCTGAATGGCCCAGAGCCGGTAGGGTTCGCACACTGTAAGCAGTTCATCCCGGTACCCGATCCGGGCGTAGGCCGTCTCCAGTTCCGCCTTTCCAGGCAGCCCCGGTACAATGCGATCCACCAGTGTATTGCAGAACGGAATGGAATGCTGAATCCAGTTTGTGAAGCGTGCTCCCAGATGCCAGCGCTGTGCCTGTTTGATGACCAGATCACGCAGGATGTCTCCATTATTGTTAATCAGTTCGCAGGGCAGGATGGCGATTCGGCCTGAATCTGCGTAATCGAAAAATTCTGCGCGCGTGTGCAGCAGAGCACAAAGCCGTCCGGGAAAGGATTGAGGAGAAGCTTGCGGGTCATTGTTGTGGAGTGAGAGACCGATCTCCGTGGTATTGGAAAGGACGACTTCCAGATGGGGACTTTTCGCAAGTGCGAGCACCTGATTCCAGTGGCGGCTGGCAGACAAAGCATGACTTACAGCGGTGACCGAATGTAAGTTATCCATCAGTTCGTTCTGCTGATGCCCGCGCGTCCACAGGGTATAGCGTCCTTTCTGCTGATTCAGCAACTCTGCACGTCCGCTGGGGGTGGATGCAACCATTACAATGCGGCCGTTATAGCACCCGGAACGATTCGCTTCGTCAATCAGACTGTCTGCAAAGGCCCTCAGGAAGCGACCTGTCCCGAACTGAAGTATTTTCTCTGCCACGTGTTTCGTGTCTTGATTATTCAAGGAAAAGGCCAGGCAGCCATAAGCTCAGGCCGGGAAAATAGGTGACCACCATCAGTGCGGCGATCATTGCAATAAAGAAGGGAAGCAGCGGTCGGGTCACCTCGGCAATTCTGGTTCCTGCCACCCCGACTCCAACAAAGAGTACGCTGCCCACCGGCGGAGTGCACAGCCCAATGCAGAGGTTCAGAACGATGATGATTCCAAAGTGAATCGGATCAATCCCCAGTGCGGCTGCAATCGGCAGGAAGATGGGGGTGAAGATGAGTACAGCAGGAGTGATATCCATGAAGATTCCGACGCACAGCAGGATCACATTAATGAGCAGCAGAATGACAATCCCGTTATCGGTCAGGGCCAGAAGCGACTCGGTGAGCTGTTGCGGGATATTCACATAGGCCATGATCCACGACATACCGACCGATGTGGCAACCAAAAGCAGGACAACGGCGGTGGTTCCACTGGCATCAATCAGGATTTGGGGGAGATCCTTAAAGGTGATTTCCCGGTAGATCAGTGCAAGGATCAAAGCATACAGTACGGCGACCGCCGCCGCTTCGGTGGCGGTAAAGAAGCCGGCGACAATCCCGCCCATAACAACCACAAGCAGGGTAAGGCTTGGGATTGCATCCAGAAATCGCCACAGAACGGTTCGTATCCTGGAGACCTGGGCGGCCCCGTAACCCCGGCGAAGCGCAATGACCGCCGCCACGACCATCAGCGAGAGACCGACCAGAAGTCCAGGAAGGTAGCCCGCCAGAAACAGTGCTGCGATAGAGACCCCGCCACTGGCGAGCGAATAGACGATCAGGATATTACTGGGAGGGATCAGCAGTCCTGTCGTTGCTGATGTAATATTTACGGCAGCGGTATAGTTACGATCATAGTTGTCTTCCTCCATTTGGGGAGTCATGATTCCACCGACTGCGGAGGCGGCGGCCACCGCAGATCCAGAGATGGCTCCGAAGAGCATGGAGGCAAGAATATTCACATGCGCCAATGCACCGGGCAAAAGCCCGAGCAGGGCGCGTGCAAAATCAATGAGTCGCCGGGCCATCCCGCCCCGGTTCATGATCTGGCCTGCAAGGATAAAGAATGGGATTGCCAGCAGGGCGAAGCTGTCCAGACCGGTTGCAATGCGCTGTGCCTGTGTCGTGAGTGCGGGCCAGGTTCCCATGCTGATGAGCATGGTCGCCAAAGTTGCAAGCCCAATGCTGTAGGCAATCGGAACCCCAATCAGGAGCAGCCCCGCAAAGGAGACGACAAGTACAAGAATTTCAGTGGTTTCCATTACGGAGTTCGATTACCTCGTTCATGAGATCCAGAATAGCATACCAGGCGATAAAGAATCCGCTCAGCGGAACGGCTAGATACACATACCCCAGCGGAAGTTGCAGGCTGGCGGAGGTCTGTCCGAGCGCAAGCATGGTCCACACCAGACGCAGTCCCCCGGCAAACAGGGCGGCGAAGGCAAACAGAAGTACAAGGGATTCAATGAGGATGCGCAGAAGGTGTGCACGGCTGCCTGAGAGTTTACCCGGCAGAAGGTCGACACTAAGGTGCATTTTACGCCCGGCAGCGTAGGCTGCGCCGATGAGTCCTACCCAGATCATCAGGTATCGTGCGAGTTCTTCAGTCCACGAACTGGGATTGCCCAGAATAAATCGCGTAAACACCTGCCACAGTACATCCAGAACCAGTACGGCCATAAGTATCGCAACCAGTGTGGAGAGTGTACGGTCTAGTAATTTTCGGGTATGGGTCATCCAGACTTTGAGGTCATCATTCAGCGGGGAGGGGTTCGCTGGAGCAACTCGCTGGTGAGTCGCACGGCACAGCTGCACGGATTTGTTCAATCAATGTAAAGACGGCAGGAGTATCCCTGTACTCGTCATATAGATGCCGCACACGTTCTGCGAAGGGGGCCTTATCGGGATAGATAATTTCCACACCTGCTTCCTGTACTTTGTGCAATGCTTCATCGGTTGCTGCTTTCCACAGTTTCTTCTGATATTCCGCGGATTCATCCGCGGCCTGCTGTACCCAGACCTGTTGTTCCGGATTCAGGCGATCCCAGATAATGGTACTGATCAGCAGCACATCGGGAAGTCCTGTATGTTCGTCCAGCGAGTAGTATTTACACACCTCATAGTGCCGGGATGTATGGAACGAGGGAGGGTTATTTTCTGCACCATCCACGACTCCTTGTTGAAGGGCGGTATAGAGTTCGCCCCACGCAATCGGAGTTGCGGATCCCCCTAGGCTGTTGACCATTTTCACCTGGGTTGCACTCTCAAGGGTACGTATTTTTAGTCCTTCCAGGTCACGGGGCGAGTGGATGGGGCGATCTTTAGTGTAAAAACTTCTGCTCCCGGCATCATAATACGTAAGTCCGCGCAGCCAGTATTGTTCACTTGACAGCAGTATTTTTCGTCCGACTTCCCCTCCGAGTACATCATATCGATGTGCTTCGTTACGAAACAGATACGGCAGGCTGAGCACCGTGTATTCCGGTGCAAACCCTTCCAGTACTGCCGAGGCGACCTTGGTCATTCCCAGGCTCCCGAGTTGCAGGAGTTCCAGAAGTTGGCGTTCGGTGCCAAGCTGCTGGCTCGGATAGATCTGGAGCTGAAGCGTTCCTCCAGACAGACTGTCTAACCTCTCCTGCATGAAGACCATGGCGTAATGGACGGGATGGTTGGTGTCGAGACCATGACCAAGTTTGATGACTTCCACCGTATCCGTACGGGTACAGCCGGCGGAAAGGAGGATCCCCAAAATGACCATTCGACCTGTGCATCGTTCTCGTGTCCAGCGCATGCTACCGTGAGTATATCTCCTGGATATTCTTGGCCTGCAACGGACAATACTGGAGAGGCCGGCAGATTTCCCTGTCAGCCCTCTGCTTGTATTGCAGCATGGTTATACACAGATTATTGAAGCGAAGCGGAAACGTTGCAAACTCATTCATAGATGATGTCAAATGATGGGAATGTCCCCGAAATATACCATAGTACAGCGGATTCTCTATGCGGATGTTGTCGTTCTTCCGTCAAACGATCCATCGTCTTCCAAACACACCCCCCGCCCAACATCGTGAGAATGGGAGGATGAGGGATTACGATGTATGCGTATTGAAGCTGTGGTCGTGCAAAATTTCATGCTGATCGGGGAAATCATCAGGGAATCTATTTCAGCAATGTCATTATTTTGACGGCCCTGTGTTTTTCGGTTCGCAGGACATAAACATACGTATCACTGGCGAGACCTGTCCCGTCGAATGAGACTTTATGGCGGCCTGACTGTCGTACATCGTCCACCAGTGTCCGCACTTTTTGCCCTAATAGATCATACACGGTGAGCGTAACGCGTTGCGTATTACTGAGGGAAAATTCAATCGCTGTCGATGGATTAAATGGGTTTGGATAATTCTGTTCCAGCGTGTAGGAGTGTTGAATCTCATTCTCCAGAGATTCAACAGAGGTTACTTCACCCGCATCCGTGATGGTGATTTCCACAGAAGTTTCCGTCCCCGCCAGAATGCCTGCCGGCAGTGTCCCCAGTGTGACGGTGAAGGTTTCATGGTTAAGATCGTCGTCCTCTGTGGTTGAAATCGCACCGGATGCACGCAATTCGTCTTTACGGATGACGATGGAAGTAAGGACATCATAGTCGCCGTTTTCTGCCGTGCCTGAATCGAAAATAAGAGGAATGGTTACTTCGCTGGAGACTACTTTCGACAGGGTGGCCGTTGCGGTCACGGTCTCGCCTTCGGGGACTGGATTCGGAGAGGCGGACAGCGTAACCGCTGCATCATTGTTGGTGATCGTCAGCGTATGCGTATTTGGATTTCCCACATCGTACCCGGTACCGCTTGTCAGCGTGAAGGTGATGGTCTCGTGATTCTCTTCCAGATTGTCATCTATAATGGTAATCAGGATACTCGCTTCCGTTACACCTGCGGCGACGGAAACGGTCCCTGAACCGTCCAGATGGTAGTCGATGCCTTCGGTCGCGGTGCCATCCGGTTGGTAATTCAAGGTTAAACTCTCCTCTGGTGCAGCACTGAGTTGCAGGGGCAGGGTATAGGAATCCACATCTTCGCTTACGATGCCCGAAGCGGAAATGAACGCAGCCTCCGGCTTAAAAGTAATCACCGGAGGTGTCTCGTCATCGTCCGTGATCGTCAGCGTATGCGTATCTGGATTTCCCACATCGTACCCGGTACCGCTTGTCAGCATGAAGGTGATGGTCTCGTGATTCTCTTCCAGATTGTCATCTATAATGGTAATCAGGATATTTGCTTCTGTTACACCTGCGGCGACGGAAACGGTCCCTGAACCGTCCATGCGGTAGTCGATACCTTCGGTTGCGTTACCGCCGGGTTGGTAATTCAAGGTTAAATTTTCCTCTGGTGCAGCACTGAGTCGCAGGGGCAGGGTATAGGAACCCGCATCTTCGCTTACGCTGGCCGAAGCGGAAATAAACGCAGCCTCCGGCTTAAAAGGAAATACGGGATGTGTCCCGTCATCGTCCGTAATCGTCAGCGTATGTTTGTTCGCACTCCCCACCTCATATCCCGTGCCACGTACCAGCGTTAAAATTATCGTCTCGTCATTTTCTTCTACATCATCATCGGTAACCATGACGGGAATGCTTGCCGAGACTGCATTTGCTGTCACGGAAACGATTCCTGAACTGGTGTAGTCCGTGTTACGTGTTGCACTCCCCTCCAGACTGTAATTCAAAGAGAAACCTCCCGCAGGCGCAGCAGTGCTGAAATTTACGGTCACATTGTGGGTACCGGCACTTTCTGCCACGCTTCCGGAAGACGAAGCAAAGGTAATCTCGGGCAGGACCACCGCGTCATTGTCTGTGATCGTCAGGGTATACTCGTGATGACTTCCCACGGTATACCCGCTGCCATCGGTCAGGGTCAGGAGAACCGTTTCGCTGTTTTCGGTAACATCATCATCGGTAACCATGACGGGAATGTTCGTCGAGATTGCATTTGCCGTCACGGAAACGGTCTCTGAACTGGTGTAGTCCGTATTACGTGTTGCACTGCCGTCCAGATTGTAATTCAATTCGAAACCTCCCGCAGGCGCAGCGGTGCTGAAATTTACGGTCACATTGTATATACCGACACTTTCTGCCACGCTTCCGGAAGCCGAAGCGAAGGTGACCTCGGGCAGTACCACCGCGTCATTGTCTGTGATTGTCAGGGTATACTCGTGATGACTTCCCACGGTATATCCATTACCGTCGGTCAGGGTCAGGAGAACCGTTTCGCTGTTTTCGGTAACATCATCATCGGTAATCGTGACGGGAATGTTTACCGAGATTGCATTTGCCGCCACGGAAACGGTTCCTGAACTGGTGTAGTCCGTGTTGCGTGTTGCGCTGCCGTCCAGGCTGTAGTTCAACATAAACGCGTTCGCTGGTGCAGGACTGATGCTTACCTTCACATGGTGTATGCCGGCATCTTCAGATATGCCGGCCGAAGCCGAAGCGAAGGAAACCCTCGGGGGGATTACCCGATCATTATCGGTGATGGTCAGTGTATGCTGGTTTGTACTTCCAAGTTTATACCCCGCACCGCCCATCAATGTCAGAATAATTGTCTCGTCATTTTCTTCCGAATTATCGTCAGTAAGGATTAACGGAATATTGATGGACGGGGAATTTGCGGGCACCGGAATCGGGCTCAGGAGAGGACTGATATAATCGGCGCCTTCTATGGCTGAGCCTTTCATTGTATAATTCAGTTCAAGAACTCCCGCGGGGGAAGGGGTTATGGTTACGCTTACATTCTGGGTACCGCTTCCTTCCCCCGCGCTGCCCAATGGCGAAGTAAATTCAAATTGCGGCGTATCATTATCCGTGATGGTCAGCGTATGTTTGCCGAGGCTTCCCACATCGTACCCTGTGCCGACAGTCAGTGTCAGGACGACCGTTTCGTCATGCTCGTCCGCACCGTCATCGGCAATCCTGATTGGAATATTTACTGATGCCGCACCTGCCGTTACATCAAGGCTCCCTGAGCCAACGATACTATAGTCGGTTCCCTCTGTCGCGGTACTACCGGTTAGATCATACGTCAAGGTAAGGTCTGCGATGGATGCAGGGTTAATATTGATCCTCACATTATGCATGTCGACCTCCTCTGCTGCACTGCTTGCGGGGGAGGCAAAGACAAGTTCCGGGATATCATTATCCGTAATCGTCAGCGTATGCTGATTCGCGCTTCCTACATTATATCCGATACCATCGGTCAGGGTCAGGATTACGGTCTCATTATTCTCGTCCAGAGTATCATCCAGAGGCTTGATTCGAATGTCTACCGAGTTCGTATTCGCCTCTACTTCAACCGTTCGGGAACTGGTATAGTCTTTCCCCCGCTTTGCACTGCCCTCCAGGCTGTAATTCAAGGTAAAGTTCTTCGCGGGTACTAAACTGAGATTCACCCTCACACTTTGCGCATCATCTCCCTCGTCCGCACGGCTTGAGGCGGAGGCAAACTCCACCACGGGTTTATCGTTGTCCGTAATCGTTAATGTATATTCTTTGGTGCTTCCGATATCGTATCCCGCACCGTCTGTCAGGGTCAGGATCACCGTCTCGTTTTCTTCGTTTTTGCCGTCATCGGCAATCGTGACGGGGATGTCCGCCGAGGTTGTATTTTTCTTTATATCAACAGTCTCTGACGCGGTATAGTCGGTCCCCCGCATAGCTGTGCCCCCTAAGCTGTAATGCAGCGTAAAGTCTGCTATAGAGGCTGGAAGAATCTTTACCGTCACATTATGCATGCTGCTCCCCTCGTCTATGTCCCCCGCAGCCATCGAAAAAGCAACTTCTGGCGTATCATTGTCCATGATGGTTATCGTGTGCAGATTCTCACTGCCAACGGCGTATCCCGTGCCGCCTGTCAGGGTCAGGATGATCGTCTCGTCGTGTTCGTCGATGCCGTCATCAATAATCATTATCGGGATCTCTATTGAGGTTGCACCGGCGGTTACCGAAGCCGTCTCTGCGACATGATAGTCCGTATTCTGTATTGCACTGCCCCCTAGGCTGTAATTCAATGTAATATCTGGCACGGGTGCAGGCATGATCTGTACCGTCGCAGTATAGGTACTCCCGTCTTCGTCTATACTGCCCGGGTTCGAAGCGAAGGTAACCAGTGGCGGATCGTCATTGTCCGTAATCGTCAGCGTATATACGCTATTGCTGCCTACGGCATATCCTGCACCACTGATCAACGTCACGATCACGGTTTCATTATTGTCGTAGATATCGTCATCTTCGATAGTGATCGGGAGGTCCACCGAACTTGCATTGGCCTTGACTGCGATCGTTCCTGAGTTGACAACGCTGTAATCGGTTCCTTCTGTCGCTGTGCCATCCAGCCGATAGTTCAACGTAATATCCTCGGATGATAATGGATTAAACCTTATCGTTACATTGTGTGAATCGTCTCCTTCGTCTGCACTGGCCGAAGTTGAAGCGAAGCCTGCCCCTGGAAGCAGATCCAAAATCAGCAGACCATCGGGTTCGCTGCTGACGATGATGGTACCACTTCCGGAAAAACGGTAGGAACTCCATGCTCCGGCAAAGGGATCGGCACTTGTTCCTGGATGTGTATCAAAAAAGGCGATTTCCTCCGGTTGTCCAATACTCGAGATATCCACAATCCGAAGCCCTGTCGTGTAGTTGGCTGCGTACACATAGCTCCCGTGCACATAAAGGTTATGATCGGGGCTAATGGAATTGAAATTGAATACGGAATGGTAGAGAGGGTCTTCAAGGTCTCGTAGGTCCCAGACAATCATTCGTGTCCGATTCACCAGACCATGGAATTCATCCAGTTCATCATTCATGAAAAAGTAACTCTGATTTGCCGATAGCCAGCCTTGATGTGCGTACCCTACATTTGGATAGCTTGCCTTTCCCAGGATCACCGGCGCTGCTTTATCGGTCACATCTGCAATGCTGATGTGGGTTTCATTTGATCCAATACAGATTTCCCGGCCGCGATACGTTGTATCGGGCCCGCGATAGGTCAGACACTGGGCATCATGGGTATACCCGTCTATTGATCTGCCGGTCTTAAGATCTGCAAAGCATCCTGCATAGGCTGGTTCGCCGGGGCTTTGGAGATTTACCATGTGCAGCCCTTTGCCACCGCAGGTATCTTTGGCACCCTCCTCGGAGGCGGAGGAAGTATAACCTGTGATATATGCGTATCCGGTCTCTTCATTGATGGCCACATTATGTGCGGTTTTGATTCCATCATAGTGTGCAGTTTCCTTGAAGTCTATCGGGGTATCCTTGAAATTTCGAAGCTGTTTGAGATCAAAGACCTGCATTCCGTTATTGCCTCCATCAACCGTCACATACATATGATTGCTGTAGACTTTCATGTCTCGCCAAAGGATGGAATTTTTTGAGTCGTGGCCGGGAAGTTTGCCTATATAAGCTGGGTTGACTGGATCGGTCACATCGACGAAAGCCACAGACTGTCCCGTACCAACGAGGGCATATTCCCGGCCTGTACTGGGATCCGTCCATCCCCAGATATCGTTGATATAAGTAGTCGCTATTTTCAGATCTGTTTTGGACATACGGGCAAGGAGATCCACACCTTTGCATGGATAATTGGATGCCCGGCTGTTTGTACACTTTATGCGTGCTCCGAGGATGCTGCCTGATTTCGGGATCTGAGCATGGGCCATCTGGAGTGAGAGGATGGCTATTGACACGAAGCATACAAGTCTTTTCACAGCGCTTTGTGGTAGAACACTTTCAGGGGGACTCTGTCGGATAATCTGGAAGCATCGTTTTTGTCCGCTTCACGACTAGCAACGAACGTAAAATACGAATTCCTGAAGCTTTTATTTTGGTGAGATATAGTGGGATTTGTCTTTTCCGACGAGTCTGTACTGGGGGGATAGCCCGTTTTTTTGGTGCACAGCCGGAATCTCCTGGAATGACAGTGCGGGGAAGGGGCAGTTTTCTGAAGATCAAAAGGAGACAGAGTTAAGTGCGGGGCAGGTTGCGGCTGAGAAGAAAAAACAGTGTCCGAAGGGCGATATTGGAGCGTGCCAGCATGCTCGTGGATACGATGACAGTTTTGACGGTACGCCGAGAGATCTTGACCTCCTGACCGGTTTTGAAGGTTGGCCTTTTATGGATACGTCGCAGGGTTGGAAGGGCCATCCCAAGCGCCCACAGGCAGAAGCGCCGGATACCTGTCTCGTGAGCGGGGATCAAAAGAATATACTGGAGGGCATGATGGAGATGTTCCTGTGCGATTGCAATGAGTTCGTTTAAGCCTTGAACAAATCGCGGATCAGTATGGTGTTTAGAAAGCAGGCTAAGGTCAAATTCATAAGTCTGGAATACACTCTGCGGTAACCAGCATGCGCCGCGACTGTGATCCTCCCACAGATCTTTGAGGATATTCGTCATTTGAAGACCCTGTCCGAACGAGGAGGATAATGCAATGAGTTCTTTTTTCCGTGTATTAATCTCTTCGGAGTAGTCGCAGAACAGTTCCGTGAGCATTTCACCTACAACGCCCGCAACATGGTAGCAGTAACTGTTGAAATGCTCAAGATCGTTTAATCCTTTAAGGCTGGCATCCTCTTGAAACACTGCCATGCCGTTCGCCATGATTTTTGCACAGCGCCTGAGAATTTGCTGCTGGGTGCTGGAAAAACTCGTCATGATTCGTATCACCCGGGGCGTGTTAACGATGAGGTCATGCTCGTATTTGGTGGCCGAAAACGTGAGCAGGCCGGCTAGATCCTGTGCGAATGTATGCGGCGCATTACGGCCTTCAACCACCCCGATCCACCGATCAGAGAACGTCCGTTTTTGTAATGGTGAGAGTGCCTCTTCGTCCTCAATTGTGTCTGAAATTCTACAGAGCAAGTAGGCATTCCCCACTACGACACCGAGTGGTTCAGGTAACTGAGGAATCGTCAATGCAAAGGTTCGAGAGACATCATGGAGGATGTCTGTCTGGTATGCCAGGTCTTCGTTTAAATGAATTTTTACTACCCTCGGAATTGCTTTATCTGATTATATCACCGGCCTTGTATGAATCAGGTTCCCCCCAACATACCGGTTATGTTCAGGATGGACGAGAACTGCAACAGGTACTAGAATCATAAAGGTAAAAATCTTGCTGGACACATTGAGCATCACTGTATCAGGGAGGCATTTTTCAGGTGAAGCGGCGAATCACGTCTTTCTGTTCGTCAAAAAAATCGGAAAAGTAAGGACGATGGTACAGACTGCAACCATCAAGTCCGCTCCAATAAACAGCATACAGGTTAAGTTCTGCAGAGGGTTACCTGATCGGACCCGAATCCAGGTTTTGGCATCTCCATGTTATGGTTTACTGCATCGGCAGATGCCTCGGAGTTCCTCCATTCAGTTCTAACTTCAGGCAGGCTGCGGCGATAAAAGGGATGACAGTCATACGTGCATGGGAAAATGGGTACCGGTTCTATATTTTTCCAAAGTTATTAGTTCCCAATTTGCATTCCCGCGGGATGGACGGCTCCGAGCAATAAACCGACATGTTGACTCCCCAATCGCTATGTTGTATCCTTACAAGGCTTCAGAAATAGCAACAGACAATAGTATATTCCCTCGTCTTTTATCCTTTCAGCCGTGTTCAGTATTCGTGTCAGGATTCTGGTGTCACCGGCCTTAATCGTCTCTCTTTTCGCCTTTGGATATAGCCTAGACCTTGAAATTACAAGCATATGCACGGTTACCGGATACGCTCATCCTGGAAGAAGATGTTATTCACAGTTCTGAGGGATTGCCTGGGGGATCAGAAGATCGTTGGTGGATCCTCAAGGCGTTGAGATATGGAAGTCACGCAGCAGGGACTTCCATCTTTTTGGATTCACCTGCTCCTTCTACGTAGACTGTGACGGCAATCTATCTGTGCAGGAGGGGCAACGTCAGAGGGGCTGTATTCTTAATGTAGATGGAACTCTGATCCGTACGGTTGGAGTAAGAAAAGTGTGGCCGGTGAAGGATTGGCAGGCCTCGGCGGTAGATGTTAGCGAAAAGTGTTTAACCTGGATCATGGAGATGGAAAAAAGACAAGGCACAGTCTTGGCGGCAGATTGCATCCGTCAGGGAACGGAACGGAACAATAATTCAGGATGTGCATACGGATCGTATTCAGTTGAGGTGTTTGCAGGGCCACATCACATAAATTCAGTACAATTGGCAGGGTCCTTGACCGAGCCTCAGGTATTTTAGGCAATTTATCGTAGATTGGATGTGATAGCAAGGTGAGAGGATTAGAGCACGATCATAACGCTAATGTTCGATCATGAGATTTCCGAACAGATACGCACATCAAAGTGGCAGGTCATTTTTCTCCGGTGATTCTGGTGTTGTTGCTGTGGTTCTGGTCCGGCAGCCGGGTTTTGGTCTTCGATTTTTGATCAGTGCTATGCTGATGCTCACCTGGTCAGCGGGAAATTTGCTGGGGCAGTCGGTGAATATCACAGGTCAGGTCCGCAGTGAATCTGTTGCGGAGGCATCCGGCGTGGATCCTTCCCGCTCAGCCATTTTTCAGGAGCATAAGTCTGAACTGGATAGACAAAATGGTAAGATGTCTTTGAATGTGCGCCCGGTTATGGTTTCTCTTGACGATGATTTGCGCGGGAAGCCGTTCAGTTTTGACTTTGATATTTCTACGGAAAACCCCGGCAGCAGCGAATGGAAAGCGATTATAGAGCAGGAAGATAAACATGGGGCAATTTTGGCGATCAGCGAGGATACGCTGACGGTGAATGCTTCGAACTGGAAGACACCCCAAACGGTTACGGTATCACACACGGGGAATCCTACAATCATGATCAGGAGGATATGGTTTACCGTGAAACTTGAGGAGAATGGGCGGTTACTGTATCTGACGGCATTTGGGATTATAGTTGATGATACGGGGAAGCCAAAGGTATCGCTGGAAGCATCCCCGAATCCGGTGAACGAGGGAGAATGTGTCATCTTTACGGCGACGATTGATCAGCCACAGGAGCATACGGACTTGTATATTCCGATATTCATTTCAATGAGTCAAGAGGCGGTATGGAATGACCTTGCTGATAATATCTCGAATCCTACCTACTGGCCTAAGATTCCTCTCGGTGCCTCTAAATCGGAACAACGTCCAATTTGTACCAGAGATGATTCCATACCCGAGCCGAGTGAGATATTTCTTGTTTCAATTAATACTTCGCGAAATGGACTGCCGATGTGGTTGGGGGGAGGAGATCGGACGACGATCTATGTTGAGATCAGGGCCAGCGACAATGAGCCCGAGATTATCGTGAAACCGAATTCGTTAACGGTGACGGAGGGGCAGACGGACACGCTGAGGGTAAAGTTGTCGCAGAAGCCGAAGCCCTCGGAGAAGGTGCAGGTGACGATCACTGGATATGAGTCCACGGATCTGGATACCACTGCCTCCAGGCCATGGGAGTTTTCA
>JAJEFL010000116.1:0-9339 GCA_022820435.1 Rhodothermales bacterium
GTTGATGTCGTGGCAAACCCGGTGTATATCCAGCAGGAGTTATTTGCTATTCACGGCGAAGAGGATCCCGACTGGGATGCAGAGGAAGATTAACATCATCCAGCCTATTATGACAACCGACTATCCTGAATCTCAACCACACACGACCCCCTGGGATGACATCAGGCAGCCCGATGCAGACTACAATGTTCGGCGCGTATATTCCAATGCGCTGATCCCCACTTTCTGGGGCAAAGATGTGCACGGGAACTGCCTTCTTATCACGGAACTTGAAGGAGATCATCAGAAAGCATTCCTGAACGCAAATCTGAACATTCAAGGTATTGATGTTGATCTGCGTCAGCGTTCAAGAAAACAGGAGCAGACGCTGGTGCTCACTCTGACCAGTCATTCCAATCTTGATCTTTTCTATGCACTCTGCAAACCACTGACGCGGAATCTCCGTGATGTTTCAAATTCGAGAACTGCTCTGACCATTGCGCTTAATCAGCTAAAACGCTGGCAGCGGTTCCTTGCAGGAAAAAGACCGCGCCTGCTGTCTCCCTGGGAAGTCCGCGGCCTTTTTGCAGAACTGCATTTTCTCAAACTGCTCTACACCCATCTCCTGAATCACGATGAAGCACTCAATGCATGGATTGGGCCGAAGGGGGGAAATCAGGACTTCGTGTTTGGAAACACGGCCGCAGAAATCAAAACCATTTCGAATCAGGGACCTAATCTTTTCAACATCGCCTCCGAAGACCAGTTGGAGAGCCCGGCAGAAAAACTATATCTCACGGCAAATCGCATCATTGAAAGTTCCGAACTTCCCTCGGCCATCTCGCTCAACGAAATGGTCACAAGGATTGAAAGTGATCTGACTGGAAGTTCCGTACGTGATGAGTATCAGACCAAACTTGCCGAAGCCGGGTATGTGGAACTCCCCTACTATGACAATCCATCCATGCAGATTGCTGAAATACGCGTATACGAAGTCACTGATGAGTTCCCCCGGATTATCCGGTCCCAAATACCCGATGGAATTCAGAATGTGAAATACCAGCTGCAGATTGAGTCTCTAGAACCTTTCATCTGCCCACTTGAAACAATTTGGAACATGAACCGATGCAACTGACACTTGAGGAGTATTTTAACGAGTTCCGCAGGCAATTGCAGATTGATGCAGAAACCCAGAACAACTTTCAACGCAGCACTTTTCTCGAAACAGTCTCAGAAGAACTGAAAGAGACCGGTGCGATTAATGGATTTGAACCCTGCTATTACGACCGGGACAGCGGCAGGAAAGGCGGTATCAAGGTGGATGGATTCTATTTCAATGAAGACGGCACCACACTGGACCTGCATATTGCCGATTTTGAAAATAGAGTCACACTTGAGTCACTGAACAAGAAAGACTATGAAAGTGTGTTCGGAAAATGCCGCCGATTTTTTCTGACTGCCAGAAATAACCATCTCCATCTGGATTTTGATGAAACAGCACCTGAGTATCGGTTAGCCCGCGGAATCTATGACCGGAAAGACCGGATCCGACGCGTCAACTTCATCTTATCCTCTGAGCGGAAACTGAGCACACACAAAAAGGTGCTTGATACGCACGACTTAAGCGGTGTTAAAGCAGTCTACTCCATCTGGGATATCTCACGGCTGCACCGGCAGTACTGCTCACGCGGAGGTCAGGAACCGCTTGATGTGGATTTCAAGGCCATGTTTCAGCAAGGGTTACCATGTCTCAGGGCACATGTGGGGACCAATGTTTTCCGCACCTACCTCGTGGTGATTTCCGGGAAAATTCTGGCGGGCCTGTATGAAGAGTTCGGCGCACGCCTGCTGGAGCAGAATGTTCGGTGCTTCCTGCAGGCACGCGGAAATGTAAATAAAGGCATCCGTGATACTCTGATCCATGAACCCCACAATTTTTTTGCCTACAACAACGGTATAACCGCCACTGCACGGGATATTAAACTCAATGAGGACCGGAGCAGGATTATGCATATCCGGGATCTCCAGATTGTGAATGGCGGGCAGACGACCGCCTCGCTGTACCACATATCTCAGTCCAAGAATCCGCCGGATCTATCCAGGGTTTTCGTCCAGATGAAACTCTCTGAAATAAGCGACAACCGCAGCATGGAGATCGTGCACAACATTGCCAAATATGCAAATACCCAGAATAGAGTGAGCATTCCAGATCTCCGGTCAAATCATCCATTCCATGTTCAGATGGAACAATTCTCCCGCCGTATATGGGTTCCCGCCATTGAAGGTCAGTTTAAGGAGACAAAGTGGTTCTATGAACGCTCCAGGGGGCAATATGCAGATGCTCAATCCAGAATGACCCCGGGAGAAAAGAAGCGATTCAAGACGGAATACCCTAAAAGATTCACCAAGACTGATCTTGCTAAATTTGAGAATGTCTGGGATGAAGAGCCGTTTTGGGTGAACTTAGGGGCACAGAAGAATTTTATCCAGTACATGGAGAGGATCAGCAAGGCGTGGGAGGAGTCCTCAGAACAGTTTGATGAGACCTATTATCAAAGGGTGGTCGCCCGTGCCATCGTATTCAAAGAAACCGAGCGACTCATCTCACGGCAGTACTGGTATCGTAAGCGGAGCGGGTACCGAGCCAATATTGTAGCATACACAATCGCAACCGCCAATGCGCTCGGAAAAAACAGGAACAGGATGTTGGACCACCAGAAGATCTGGAAAGATCAGGGAATTGACGATTCCTTCCGAGACCAACTTGCCCTGATCGCTACCTTCGTCAGAGATGTTTTATATCTTGACGACAGACCGATTGACAACTGCTCGGAATGGGCGAAAAAGAAGGAATTCTGGACGCACCTCAAACGAGATATGCCTGAAATGAACCGAGAACTGACGAGGGATTTCTGGCGCTATTTCGTACCAACTGAAGAAGTGACTCGCAGCCCCAGCGGGGAGAGCCTTGTCAAATAACACGAAAATCGCTGCTGACGGTAGACACTAGTGCAATGCTCGGTCAAGTAGTTGTCGGTCAAGTTTATTGTCAATCTCGTAGGGAAAACGCTGAATAAATATATCACGTGCAGTCCGCCATGGATCATTGTCAGAAGTTTGAAGATTAGCGGCCGTTCCCCACCAATTCTCCCCCTGGGTTGAGAGACAGAATGCAACGTAGTTGACGAGAAATCCAGCATCTACTTGATTCTGAGCCGCGACTGTCTGAACGGCACGCTTCATTTTTCTAACTTCCCCCTTCGCCGTGCTGACACACTCTTGTAATAGAATATCAGCTTTGCCATTGAGAACTACATCGGCAGCGAATTTGTTGGCGGCTAATTCTTCTGGAGAATCCCTGTACTCCGGCATTGTTTTATCCAACTCAATTACCTCAAGCGTATCGTCATCCGGCATTTGACCTGCGTGATATAACTCATGTAGCAGATCAAACTGCCATCTTGATTCATAGGCTGAATTCTGTTTCAATACAATGACATTACGATTTTCATATCTCCAGCACGCCCTATGAAATTTACCGGAGTCACACAGCGGTAAGATGGCTACACCAAAGTCCCAGGCGGTGTGCAAAAGATTTTGGAGACTAATACTGCCATATCTTTCAACTACGTATTCTCGAAAAACACCGGGGTTGGTAGGTACCGTATCTCTGGGGAGAGACTTTGATCCATTCAGGACGAGTACGGCAAGATAATTGGCGTACGCTGCATACAGATCAATGGCATCCTGCCTGCGCCTGAGAGGCATTTTAAATCTCGCTTCGGCTGTAGCGAACTTTGCTGGTTCAAGTCTATCTGAACCGAATAAACTCTCACTGTTCCAACCGAAGATACGGTTCAGTACCACGGCAGTTCTGGCAGCAAGTGCAGTGTTTTCGTCCTGCGTCTCAATTTCGCCCATAGCAAGGGATTTATCCCCCGAGGTCAGCAAACGATCTAATACAAATTTTTTCTCCAGACCGGCATTGCGAAGCTTCTTGAGCAAAACTTGAAAATTCCCAGGCTGCACATGCAAAAAAATGTCATTACTTATGTGCAATTCAAGGGCATCTGCTACTTCACGCAGGCGACTGTAACTAGCAGATGCATAACGCGTCGCTTCGTAACGCTGGATCTGCTGCTGTTTCAAACCCATTCGGAGAGCCAGATCCTGCTGGGTCAGACCACTGGCAATTCGTGCTTTGATCAGCCCCTCGCCTAGTTCGTCAAACGAATTGACGCTGAATACTGAAGAACTTTGAGACTTCAGTCGATCATATTCATCCAGTTCGGCTGTAAGGTCTGCCAGCTGGCTTTCCATCCCCTCACGCTCTGCTTGAATCAGGCGAGGTGAAATATCCTTGCGATTCGCCTGATTGGATACAAGTTCCTCAATCGCCTCACGAAATTGATCCGCCTTCTTGCGGGTGATCCTGTACTGTCGCTCGTTGGTAATCATGGGAGTGTGGCAAGGTCAATGTGAACGATTCCTTTCGGGATATTGTTACGATCAGTTTTGAAAAAAATCTCATACGTAACTCCAGGGGCTGCCATGATTCCCGCCGGGAATAGTTCACCCTGGTATTTTGATTTCATGGCAAACCGAGGATGACGAAAATCAAGCAATACCGGATCAAGGAGATCTTCATTGACACCCATCGTATACCAGACTCCGTCGTAGTCTTCCGGCAATTCCTTATTGGATACAAAACTTCCATTGATTAATACAGAGTGACATCCCGCAGCAGCCAAGTTCTTCAAAGCAGCAAGTAATCCAGACAGTAAACGAGACCTATGCCCGTTAAAACCGAAATGGTCGGAGAAATTTGTCCAGTTCATCCGATGCGTTCCTGTGGCAAATAGCCTGTCTCTGAATCAAAGTTTGGCAACATTGTCAGCAAGTACAACAATATCATTGTGTTACTGTTCCCAAGGAATGTCTTCCCACAATGAACTCTCCCTGATAACGGTTTCCATTCAGCATTCCCCCTGCCTTGCACTTATAAGGAAGGCTTAACAATTATTCACATCCCCTGATGGTCAGTATTTGCCGCATCAGTCAATTTTCCCTGAATCTGAACCGCCCATCCAAACGAAAAACCGGACTGTAACAATCCATTCAACGCCTTGAGACTCTGACGGGGGCAGCAACGAATTGCTGGAGGGCGATTATCAATGTTTACAGTACGCTTGGATTGGTGAGCCCGGCGAAATAGTCTTTCAGATTGTTCCACCTTAGCACAAGCGCTTCCTGCGACACTTCCTCACTTTTTTCTAGACGCACAAAGAATCTGCACTTCCCTTCTATGCGCCCGTCTCCTAGTCTATACATCTCTCTGGCAAAGTCAATCATTTCGGATTCACTGAGTTCTCTTTGATCATACGGGCGAACATACTGCTGTAACCCAGGCCACCCAGACTCTATGAGTTGTGTATTCAATCTAATTTGGTAATCCGCTGGATTCACTCGGATCGTCATGGGGGAATTGGGCTGCTTATCTTCATCTCTGCCCAAGCAGCTGCGACTCCCGATTTTCCCCTCATCGTCCAGCAAATTCTCGATGGAGTCCTTAAGAACAATCACCAACTGGGCACTTGGATATTCATTTAGATACTCGTCAAATGCATCCAGGAGGCTGTCCACCTGGGTTTGCAATTCGCTGATTGAGTCACGGAGCATCTCATCGGTTTCTGGATTATCTAATCCATCATCAGCCGAATTATTATTGATGTAGGCCACCGTAACCGTACCCGAAAGAAATGCAATGATCAGGATTGCCGTCATCAAATCGGTGATTGCGGGCCATACCGTAACCCTGGTCCGCTTCCGTCTCATCACTTTTCTCTTTCCATCTCCTGAACCATATCCCGAATAAGATGAACAAGGCTCTGGATAATTTTTTCCAGGCTCTCGTGTGTATGCTGAACAGTTTCAATGTACATGTTCATCTTATCAGAGAGTGGGGCTAACGCTTCCGCGGTAGTGGAACCTACCACCTCGTTGATATTCGTCCCCACTTCCTCTAATTCCTTTGGAATCCCCGATAGAACTTGCGCGGCCTCTCGTAATTTATCTCCAAACTGCTGCGCAGTTCCAGGCATCGTCGCCGCCGTCTCCTCCAATCGTACAGCTATTCCTCCCAGAGGATTAATAATATGCTCCTCCATTTTATCGCGAAGTTCCCCGAAAGAATCAACAATTCTCTGGTTCTCGCTGATGAACTTATTGATCTGGTCAGCCTGACTATCTTCAAGTGAATCTGTGAATTCGGATAGGGAATCAATGATTCTCTGATTCTCGCTGATAAGTTTATTGATCTGAGCAGCCTGACTATTTTCAAGGGAATCTGTGAATTCGGAAAAGGCCTCCATGATTCTCTGATTCTCGCTGACGAGCTTGTTAAACAGATGATCCAGACTGTTTTTAACCTCTCCTGTAAATTCGGACAGGGGTTTGATTACTCTATGATTCTGGATGATAATCCCGTTGATCAGATCCTTTTGATTCCCGTCAAGCGACTTCTCGAACTGGAATACTGCTTTCTTAAAGGCATCTTCCAACCCCTCCACATAATTCATTGCCCGCCTTCCAAAAATCTCACCTATCTTGTCCGCGTCAATTGATTTTTTAATATTCTCAGGCAATGATTCTATTTCCTCTGTTAGAGATTCCCTTTCATTAATCAGTTTTTTTAGAGAATCATCAACCCCTTCCAACAAATTTTGCTGATCTGTCTGAATTTTTACGACCGACTCTTGCTGTGTCCTTGAATGCTTGTTTAATTCTGCAAGTACTTCGCCGATTTTCTGTGTAACATCTCTCTGTCTTTCCAACAAATTCCAAACATTAACCTGTTGTTCTCCAAAGCGCCTCTGCATATCATTCATCACGGCGGTCTGCCCTTGAAGAAACTCTGGAATCATCTCTAAAACATCTGCAGCATCCGCATCTTTCCATGCCTCTGTCAGTTCTTCTAGTTGTTTACTTAATTCGGATTCTGGGACTTTCTCTTGTGCCTGCGCATCCAGTAGTTCGGCTTCCTTCTTGCTTATCTGGTCATGTGCGGTGGACAATATACTAGATGTAATGTGGAGATGATTAAAGACACCAATTAAACTGGAAAGCAAGGCAAGGATGAGGCCCAAAATAATCGCCCCAAACCACACGGAACTTATATCTCTTGAATAACCTACCCATAACCCTGTGGAAATTGCCTCCAGAAGAAAAATACCCATTGTCCCCCCAATACCGGCTACAAGGGCAGCATTTGAAAATGACCGGATTTTCTCCAGGGGAAGTTCCACCATCCGGTCAAACTGATCAATGACCACATCCGATGCGGTGACATCCTTGATGTCAAACTTTTTCAGACTCAGGATATGATCAATTTCTCTTAAAGCACGGTCGGAATCTCCAAAAATCTTTTTCTGCCACCATATCAGAAAAACGAACGCCCCAATTTCTATGATAAGTATCAGCGCAGCGATAAATCCCATATTTATTTACTCTCGCACTCCCGGATTTTCGGAGAAGGTATCTTTGATTGATAGTAACTGGGCTGTATGCCTTCCATGAATTGCTCAAGCCCAAGGGTTAGATCGCTACGATGCTCGACTGAAGACCAATCGGCCCAATCCGTGGACTCTCCATACTGCACTCTCACGTCAATAGATGTATCACTGCACACTCCGGTACGATCCTCACGGATCGTTTCTCGAAGCACCTTACAGTTGAGGTCCATGTTGATCCGCGCGGTCTCATCATCGTTCTTACTCACGCGAATGATCCCCTTGACATCATCCGTTTCCACTGATGTAATTGTCACCAGACTGTCTGCAAATCTGCCGGCCAAACTATGTGTTCCACTGTCTTTGCAATAGTAACCGTGCTCCTTATCAAGCCCAACAGGCTGAAAACCTGTTCCTTCATAAGCCAGCCAGTCGAAATTGGCCTGCCCGGTTAAGGAGCCTAGAGTTATGGTCGTATGCTTGACCCCCAATCCAATATCCTCAATAGACTCCGTAAACTCCGTTGCAAGATTGTGTACGGGGTTGTTTTCACGGCTATCCCCCTCCGGCCTCCGTCCCATAATGAGAACATAGATTGGCCTCTTCGCAACTGCTTCCATGGACTGATAGCGCTGCTGGCCTTCATGAAACCAGCAGCCTAAAGGTCCGGGTACCGAACGACATGTTCCACTGTGTACTCCCCAATAATCAATGCGAATCCCTACGATGGCAACATCAATTTCACCTGCATTGTAGTATGCCCTTATTGCTGGATCTTTGAAGTACGGCAGCAGGGCTGTAGCCCCAATTCCATAGTTGGTAGTCGTAATCAAATCAGTAACTAATGCTGCTCCTTTGAGGGTGCCGCTCTTGAGTCCTTCAATCACATCTCGAATGCCCTGATCCAGACGGGATTCTCCACCGGTAAAAAATTCTCTGTTCAAAGTGCTTTCACAATCTACCGTTGTAATGGAATCCGTGATTCCAAGGCACTTGAGCGAAGACTCCCCGCCCCCGTAATCTGTGGTCAATCGCGCACTCTTCAATAAATTGTGAATCCTCTGAAGCGCGTCCTGGCTGTCTGGATTCGTCCGATGAACATATCCCCCCATCGGAATAGATTGATCCCAAAGAAGTTGAAAAACATGCGTGACCGAGTCACGGTCTACCGATTCCCATAATGCCTCCGAATCCTCCCATACCGGTTCAACTTCCGCAGTGACGCTGAGAAATTCACCTTCTTCTCCATCCGAAGATGAGACACAGCCAATTTGCAAAAACATCCCGGTCACCAGAAATCCTGCACCCACGATTGTCATCCACCACTGCGTGTCGCTATTGGAGCCTTTCCGTATCATATTTGCGTCTGTGTTCGTGGTTTATCGGTGGATTTCAAATCCGCAACGAATTCCAAAATGCTTTCCAGACGATTTAATGCATCCCTGAGGATTGAGGCTTGATGATTCCGGCGGCGGTCAAGTGACCGCAGTACTCCATTCGCCAATTTCATCGCCCCTTTGACCGGTAGAGAAAATAACATGGACAAAATCTGGGTACCCCGCCCGGATGTTTTTTGTGACCGAGAATAAACAGCTCCGGAATTCCCCTGCACTTCTGCCGGAAGTTCTCTCATTGTCTGAAATCGGGGCAAACTCTCTGCGACATACAACATATTTTGAAGGACATGTTGATCCAGCGAAGCAGGGCGGCAATGTATTTTTGCATCAAGATGCCCCAGCTTTTCAATCACTGACTGGACAACTGGAATCGCCCCCCATTTGACCAGGAGAGAAGAAATCCGCAGCAGGACTGCTTCGTATAGAGAAATGCTGATCAGCGACAGATGGGACAC